>NZ_BAABGJ010000081.1:0-300416 GCF_039541515.1 Variovorax defluvii
AGCCCGGCACGGGCGCCGTCGACGCCCGCCCCGGCGCCTGCGCCGGCACGCGCCGCCGCGCCCGCGCCCGCGAAGGCGCCCACCGCGGCGGCCCCGGCACCCGCTCCGGCGCCGGCACCCGCCGCGGCCACCCCTTCCGGTGCGCCGGCGACAACGACGCGCACTGCCTCGCTTGCGCCCCAGGAGCGCAGGCGCAGCGAAACGGCCCGGGCGGAGCGCCAGCCGCGCTTGCCGGACTGGGCCACGAACGACGATGCGCCGCCGGCGCCCCCCGCCACGGCAACGACGATGCCCTGGATCCGCCCGCCGGGCTGGACCCGCGACGACCCCGGCACGCCGGCGGCCCGCGCGCCCGCGCCCGTCACCGCGCCCGTGCCGGTCATCGCCCCGCCCCGTGGCCAGGCCCGCGATGGCGGACCGCCGATCGCGCCCGGCCCAGGCCCCGTCTACAACTACAGCTCGCCCGGCACCCCGGCATCGGCCGGCGGCGACGGCGGGCCGCCGGTGGTGCCCGGCCCCGGGCCGCTGTTCAGCGCGCCCCGCGCCGCCACGGTGGCGGCCGACGACTCGGGCCCACCCGTCACGCGAGGCCCCGGACCGGTCTACAACTGGACGTCGACGCGCGAGCGCCAGTGACTGGCGCGCGCGCTGCCGATCCGTACACACGCCACGAGAACTGCTTGTTTTTGTAAGGGCAATTCGCTACCCGGTCGGGTCGCCTGCGGCGATAAGATCGCGGCCCGTTGAACCGGACACTTTTACCAGGAGACCACATGAAGAGACTGTTGGCTTTCGCTGCCATCGCCACTGCCGTCACGGGCGCGTATTCCCAGGATTTCCCCGGCAGCAAGCCCATCACCATCGTGGTTCCCTTCGCCGCCGGCGGCCCCACCGACCGCGTGGCCCGCGACCTGGCCGAAGCCCTGCGCAAGCCCATGGGCGGCGGCAGCATCGTGATCGACAACGTGCCCGGCGCCGGCAGCTCCATCGGCGCGGCGAAGGTGGCCCGTGCCGCGCCCGACGGCTACACCCTGCTGCTGAACCACATCGCCATGTCCACCGTGCCCACGCTGGTGCGCAACGTGCCCTTCAAGGTCGAAACCGACTTCGAGTACCTGGGCATCATCAACGACGTGCCGATGACGCTCATCGCCAAGCCCGCGATGAAGGCCAACAACTACAAGGAACTCACCGCCTGGATGGCCGAGAACAAGGGCAAGATCAACCTCGGCAACGCGGGCGTGGGCTCGGCCTCGCACCTGTGCGGCCTGCTGTTCCAGAGCGCCACCAAGACCGAGATGACCCCCGTTCCCTACAAGGGCACGGCGCCGGCCATCACCGACCTGATCGGCGGCCAGATCGACCTGCTGTGCGACCAGACCACCAACACCTCGCCGCAGATCGAGGCGAAGAAGGTCAAGGCCTATGCCGTGACCACGCCCAAGCGACTGACGACCCCGCTGCTGAAGGACCTGCCGACGCTGCAGGAGCAGGGTTTGAAGGACTTCCAGGTCACCATCTGGCACGGCCTCTACGCGCCCAAGGGCACGCCGACCGCGGTGACCAAGAAGATCAACGACGCGCTCAAGGTCGCGCTGAAGGACCCGGACTTCATCAAGAAGCAGGAAGGCCTGGGCGCCGTGGTCGCCACCGACAACCGTGTCGAGCCTGCGGAGCACAAGAAGTTCGTGCAGGCCGAGATTGCGAAGTGGAGTCCGATCATCAAGGCGGCGGGCGTGTACGCCGACTGACGTTCTGAGCGAAGCGCCGATCGAAGGTCTTTCGATGGCATGAAGGTCGCGGCGCGGGCGCGCCGCGACTTCGAATCCAGGTGGGGCGGGGTGAGGGACTCGTGCAATGCGAGTGCCGCCGCTTCCACCGCCGACGCCCATTCCCCACGATAGCGCGCTGCGCACCCTCGGTGGCCGCATGCCGGCCTTGTGCGTATCGGCGTGCTGGCTACGAATTTCGTAGAGCGGGCCGAGCGATATTCGCGGAGCATCGGCCTCCGATGAAAAACTCCGAACTCATTCGTGCGCACGGCGAGGTGGTCGCGCAAGGGCCGTTCACGCACACGGTTCTTCGCTATGTTCATGACATCGGGACGGCGGAGTTCATCAATGTGGGGCTGGTGGTTGCGATGACCGATGTGCCATGTGTGGCGGCGAAGTTCAATACCGACTTCAGACGGGTGAAATGCGCATTTCCCACGCTGGACGTCGAAGTCTTTGTGGCGCGCATGAAGCGGCTGCAGTCCTGCTTCGATGGCATTGATGAGACGTGGTGCACTGAACTGCGGGCTCGGGTAGGAGATTCACTGATGGCGCTGGTCCGGTCCGTTCTGCCGTTGGAAGACACGGCGCTTCACTGGTCTCCGGTCGGGGCGGATGCAGGTGGACCTCTGCCGGCGGCGCTGCAACTGCTCTACCAGCGCTTCGTCGTCATTGCATGATCGCCGTCGCTGAGTTCCGGGAAGACTTGGGCCCACTCTGGGCGCCGCGTGCCATTTCGCCCGCATCTGTGCCATACATCACGACGACGACCACGCATCGGCGCACGGATCGGGCGCACGCCTCTTCGGCTCGTCAGAGTGCCGGCCGAGGAGACCCGAGGTGGCTTGTCGAAGAAAGACAAGCACTGCGGAAGAGTTGATCGAACTGATCGCCATGCTGACCTGGTGGCTGCGTTGCGCTGTCCGTCACAAGCTACGCCGCCTTGCACGCCTGGGCCAATCGGCTCGCCGCCGCCATGGGAAGCGGGCAAGCCCTATCGAACGCATTCTCTGATCCACTCGTCTACGCCGGCCAGTACCCCTGCGGGAGAGCCGTTCTGGGGCTGCACGCTATACCCGAAATGCAAGCGCACGGTTTGAGGTGAGTGCAGTTGCAAATTTCCGCGTATGCGATCACCCGATCACCCCATCCAAATGCCATGCGAATTGAGGTGCGGGCCTCTTCGCTCCGCCGTATCGCTTGCACTACTGATGCTCGTGGCATCGGTGAATGCACCCGGTCATGCAGCAAACTATCCATGCTCCGGCCGCAAAGGCGGAGTCTCCCACTGCGCCGGTGAGCTTTTGGTCTGCAACGATGGATCGATCAGTGGTTCAAAGAAGATCTGCACGGGGCCGCAAGGCTCGGCGACGCGCGCCGTGCGTTCCCCCCAACGCCCATTGATGAGCAGCGAGGATTGCGCTTGTCGATCGGGAAGGATTTGTGTTGGCCCGCGGGGTGGTCGCTGTCGCTTGAGCGACAGTGGGAGCAAGAGCTATGTGCGTCGATGAGCCCGGGGAAAATGGGCGTTCCAGCCTAAGTCTGTTTTGCAGCAGCAGTAGCAGTCAGTCAAGCAGGCTTCTCCGAACCAACGCTCAGGGCCCATGGCTGTCCTTCAAGCCGCGGCGTCGGATGACAGCAATGCAGCGTTTTCCGCATATCCCTGTTGGACAGCGAACTTTCGCTGTCGGCCCGTTTCCAGTCATCCAAGTGCTGACGCCGCCTCGGTATGGACGGCCGGTCCCAAAGCATTGCAGTCATAGCTCCCCGCTCGCCCTTAAGCGACCTTGCCCTCTAAGCGTCGAACGTCAGCTCTGTTCGCCATCAAAATGGGAGTACGGGCCCGTTGCCCTCCATTAACTTCGGTTGCCCAATGACAGGTGTACGGCAGGAAGCCGCCGTCTTGGTCGCCGATCTCCGACGATCAGGATTTGCGCCCGGACTTGGGGCATGGGCACGTGCCTTCGCGCACGCCAACGTCGCCGCTCCTACCCTTGCTCGCGCGGAATTCCGGTGACCGTGACCGGTGATGGCGCCCGAGTGGCTCGCTTGAAGATCGAAGGTGAGATGCCCGTGTGCTCCTTGAAGAAGCGCGAAAAGTTGCCTGGCGCAGAGAAGCCGAGGTCGAGCGCGACATCAGTGAGTTCGCTGCCTTCGCTCACGCGGCGCATTGCTTCCTCAACGCGCACGCCGCTCCAGAAGACTTGGGGCGTGGTATTGAGTTGGTCGCGAAACAGCGCGAAGAGGCGTGCGCGTGAGAGGCCGACCTTGGCGGCGATCTCGTCGATCGAGGTCTTGTCGGACACGTTCTGCCGCATGTGGGCGATCGCACTGCGCAGCCGATGGTCCAGCGTGACGCCAACGCTTACGCCGGGTGCCGCCTCGCCACCGGCCGTCGACGCGGCAATGGCCGCCTCGAGCAGCCGTTCGACCTCGTCGTCGATTTCGCTGCGCTCCGGTCCGGCCGAGATAATCAGGTCCAGCACGCGCCAGCACGAACGGCGCATCGCAGGGCTGATGGGAACGTGCGGCGACGGAAACCTGAAGCTGCGTTCCTTGGCGACGCCGAGTTCATCCAGCCACTCCTTCTTGATCATGAAGACGATGAACAGGCATGGGCCGCTGTCGTCCAGTTTGACCATGTCGTGCGCTTCGTACGCATTGACGCCGAGGGCCACGTTTTCTCCGTAGGGGACGACGCTCGAGCCGACACGGGCAGTGGCGCGCGCGCCACCAAGCCAAAGCGCCAACTGCGTTTCGGAATGCGCATGCGATACCAGATTGGCGCGCGCTTCCAGGACGATGGCCGTACCGAACGCTCCTTCATGGAGCGCATAAGCCTCCTGCATGTGAATACTCCAGAAGTCCGGTCAGGATGCGATTGTTCCTTTGCCAGCGGGGTCCCGAGGCGCCAATTCGGGTAAGTCCTAAGTACACGGCAAGACTCCCTGATACGCCGCTGGACGCGTCGATAAGCGCCAAACGGCTGCAATTCCTAAAGTTCATCCCATGCCGCCGAGCCCTTCAAGCCGGCGAATTTCGGAGAGAACCACAGGAGTCAACAAGCATGCGCATCGCTACCTACCTGGTCGACGGCCGCCGCCAAACAGGCCTCGTGTCTGCCGACGGTCTCACGATCACACCCTTCATCCTCACGCCCGAGCAGGCCGACAAAGGCGCCTTGACCTTGATCGAAACGCTGGCCGAAGGCGGCAAGCTGCCGGCAACCAACGGCGCCGTCGTCAAGGTCTCGGACGTCGCGCTTGACGCGCCGTTGCCCAAGCCGCGCCGCAACGTCTGGTGCGTCGGCCGCAACTACCACGCGCATGCCAAGGAGCTGTCGTCCTCGGTGTTCAAGGACAGCGGCGCCAAGACCGACGAATGGCCGATCGTCTTCACCAAGGTGCCCGAATGCGTGGTCGGCCCGCATGACGAAGTGCTGGTGCCGAGCGACATCTCTCAGCAGATCGACTACGAAGCCGAGCTCGCCGTCGTCATCGGCAAAGGCGGCAAGAACATCACGCGTGCCGACGCGATGGACCATGTCTTCGGCTACACGGTCGTCAACGACGTGACGGCGCGCGACGTGCAGGTGCGCCACAGCCAATGGGACATGGGCAAGTCCTTCGACACCTTCTGCCCGATGGGCCCGTGGGTCGTGACGGCCGACGAGTTCGATGGCACGAAGACGCGCGTGCGCTGCTGGGTCAATGGCGAGCTGCGCCAGGACGGCCCGACCGAGAACATGATCTTCGACATCCCGACGCTGATCGAGACCATCTCGCGCGGCATCACGCTGTATCCGGGCGACATGATCGCCACCGGCACGCCGGCCGGCGTGGGCATGGGCATGTCGCCGCCGCAGTACCTGAAGGCGGGCGACGTGGTGCGGGTCGAGATCGACGGTCTCGGCGCCATCGAGAACAAGTTCATCTGAGCGCACCGATGACCACGCAAATCATCAACGGACTGGCCGTCGAGATCGACGGCGAAGGCGACGCACTGCTGTGCATCCACGGGCTCGGCGGTTCGTCGAACAACTGGACGCCGGTGCTGGCGGCGCTGTCGGGCTTCAAGGTCATCCGGCCGGACCTGCCGGGCAGCGCGCGTTCTTCGCTGCTGCAGCATCCGCTCTCCATCGAGCGCTACGTCGCCGCGCTCGACCAGTTGCTGGCCGGCCTGGGCGTCGAGTCGGTGCATGTCATGGCCCACTCCCTCGGCACCATCGTCGCGCAGCACTTCGCCGTGCGCCATCCTGACAAGGTCAAGTCGCTGGCACTGTTCGGCCCACTGGTCGCACCGCCGGAAGCGGCACGACCGAACATCACGGCGCGGGCCACCCTGGCGCGCAGCGGTCCGGTTGCCATGCAGGAGATCGCCGACGCCATCGTCAAGGGTGCGACCAGCAAGGAGACCAAGGAGCAGCAGCCCGCGGTGCTTGCCTTGGTGCGCGAGAGCGTGATGCGCCAGTCGCCCGAGGGCTATGCGCAAAGCTGCGAGGCGCTGGCCACCGCCCAGTCGGCTGCGATCGAACAGATCGACGTGCCGACGCTGCTCGTCACCGGCGACCAGGATGGCGTCGCCCCGCCCGCCAACGTTGCCGCGATGGCCGCGCGCATCGCCGGTTCCCGCCAAGTCGTCCTCGATGGCTGCGGCCATTGGACGACTTTTGAAAAGCCACAACGCTGCATGCAGGAACTCGAACAGTTCCACGCTTCGCTCGCGCTGATTTCGTAAACCCATTGCCGGCGTTCCGCCAGAGGAGACAAGCATGACCCGCATCGCATTCACCAACGTCCGCATCTTCGACGGCACCGGCGAAGACACCTACCTCGGCGACGTCCTCGTCGAAGGCAAGCGCATCGTCGAAGTCACGCGCCTGCCCAAGCGCGTGAGCACCGACGACGCCCGCGTCATCGAAGGCCGCGGCCGCTTCCTCATGCCCGGCATGACCGAGGCGCACACGCACTTTTCGTGGAACGACCAGCCCTCGCTCGCTGCCATCCAGTTCATGCCGCCCGAGGAGCACATGCTGTGGTGCGTGCGCGTGGCCAAGCGCTACCTCGACATGGGCTGGACGTCCGCGATTGGCGCGGCGGCGGCCAAGCCGCGGCTCGACGTGGTGCTGCGCAATGCGATCGATGCCGGTGAATTCCCAGGCCCCCGCTACCTCGCGGGCAGCCAGGAGATCACCACCATCGGCGCGCTCGGCGACAACACGCTGCCGCACATGAAGTTCGAGGAATTGAGCTTCGGCAGCGTATGCAGCGGCCCCGAAGACATCCGCAAGTCGGCGCGCACCTTCATCAAGTACGGCGTCGATCACCTGAAGATCAACCTGTCGGGCGAGTACATCGCCGGCCTGCCCGCAGAGATGTCGCCATTCGCAGAAGACGAGGTGGCGATGCTTGCGCAGGAGGCCAAGCGATACGGCAAGCGCATGGCGGCGCACGCGCGGTCGAGCGAGTCAGTCAAGCAGTGCGTGCGGCATGGCATCGAGATGGTCTATCACGCCAGCTTCGCGGACGAGGAAGCGCTCGACATGCTGGAGGCGGCCAAGGACAAGCACTTTGTCGCGCCGGGCATTGGCTGGCTGATCCGCACGACCTACAACGCCGCCGAGTTCGGCATCACCGAGGCGATCGCCACGCAGATGGGCTACAAGCGTGAACTGGAGATTGCATCCCAGTCGCTGCGCAAGATGCACCAACGCGGCATCCGTATCCTGCCCGGCGGGGACTACGGATTTGCCTGGATGCCCCATGGCACCAACGCCAACGACCTGCAGTATTTCGTCGACTACATCGGCATGACACCGAAGGAGGCGCTGCTCGCCGCGACGAAGCTGGGCGGCCAGATCATGCTGCGACCCGACGAGCTGGGGCAGTTGAAGGCCGGCTACCTTGCCGACATCGTGCTGGTCGACGGCGACCCGCTGCAGAACCTTGCACTGCTGACCGACCCCACCAAGGTCCGGCTCGTGATGAAGGACGGCGTTATCTACAAGGATTGCGCAACGCCTGTTCCGGCGGAAGCAGCACTTCACCTGGATGGCGCAAGCACACCCCTGCGCGAGGAGGGGGTAAAAGAGGCGATTGCTGAAATGAACTGAGGGCAGGACGGACGCGCGGCCCATTGATATGGATGTGCCGCGCGACCGCAATGCAAGTGCGGATTCAACCGGTCGATGCAACACACTAGAAACTGCTTAAGCAGAAGGAGTTTTGCAGATGAAGTATCGAACGCGGACCTACGACACGGACGCCCAGAAGGCCCTTATGTGGGAGCGCTGGAAAGCAGGCGACAGCCTTCAACAGATAGCCCAGTTGTTCGATCGATCGCATTCGTCGGTCGGAGGGATTCGGTCCCGAACAGGCGGCATACCGCCGCCAAAACGGTGCCGGTCCTGCTTGGCGCTGACTTTGTCCGAGCGCGAGGAGATCTCACGTGCTGTAGTGGCCGGCTTCTCGATTCGAGCGATCGCCAGCATCCTCGGGCGAGCGCCATCGACTGTTAGCCGGGAGATCAAGCGCAACGGTGGTCGCGAGGGCTACCGGGCTGCTCAGGCCGACCAGGCGGCGTGGGACCGCGGCCGCCGTCCCAAGAGATGCAAACTGGCAAGGAACAGAGCCCTGGCGCGCATGGTGGCTGCCAAGCTCCAATCGCTGTGGGCGCCCGAGCAGATCGCGGGGTGGCTCAGGCATAGTTATCCTGGCGACGAGGATTTCCAGGTGTCACACGAGACCATCTATCGCAGCCTCTTCATCCAAGCTCGAGGCGCATTGAAGAAGGAGCTGCTGCAGCACCTGCGGCGCACGCGTGTCATGCGCCGCTCGCGCCATCACACGCAGAAGACCGACAAACACGGAAGAATTCTCGAAACGGTGTCCATTAGCGAGCGCCCGGCCACGGTGGAAGATCGGGCGGCGCCTGGTCATTGGGAAGGCGACCTGCTGTTCGGGGGCACGAGCAGCCAGATTGCCACCCTGGTCGAGCGTCAAACACGCTACGTGATGTTGGTGAAACTTGGGGGCACGGACACCGAAACCGTCGTCAGTGCGCTGATCAAGAACGCTCGCAAGTTGCCGCAGGAGTTGTATAAATCGCTGACCTGGGATCGAGGCAAGGAGATGGCGGCTCACAAGCGATTCACCCTGGCGACCGACATCTAAGTCTACTTCTGCGATCCGCACAATCCTTGGCAGCGCGGAACCAACGAGAACACGAATGGCTTGCTCAGGCAGTACTTCCCTAAAGGGATCGAGCTCTCGAACCATTCACAAGCCAAGCTGAATGCCGTTGCAAGACAATTGAACGAGCGACCAAGGAAGACCCTCGACTTCCACACACCGGCTGAGATGTTCAGCCAAATCGTTGCATCGACCGGTTGAATCCGCAAAGTGAGACCAGTCATTGCGGGCGGCCGCCCGGCTGACCGGACATGGCCGGCACCGCAGTTCCGCGTCGTGTCAAGGAAGCTGCCGGTCGGCGGTACCCGCGGCGGGATCTGCCAATTCGGGCATATCGATCGACCGCTTCACCGAGTTCTGCGGTCGACGGCGTGCCCGATGAAACGACGTGCGAATCAGATCTCGGTTTGTTCAGCGATCTCCAATGCATCGTCGACTTCGATGCCAAGGTAACGTACCGTTGACTCCAGCTTGGAATGGCCAAGCAGCAACTGCACGGCCCGCGAGTTCTTGGTCCGGCGGTAGATCAACGTGGCCTTGGTTCGCCGCATCGAATGCGTACCGTACGCTGTAGGATCAAGACCAAGTTCCTTGACCCAGCCTTCGAGAATTCGAGCGTATTGTCGCGTCCCCAGATGTGGAGACGCGTGGACACGGCTTGGGAACAAGAAATCTTCAGACTTCAGCCCAGTTTGCTTGATCCACTTCTGCACAGCTTCGCGTGTCACCGGCGTGATCTCGAACTGCACAGGGCGCTGCGTCTTGTGCTGCATCACGACTGCGCGCGTTGCCACTAGGTCACCGTGGCAGACCTCCCGAACCTTGAGGCTGACGAGGTCGCAGCCGCGCAACTTGCTGTCGATTCCCAGATTGAACAAAGCAAGCTCGCTTACTCGGCTTTCCGTCTGAAGGCGCGCTCGCAATACCCAGATGTCCTTGGTCCTGAACGGAACCTTCTGACCGACGATCTTGCCCTTGTTCCACGGCTCGCGAGCAGGGGATTTGAGATTGGATGCCATGATGGACTCCCATCAAGTTGAGGGCCATCTGGGATGCGCGGCTGTACGTTCCGAAATCAAGGCGCCCGTCTCGACCGATAGCGCCCTGCAATGATGCAATCCAACAAAATTTCCGCTTTGTGGACCAACTGCGAACTGGCAGTCTCGGCCAGGAGCTGCCCCGCGAGCGCGCAGGTTGTAGGACTGCTTCGGCTGGGCAGAGTCACTCGTGAAAGACGGTCCAAGTCCCGCTGCGTTCGATACCCGACATTCGACGGGCAGCGGCTCGTATGACTCCTGCGCATCCGAGACCGGGCACTCGCTGGGTTGCGGCGGGCGGTCCGACCTGGAATGACTGGGCCGGTCTGGGACGAACTGACACTGCCGACCCAAAGCAGCCGTTGCCCGCCGAGGGGCAGCTGCAAGCCCCGTCTTCCATTCGTTCAGGGGGCACAGTGAGCCGCGACACAGTGTCTTCACATGGAAGGCGACCGCGGCGTAGGTGAAACCGGCTCCGTCCGTGTGTTCAGGATGCAAGCGAGCCTGGCGCGCGCACGCCGACTTGGCCGAATCCCAGCAACTGCCGCGAAGGAATCAAGGCGGCGCGAGAACTGTCATCGAGTGTGCCCGCGACGTACTCCATAGCAGGATGGACTTCTCCGCTTTCATCGAGCAGGTTGAACTACCTGCGCCTGTCAGCCTCTTGGATCTCCATCACGCATCTCCAATGCTGCGACGCACCAATACGTGGGCAGACCTTGCAGTTGCATGCGTGAACCTAGCGGCCTCCCCGACGGCCGCGAGGTCCGTCGCGATCGGGCGTAGTGCTGCAGGTTCCGGGTGCATGGTTCATGCCGGGCCTGAGGCGGCGTGAGTGCCCCAAGTGCACGCCGCACGTGTTCCGGCGGTGATTCCGCGACTACTTCTTCGACGGCGGCAGGTCGGTGCAGGTGCCTTGCGCAACCTCCGCCGCCATGCCAATGCTCTCGCCCAGCGTCGGGTGCGGATGGATGCTCTTGCTGATGTCGATCTCGTCAGCGCCCATCTCGATTGCGAGCACGATCTCGCCCAGCATGTCGCCGGCGTGCGTGCCGACAATGCCCCCACCGAGGATGCGGTGCGTCTCCGCGTCGAAGATCAGCTTGGTGAAGCCCTCGTCTCGACCGTTGGCGATAGCCCGTCCCGACGCGCTCCAAGGAAAGTGGCCCTTCTTGATATTGATGCCTTCAACCTTGGCCCGGGCCTCCGTGAGGCCAACCCACGCCACTTCTGGGTCGGTATACGCTACGTTGGGGATCACGCGCGGGTCGAAGGCGGCGCTCGAAAGTTCCTTGTTGCCGTGTATGTCGCCGGCAATAACCTCGGCCGCCACGTGCGCCTCGTGCACCGCCTTGTGAGCTAGCATCGGCTGGCCGACGACGTCGCCGATCGCGAAGATGTGCGGCACGTTCGTCCGCATCTGGGTGTCGACGCCGATGAAGCCACGATCGGTCACGTGAACGCCAGCCCTTTCGGCGCCGATCTTCTTGCCGTTCGGGCTGCGGCCGACGGCCTGCAGCACCAGGTCGTACACCTGCGATTCCTGGGGCGCATTCTCGCCCTCGAACATGACCTTGATGCCTTCCTTGGTGGCTTCGGCGCCGACCGTCCTGGTCTTCAGCATGATGTTGTCGAAGCGCGCGGCGTTCATCTTCTCCCAGACCTTGACGAGGTCGCGGTCCGCGCCCGGCATGAGGCCCTCGAGCATCTCGACCACGTCGAGCCGCGCGCCGAGCGTCGAATAGACCGTGGCCATCTCGAGGCCGATGATGCCGCCGCCGAGAATCAGCATGCGCTTGGGATCCGTCCCCAACTCGAGCGCGCTGGTGGAGTCCACAATGCGCGGGTCGCCCTTTGGCACGAACGGCAGACTGACCGACTGCGAGCCCGCGGCGATGACGCAGTAGCGGAACTTGAATTTCTGCTTCTTGCCGGTAGTGTCCCAGCGCGTGCCCGAGGTCTCGTCGACCTCTATGACATGGCTGTCGATGAAGCTGCCGAAGCCGCGTACCACCGTCACGCGGCGCATCTTCGCCATCGCGGTGAGGCCGCCGGTGAGCTTGCCGACCACCTTGTTCTTGTGCGCGAGCAGCTTGGCGCGATCAACCGTGGGCGCGGCGAAGCTCACGCCGAGCGACTCGAAATGCTTGACATCGTCCATCACCGACGCGACGTGCAGCAGCGCCTTTGACGGGATGCAGCCAACGTTGAGGCAGACACCTCCGAGCGCGGCGTAGCGCTCGATCAGAATTACCTTGAGGCCGAGGTCGGCCGCGCGGAACGCGGCCGAATAGCCGCCGGGTCCGGCACCGAGCACGACGACGTCGCACTCGGCGTCGACTGCGCCGCCGTAGCTCGACGCATGCACCGCAGGTGCGACAGATGCCCAAGGTGCCTTCGCAGTGCCGGGGGCTGCCGAGTTCGCGGCCGGTGCCATCGCATGCCCCAACGCTGCGGCGGCTGCATCGTCAACCTCGAGCGTCAGCACCACCGACCCTTCGCTGATCCTGTCGCCCACCTTGACCGCCAGTGCCGTGACCACCCCAGCCGCCGACGAAGGAATCTCCATGGAGGCCTTGTCCGATTCGACGGTGATCAGCGACTGCTCGACCTTGATCGTGTCGCCCACCTTGACCAGGACCTCGGTTACCGTTACCGCGTCGAAGTCACCGATGTCGGGTACCTTGATTCGTTGCTGACTCATATGGCGCCGATCAAAGTAGCACTCGGCGGAAATCAGCCAGCACCTGGCCGAAGAACGCGTTGAAGCGAGCCGCGGACGCACCGTCGATGACGCGGTGATCCCACGACAGCGACAGCGGGAGAATGAGCCTGGGGACAAACGCCTTGCCGTCCCATTTGGGCTCGAGCTGGCTCTTGCACACACCCATGATCGCGACTTCGGGTGCGTTGATGATCGGCGTAAAGTAGCGCCCGCCGATGCCGCCCAGCGAGCTGATCGTGAAGCAGGCGCCCGACATGTCGGCCGGGCTAAGCTTGCCGTCCCTCGCCTTCCTGGCAAGCTCCGCCATCTCCTGGCTGATCTGGATCACACCCTTCTTGTCGGCGTCTTTGATGACCGGCACCACGAGACCGCCAGGCGTGTCCGCCGCGAAGCCAATGTGGAAGTACTTTTTGAGCACGAGCTGGTCGCCGTCGAGCGAGCTGTTGAACTCGGGGAACTTGCGCAGCGCCGCCACCGACGCCTTGACCATGAAGGCGAGCATGGTCAGCTTCACGCCGGCCTTTTCGTTCTCCTTATTGATCGCAACGCGGAAGACCTCGAGCTCGGTGATGTCGCAGTCGTCATGGTTGGTGACGTGCGGGATCATCACCCAATTGCGGTGCAGGTTGGCGCCGCTGATCTTATTGATGCGCGAGAGGTCCTTGCGCTCGATCTCACCGAACTTCGTGAAGTCGACCTTCGGCCATGGTATCAGGTCCAGTGCGGAAGCGTCCCTCGATCCGCCATTCCCGGAACTGCCGAACTGCTGGACGTCTTCATGCGTGACGCGCCCTTTGAATCCGCTTCCCTCGATCTCGCCGATCGGAACGCCGAGCTCTCTCGCGCTCTTGCGAACCGAAGGTGATGCAAAGGCCGTCGAGGCAGGCAGGAGATCTGGCGCAGACATGACGGGCGGCATGTTCACGCTTTGCGCTGATTCAGGCGCGGTCTCGACGCTCGCAGAGCTCTCCCTCACCTCTTTGCTCATGACCAGAAAGGTCGAGCCTCTCGACACCTTGTCCCCAACTTTGACCAGGACGTCCCTCACCGCTCCTGCGCGAGGCGCCGGTATCTCCATGGATGCCTTGTCTGACTCCACGGTGATCAGGCTCTGTTCCGCGACGACAACGTCTCCCGGCTTGACCATGACCTCGATCACGGTCACGTCTTCGAAATCCCCGATATCGGGAACCGCAATGAGCGCCTCCTGCGACTGCGGCAAGCGGGCTTCCATCGTCGCCCCTTCAGTGTCAATGGCGACCAGCTGCGACCCGGCGGAAATGTGGTCACCGACAAGAACGTTGATGCTTGCGATCACGCCGGGGCACGGTGATGGAACTTCCGTGGCCCTGGAAGATGATTCCACCGTCACCAGTGACTGGCCGGACGAAATCTCTTCCCCCTCCTCGACGAGAACCTCGATCACCTCCAACTGTTCCCCCTCGGCCATCGACGGCAGGTCTACCGAAATCCGGTTCATTCAGATGCCCGACTAGAAGATGTTGCGGGAAACCAGTTCACGACAGGCGAGCGCGATCCCGTCTGCGTTCGGCGTCAACACTGCCTGCAGATGCGGAGCTGCCGGCATGCGCACGTCGGGCGTTGTAAGACGCTTGACGTGCAGCGGCTGATTGGCGCCCAGCAACTCGCCAAGGCGGGTGACGATCTCGGCGCCGAATCCGCCGGACCGAACCGCCTCGTGAACGATCAGAACTCGTCCCGCTGCCTTCCGCACAACATCGACGATCGCCTCTTCGTCGAGCGGAGCCAGCCAGCGCAAGTCCAGAACGGAAACGCTTACCCCCTCGTCGGATAGCGTGGACGCTGCAGCCAGCGCCTGGTGGAGCATGGCGCCCCAGGTGATGATCGCAACGTCCTTGCCTTCGCGGTGGAGCCGTGCCTCGCCGACCGGTTTGACCTCGCCGAGCCGGCGCACATCACCCTTCATGGGATAGAGGCCCCGGGCCTCGAAGAGAACGCACGGATCAGGGTCTGCCGCTGCTTCGCGGAGCATGTCGTACGCATCCTGCGGCGTTGACGGCAGGCCAACCTTTAAACCGGGGATGTGGGCAAGCAGCGCCTCCAGGCATTGAGAATGCTGTGCGCAAGACCCGGGCGTTACACCCTGCTGCGTGCGCATCACCATGGGGACGTTCGTCTTGCCGCCAGTGATGTAGCGTACGTTGGCGGCTTGATTGACCAGCTGATCGAGTGCGACCAGCATGAAGTCCGCCCACATGATTTCCACGATGGGCTTCAGGCCATTCATCGCTGCGCCGACTGCTGAACCGAGGATCGCGCTCTCAGAGATGGGAGTGTCGAAGACACGTTCCACACCGAAATCCTTCTGCAGTCCTTTCGAGCCGCCGAAGATCCCTCCGGCATTTCCGACGTCTTCGCCGTACACAACTGTGCGCTGATCGGTTTTCAGTTCATCGCGCAATGCGGCGCCCACGGCGCCGATATATGCGAGTTCTTCAGGCACCGTCGCACCAGACGATGCGGGCTTGAATGCAGCTGTGCCCGTGACATTCGCGCCCGCCGTCTCAGTATCCGTCAGAGGCATGGCCAGAACCGTCTTCGTCAAAGCCTCCACTCTCGCCTGTTGTTCAGCGATGATCGTTTCAACCTGCGAAGCAGAGATGACCCCTTGCGAAACGAGTTGGTCGCCGAGGACTTTGAGCGGATCCCTGCCAGCGGCGCTGGCTCGGTCCTCACGCGAACGATAGTGCTCGACGTCGCGGTTGTAGTGCCCCCAAAGGCGCGGCACCTTGCATTCGATGAGACTGGGCCCGTGGCCCGCACGTGCGCGCTCGGCTGCCGCCGCAATCGTGTCGCGCACCAGTACAACATCGGTGCCATCGATGGTTACGCCATCGATGCCATAGGTGATCGAGCGCCGCGCGAGACGCTCGACGGGCGTGGTGACTCGCGTGGGCGTCAGTTCGGCCCAGCCGTTGTTCTCGCAGACCAGCAGCACCGGGAGCTTCTTGTAGGCCGCGAAGACCAGTGCCTCGTGCACCGCGCCTTGGTTCATCGCGCCATCCCCGATCGAGACGATCACCACGTTACCGCTGCCGGCAGCGACTTCGGCCATCGCCACGCCACAGGCAATGGGCACACCCGCGCCGACGATGGAGTTCTCGCCGATGAAGCGCTGATCCGGCGCCATGAAGTAGGCCGAACCACCGCGACCGCCGTTCACGCCGCCTGCGCGATGGCACAGTTCTGCCATCACGGAGGTGGGGTCGAGCCCGGCTGCCAGCGCCCAGCCGTGGCCTCGGTAGGTGGAGATGACCTTGTCCTGCGGTCCCAGCGCCGCAAGTGCCGCCAAGGGCACCGACTCTTGGCCAGCGCACAGGTGCATCGAGCCAACGATCGCCGGTGGCGTGGTCTTGCTCAGGTCCAGTGCTTTTGCCTCGAAGGCCCGGACGAAGGCGATGCGCGCCAGCATGTCGGCGCGGAATCGGGCATCGGCATTACTGCCGACGTCACGGTTATGGATGGGTTCGATGGCGAGTTGTGTCATTGCAGTCAGTGATGAATAGGTTGTTCCGTCAATGGCCGGTGGCGTTCACCACCACTGCCCTTTCAGTGCGCGCCTCAACGCGCGCCCAATCGAGCTCGAGACCAGCACCGGGCTCGTCGTCGGCAGCCATCCAGCCGTCAGTGACGACGAGCGGCCGTCGCAACAGCACATCCAGCGGGTCGGCGCCAGACTCAGGCGGAATGAATTCGACGCCTTCGACCTGCGGAAACGCGCAGGCCAGGTGCAGGTGCAACGGTGCAAAGACGTGGGGGAACACCGTGCTGCCGCCCATCTCGGCCAGCTGCAAAGCGGCCAGCGCACCGGTCACGCCGCCGCAGGTGGTCGCGTCGACTCGCAGCACCGAGATGCCGTCCGCCAGTCGGCGCATCGAGCGCAGGTCAATGACGTCTTCGCCGGCTGCGACCGGCGTGGAGAGCTTCTGTTGCAGCGCGACTGTCAGGTCGCCGTCCTGAGGCCCGAACGGGTCCTCCAGGAATGCCAGGCCCGCGCCGTCGACGGCGCGGCAGAAGCGCATGGCTTCGGTCAGCGAGCGCCAGGTCCAGTGGGCGTCAGCAGCCACCCGCCCTTGCGCCACACGGGTGACGGCTTCGACGTAGCGCACGTCATAGTCGGGATCGTCTCCCTTGAGCATCACCTTGACACGCGGATAGCCTTGGTCGAGCCGCATCGCCACCTCCTGGGCAATGTCCTCGACGCTCCGCGTGTTCATGTAGTAGCCGGCAACCGCAGTGACCGGCGCTCGCGTTCGCAGGCCGCCAAGCATCTTGTACAAGGGCATGCGGGCATGCCGGGCAGCGAGGTCCCACAATGCAACGTCCAGCAGGCTCAGCGCACGCGCGTACACCGGCATGGACGTGGCATTCGCCAGCCTGAAGCCATGCAACCCCGCACGCCGCAGCAGGGGATCGGTCCCGACCAATCCTTGCGACACCCTGGCCAAGGTGTCGACCAGCGGCGTACCTCGCGGATAGCCCAAGGCATCACCATGCACGCCGGCATCGGTTTCGATGCGCACCGCCACGTAATCTCGGGACTTGATCTCGACATCGCCCAGCCGCAGCGGCTGCGGCAGTGGAACCTTCACTTCGGCAATGCGCAGTTGTGTGATCTTCATGGCAGTTCCTGGTGCTCGTGGGCGCGATCAGATGTACCCATAGGCCGACCAGCCGCCGTCGACTGCCAGCACCTGCCCGGTGATGTGCGCGCCGCGGGGCTCGCACAGGTACACGACTGACTGGGCGATGTCTTCGGGTGTGCCCAGCCGTTGCTGCGGCGTGCGCTGCCTGAGCGCGGCCAAATCGATGCGCCCCTCCGAATCCAGCGCTTCCAATAGCGGGGTCTGCACGTAGCCCGGTGCCACGCAATTGACGCGCACGCCCTTCGACGCCCACTCGATGGCCAGCGTCTTGGTGAGCATGGCCACCGCCGCCTTGCTCACGCAATAGCTCAGGCGCTCGGGCGCCGCCACCAGCGAGTAGATCGATCCGACGTTGACGATGGCGCCCTGGCCACGCGCCACCATGCGCCTACCCGCGGCTCGCGCGCAGAAGAACACACCGTTGAGGTTGATGCCCATCACACGCTGCCACTCCGTGTCGTCGATTTCCAGTGCTGCCCGGTTGCCGCTGACGCCCGCGTTGTTGACCAGCAGGTCGAGGCGCCCCCAGCGTGCGTCCAGCGTGCTGAATGCGGCGTCGACCGAAGCCGAGTCGGACACCGAAGCGGCAATGGTGAAGGCCGTGCCACCCTTGTCCGCAATCTGACGGCAGGTTAATTCCGCGCTCTGCACGTCGATGTCGAGGATCGCGACTTCGGCACCAGCGTCGGCCAGCGCCAGGGCGGTTGCGCGGCCGATGCCCGTCGCACCTCCAGTGAGCACGGCACGCAATCCCGCGAGAGACTGCAACGTGGCGTTAGGTTGTTGATCAGATGCTTGTGACATGGGAATGCTCGGTTGGAGAGACTCCGGGGCCGCTGCGGCGCCCTGCGGCGCTGCCAGACCCTTCCGGGGTCAAGTGGTTGACTCGGCGTCGGATGCTGGCGACTCGACGTCTTGCCCTGCATGGCGGCGCAGCACTTGCAGGTAGTGTTCGAAGCGCTCCTCGAACCGGTCGGCGGGCGCTGACAGGCCGATCGCATAAAGGGGGCTCGCGGCCATGGGCACCGCCACACAGCGCAACCCCAGCGCAAACTCCTCCCGGTCCACGGCGTAGCCGTCGATGCGGATGCGCTCCAGTTCGACGCGCAACTGCGCCGCGCTCGCGATGGTGTGCGGCGTCAAGCGCGTGAAACGGTGCCCACGCAGGTACTCGGCACTCTGCAGCGGCGGTGCCAGTGCCAGCAACAGCTTGCCGGCGGCGCGCGCATGTGCATGACCGCTGAAGCCATGGGGAACCTCGGCTGCATGCACCGCGGCATTGCCGCGCGCCGAACTGAGCACCACGATCTCCCCGTCTAGCCAGCCGACGGCATAAGCGGTCTCACCGGTGTCATTTGCGACCTGCCGCACCACGGGCGCGAACCGGCCTGGCGCGTCCAGCTGACGCTTGAAGCCCTCCACCAGCGTCGCCATGGTCATGCCGGCCACGAAGCGGCCCTGCGCATCCTTGCGCAGGATGCCGGTTTCCGAAAGCGTGTGCAGCAGGTGGTAGGTGACCTGGCGTGGGAGGCCCAACTGCTCCGCGATCTCCTTGGCGTGCAGACCATTGTCGCTGCGTGTCACGGCAACGAGGATGGCCACGCAGCGTGCGGCGGTCTGCACGCGCGGCCGCGCATCCGCTTCCGGATCATCGCGCTGAGGCGCCGGCAGGGCCACGGTGGCCCAAGGTGCCGCCGGAGTGGCATCCACCGCTTTCCTCGCCCGTCTCGGTTCAACCTTCATACGGCGTTCCTCTGCTGCCGATAACCGCCTCAATCCGCCTGGATGTTGTTTTCCTTCACGATCTTGCCGAACATGGCGTGGTAATCGCGGGTCATGTTCGCAAGCGCCTCGGGCGTACCACCGCCAGGTTCGTCGCCACGCTCCAGGATGGCTTTGCGGGTTGCAGGATCTACCAGCGCCGTGTTCAATGCGGCATTTGCTCGCTTGATGATGGCAGGCGGCAGATTGGGCGGGCCATAGAGGCCGATGAACGCATAGATTTCGAAATCCTTCAGGCCGCATTCGGCGGCGGTCGGGACATCGGGAAGAGCCGGTACTCGAGTCTTGCTTGTCGTCATGATCGCCCGCAGCTGCCCGGATTTGATGAACGGCGACACGACCGACACCGCATCGAACATGGCGGCGACCCGCCCGGCAATGAGGTCCATTGCGGCCGGGCCGGAACCCTTATAGGCCACATGGTTCATGCTCGGCTTGCCGAGTCGCTCGCGCAGGATCTCGGTGGTCACGTGGGTGATGCCGCCAGCGCCCGAAGTCGCGTAGTCGATGCCACCCTTGGTCTCCTTCACCATCTGGACGAACTGCTTGAAATCCTTCACCGGCGATGTAGCCGGCACCAGCAGCACCAGACCCGAGGTCAGCATCGTGCCGATCGGCGTGAACTTCAGCGGGTCCGGCATCTTGGCCTTGGTGTAGACGTGAGGTGCGATGGTGATCGCCACGTTGCCCGCCAAAAGCCGGTAACCGTCGGCGGGCGCTTGCAGCACGTATTCGGAGCCAATGGCGCCGTTGGCTCCGGCCTTGTTGTCGACGATCACCGGTTGACCGAGGCTGCTCTGCAAGCCGGCGGTCAGCGCACGGGCAATGAAGTCGGTTTGGCCGCCCGGCGGGTACCCGACGACCAGCGTCACCGGCTTTGTGGGCCAATCGGCCTGTGCCAGTGCAGGCGAGCCGTGCAGGAGCGTGGCCCCAGTCGCTAGCGTTGCCCCGATGGCTTGTCGCCGGGTCATTCGGAGGTTCAGGGTCGAATTGGGCATGGTGATTGTCTCGTCTAGAGGAGGTTGACTGTGGGCCGGACGCAGAGCATCGAGTGGACGACGGGCTGGTGCTCACTGCACCATCTGCCGCGCGGACTGAAGGTTCGCCGAGCCTGTGAAGGGCGTCAAATATCGGCCGAATCATCAAATGTTGATACTCGCCGATCACGAGCTGACAACAAAACATGGAGGAGTGCCTGCCCATAAAACCGGGGACGCACACTCTGCATGTGACATCTGCATCGACAGGCTTAGCGCCCTTCGACGCCGTGGATCGACTGCGGCTCAGGCCTGGGCTCAGCGGAAGCGGCGCTTGAACCAGCGGCGGACCATCAGCCACAGCAGTGAGGTTGCGCTGAGGGGTCGGGCGGACGGCGACGCCGGGGCCACGGTCTCTGTCTCGGTCTCTGGTTGGTTAGCCGCCGCGGCCCGGAAGTTGTCGCTGAACTGCACGAGGATGGCGTCCGAGGCCGGGCCGATGAGGCGCCCGCTGAACTGCGCTAGCTTGCCACCGACCGACATCGTCGCCGAGCCGACCAGCGTCGAGTGACCCGGTCCGTCGCCCGGCACCACGCTGGCCGTGAGGTTCATCGATGCCGACGATCCCGTCTGGTCGTTGGCCTTGCCGAGCAGCTGGATTTCACGTCGCGTTGGGTCGATGGACAGCACCTCGATCTCGCCGGAGAACTTGAGCACCGCCGGCCCCACCCTGCTGACCACCATGCCCTTGTAGCGCCGCGCATCCAGCTGTTCGGTGATTTGTGCGCCAGGCATGCACGCAGCCACCGCCCGCACGTCGCTCAGCAGGGCCCAGCTACGTTCGATCCCCGCGTCCAGCGGCACCTTCTTGTCGATCGTCACTTCCATCTCAGAGAACTCCTTGTTCCGTGGCCCTTGCATCGGCGTCCGCGCCTCGGGGTCTCATTCGGTTGAAAAAGTCTCCCTTGAGGGCCCGTAGCTCCATCAGGCGGGCGTCGCGCCAGCGTGTACGCTCGGCATGGCGGTCGATCGGCAGCCTGCGGCTCCAGGATGCGCTAGCTGCGCACCGGTACAGTGCGAGCCTGGGCCCGAGGGAGCACGAGAACAGGTGCGCGAGCCGGCCCGCGCAAGAGCGCGCGGCGCCGCAGGCCGGGAACTTCAGTCCCGGGCAGCGACGCGCAGCGCCTTGAAACCGCCGGCGATGAACGGCACCAGATGCGCCAGGATCTCGTCCGGCTCGCGAGGCTTGGCCGGCGGCTGATTCAAGATGCGCTCCCAGCGACCCGTATTCGCGCTGACGAACAACATGGCCGAGACCATGTAGAGGAAGCCGTCGACCAGGCTCTCCTGCGGCAGGTCGGGCAGCGCTCGGGCGAACTCGGCGAGGTAGCTGCGCGCCACATCGTTTGTGTGCCGCTCGATGACGTCCACTCCACGGGGCGAGTTGGCCAATCGCCCCATCAGCGTCGCGAAGTTCCGCCAACCCTGGTCGCCGTGGCTGGTCGCCTCGATGAAGGGCTTCACGTAGCAGATGATCAGCGTGTCCAGCGGCAGCGGGCGTCCGCCGCGCACTGCCAGCGCCTCCGCCAGCATCTGGCCGCGCTGCGAGTTCAGCACCGACAGACGCCGGCCGACGACTGTCTCGAAAAGCTCGTCCTTGCTGCCGAAGTGGTAACCCACCACAGCTGCCTGCACGCCTGCACGCGCGGCAATGTCGCGAATTGAACTGCCGTCGTAGCCCCCATCGGCGAAGAGTCCCTCCGCATGATCGAGGATCGTGAGCCGCGTCTCCTCGGCACTTCGGCCGGCCGGTCGCCCGATCGGATTGGCTGCGGCTCGCCGTGCAGCACGGCTGCTCCCGGGTGCATCGTCGGTGTGCGGCATCCTCGTGGCCATAGTCCGTAGTGTATGCGCCGCTGACGAGCCCCTCGATCATCACGCGCCTTTGGCTTGCCGGATGAGGGACCGCAGCCGGGGCGGCGGCACCGGAACCTGCATGATTTCCACGCCGAGCGGAGCCAGCGCGTCTTCGATGGCGCTGGCCAGCACGGCAGGCGCCGACATCCGGCCACCTTCACCGCCACCTTTGATGCCGTACTCCGTGAACGGCGACGGCGTCTGCAGGTGGGCCGTGCGGATTGGGGGCACGTCGTGCGACGACGGCAGACAGAACTGTCCGAAGTTCGCGTTGACGAACTGGCCTTCGGCGTCGTAGATGAACTCCTCCATCAACGCCGTGCCGATGCCGTTGGCGGTACCGCCCACGACCTGGCCGTCCAGGGTCTGCGGATTGACGACCGTGCCGGCGTCGTGCACTGCGGCGTAATCCAGGATCTTGACCTGGCCGGTCTGCTCGTCGACTTCGACCACCGCGATGTGGCACTGGTGACCCATGATCGGATAGAAGATCCCCAGGTGCTTGCGCTCGGGGTGCGGCTCCGTGGCCACTGGATGATCGTAGACGCCCGTCGTCTCGAGCCCGGTGTCGTACTCCGGCGTGTCGGGAAAGGCCTTGCGGAAGAAGTTGGCCATGATCGCGATCTCCGCGATCGTCTTCGTGCGGTCGGTACCCTTCACCCGCACGGCGCCGTCCACCACCTCCACATCTCCGACGGAGGCCTCCATCAGGTGGGCGCCGAAACGCTTGAGCCGGTCCTTCAGCCGGTACGACGCTGTGACACATGCCCCGGCGATCATCACCGTGAATCGGCTTCCATTGGACCCGATCCCATTGAAGCCCGTGTGCGAGTCGGAGTAGCCGATCGCGACGTCCGTGGGCGCGACGCCGAACTGCTCGCACAGGATCTGCGTCACCATCGTCTCGGAACTGGTTCCGATGAACGGGGTCTGGAGCTGGCAGTAGATATGGCCCGATCCGTCGATGCGTAGTTGCACGCCTTCGGGCGCGCTGGTCAGCGTGAAGCCCGGAGTCTTCACCGGGTTCAGGAACCACCACTCGGTGGGCGAGTACACGCTGCGCTCCTGGCACGTTGCCAGGCCGATGCCGATGCGCCGACCCTGCGCCCGCGCCTCGGCTTGGCGGGCCTGCCACGCGGGCAGGTCGATCAGTGTCTTGGCCTTGTCCAGAACCGCCTGATAGTTGCCGCTGTCGTAGATGTTGCCCGTCGGAATCATGTACGGGAACTCGTCCGGCTGGATCATGTTCTTGCGCCGCAGTTCCTCGCGGTCCATGCCCAGCTCGCGCGCGGCCACGTCGACCAGGCGCTCGATGACGAAGTTGCCGCATTCAGCGCCGAAACAACGGTACGGCCCCTGCTGGCACTTGTTGGTGAGCACGGCGATCAGTCGCATGCCCACGCTGTTGATCTTGTATGGCCCGACCACCTGCGCGAGCGGGTTGCCGTTGGTGCCGACGCTGAAGTGCAGGTAGGCGCCGTAGTCGTCGACCACCTTGAAGCGAAACGACAGCATCGTGCCGTCTCGCTTGAGCGCCAGCTCGGCGTCGTAGCGGCGATCCGGCCCATGGCCATCGGAGTTCAGGAAGTGCTCGAGGCGGTCTTCGATGTACTTCACCGGACGCCCGGACAGGCGCGCCAGGCCGGCGGTCATGATGATGATTTTGTGCAGCAGCACCTTGGTCCCGAAGCTGCCGCCATTGGTCACGCCCACGAGCTTCAACTTGGTCGGGTTTACTTTCAGGCAGCCGGCGATCACCCACGGGATGAAGTTGCCGAAGGCGCTGTTGCTCGTGACGGTGTAGCCGTTCGCGTCGTCGTACTCGGCGATGGCGCCGCATGTCTCGATCGGCGTGCCCGCAGCCCGGCCCCACACCATCTGCCGCCGCACCACCAGATCGGCCTTGGCGAAGTCATCCTGCACCGGGCCCCAGTCGAAGGACTCGTCATAGGCCACGTTGGAAGCCCGCTCGGTGGGGTGGATGATGGCGTCGCCGGTAGCGAGCATCGCCTGCTCGGGGTCGCTGTTGGCAGGCAGGACCTCGTACTCGACCTCGATCAGGTCGACCGCGTCCTCGGCGATGTAGCGGTCGTCCGCTACGACCGCGGCCACCACCTCGCCGACGTGCCGCACCTTCTCGATCGCCATCGGGTGCTGGGTGATCGGGGGACTGGCGAACGACACCGCGCTGACCGCAACCTCGTGCAGTTCGCGCCCGGTGATCACTGCGATGACGCCCGGCAGCGCCTCTGCACGGCTCTTGTCGATGCTCACGATTCGGGCGTGTGCGTGCGGGCTGCGCAGCACCGCTGCGTGCGCCATGTTCGGCACGCTCAGGTCGTCGATGTAGCGCCCCTTGCCGGTCAGCAGCTTGGGGTCTTCGACGCGCGGAATGCTCTTGCCGATCCACTTCGCGCCGGAACGCGCCGGCTCCCGCTGCCGGCTGGGCGGAATGATGTTGTCGGCCAGGTGGGGGCTCTTCATCACGTGGTCTCCTTGGCAGCACGGAGCTTGGCAGCGGCCGACATCACGGCCGCGACGATGTTCTGGTAGCCCGTGCAGCGGCACAGGTTGCCCGAGATGGCCTCGCGCACGTCTTCCTCGGTGGGCGAGTCATTGCGGTCGAGCAGTTCCTTGGCGACCATCAACATGCCAGGCGTGCAGAAGCCGCACTGCAGGCCATGTTCTTCGTGGAAGGCCTGCTGGATCGGGTGCATCGCGTTGGCCGTGCCCAGGCTCTCGACGGTGTGCACGTTGCAGCCGTCGATCTGCGCCGCAAAGGTCAGGCAGGAGCGCACCGTGCGCCCGTCCACCATCGTCGTGCAGGCACCGCACACGCCGTGCTCGCAGCCGACATGGGTGCCCGGCAGCGCCACCTGATGGCGCAGGAAATCACTGAGCAGCAGACGGGGCGGCACCTCCGCTTTCCGTTGCCGCCCGTTCA
The DNA here is from genome assembly GCF_039541515.1 of Variovorax defluvii. Taxonomy (NCBI): domain Bacteria; kingdom Pseudomonadati; phylum Pseudomonadota; class Betaproteobacteria; order Burkholderiales; family Comamonadaceae; genus Variovorax; species Variovorax defluvii. The sequence goes on from NZ_BAABGJ010000081.1 coordinate 25,033, forward strand.
GACAGAAGTCGATCTTGACCGGTTTCATGGACTTGTCTCCTTCGGACGGTTCGGTCAATTTGCGCGACCGGCCGCATCGGCCAGCGCACGGCGCGTGAGCACTTCGATGAGTTCGCTGCGGTACTCGCCGGAGACCATCAGGTCGCCGCTGGGCGAGACGTTGCGCCGGGCTTCTTCGCCGGCGCGCTGGAAGGTCTGCTCGGCGGCCGGCTGCCCGACCAGGCTGCGTTCGACGGAGTCGAGCCGGACCGCACGCCCTCCGATACCGGCAGCACACACGGCCGCCGTCGCGATGCGACAGCCCTGCACCGTCAGCAGCGCACCGACGCACACATAGGCAAAGTCACCCTTGCGGGTGCTGACTTCGTGGAAGCCCCAGCCCTGCCCCGCAGGGGCGACGGGAATGCGCAACTGCACCAGCATCTCGTCGCTGCGCAGGGCCGTCTCGTACAGGCCGATGAAGAACTGTGCCGCCGGCACTTGCCGTGTGCCCGCAGGCCCCTGGACTTCCATCATCGCCCCCAACGCCAGCATCACCGCCGGCATTTCCGAGGACGGATCGGCGTGGCACAGGTTGCCGCACAAGGTTCCGCGGTTGCGGATGGTTCCGTGGGCGACGAACTCGTAGGCCGCGGTGATCAGCGGGCATGCCTCGCGCACAACCTTCGACTGTTTGACGTCCTCGTGGCGCGCCAGGAACCCGATGATGAGTTCATTCCCCTGCCGCCGCACGTAGTCGTGCCCAGGGATGCGGTTCACGTCCACCAGGATGCCCGGCTGGGCGAGGCGCAGGTTCATCATTGGCACAAGGCTCTGGCCGCCTGCCAGCACCTTGGCGTCGCCATTGCCCTGCGCCAACAGGGTGATGGCAGCCTCCACGGTGTCCGGTCGCGAGTATTCGAACGGTGCGGGTTTCATCCTGTCTCCAGTTGTTGGTCCACGAAGGGAAGGCGTGACGTGCGGGCGGGTCAGCCCGCGAACTTGGGTTCCACCAAACCACGAATGCCCAGTCCCTTGATGCGGAACAGGGCCCCGGCCGAGAACTGCGGCTTGGCTTCGACGGCGAAATGATCGTGAGTCTTGGGATGCGAGACCCGGCCCATCGACGTGACGTAGATCTCGTCCAGCCGGTCGCCGCCGAACATGACGCTGGTGATGTTGCGCACCGGCATGCCGATGCGGCGCTCGAGGGCGCCGTCGGGCGTGTAGCGGATCAGGTCGCCCGAAATGACCTGGGCGTTCCACACGCACCCTTCGGCATCGACCGTGGACCCATCGGCCAGCCCCGCGTCGCCGCTGGTGCTGGCAAAGTCACGCTTGTTGGACAGCGTTCCGCTTTCGATGTCGAAGTCGTAGCGGTACAGGGCCTGCTTGAAAGAGTCGGCGAAATAGAAGGTGCGATCGTCCGGGCTCCAGCACGGACCGTTCGAGCAGATGATGTCCCGGTCGACTTCGGTGACGCGGAAGTCGGGATCCAGCCGGTACAGGCTGCAGACGGCGAGTTCCTCCTCGTCGTCCATGCCGCCGGCGAAGAAGCGCCCGCGCCGGTCGCACTTGCCATCGTTCAGCCGCACGCGCCCGCCGTGAGTATCCACCCGGTGCACCACTTCGCACTCGCCGGTGTCGAAGTCGAACAGGTAGAAGCCGTCGCTGGCTGCCAGCACGGCACCGCCGTGTGTACGCAATGCCATGGCCCCGACATCCATTGGCAGCGACCAGTGGCGCGTGGCGCCGCTGCGCGGGTCGAGCTGCCAGATCGAGGGCTTGCCCACCCTACGGCCGGTGCAGTCCAGCCAGTAGAGGAGGCCGTTGTCAGCGTCCCAGACCGGCCCTTCGCCCAGGTGGTTGTCGCACTGGAAGACGCATTCGATCGTGTATCCCATCACTGACCTTCGGTATTAAATTGGTCGAATGATGAATTAACGCGGACTGGCGAGCATTAGGGCTTCTACCAGGGTCGCCCTTGCGAGAGGCCCAAGCGGGCCGGAACGTCGACACCGCCTCCACGAGCTGGCCGGCCTAGCGTCTGAGCCTTTCCGCGGCACCCCGGCTCTGCTCGGCGAGCGCCCGGTTCTGCCATGTGGTCTTCCCCAAGGTGCGCCACCGACTGCGCGACGTGCTCGATGCTGGTGGCCTGCTCGGCGCGGCATTGCTGTTCTCGCTGACGATGCTGCTGACCAGCCGACCGCGAGCCGATCTGCCCCATGGTTTTGCCCGCCTGCTCCACGTTCAGCCGCCCTGCCTCGACGCTTTCGATGCTGGCCTGATGCGCGCCTTGATCCTCTTTCGCGGTCCCACTCTCTTGAGGGCAAAGCACGGTGTCGCTACGAATGACGCCCCGCTTGGCGGACCGGGTCATCTGCGCCTCTTAGGGTAAGTACGGATGGAATACGCCCGATCAGCTCGCAAACTAACTATTCATACGACTGAGTAATTAAGCCGGACTCAACTAAAGGAGAACGTTTTGAAAAGAGGTTCCCATTGATCGAAGCCAGACGTCACCTGTTGAAGGTCGCTGGAGCTGCGTTTTTAGGCACCATGGGCTCGATGATGTCAGCCGCCTGGTCGCAAAGTAGGTATCCCAGCAAGGTGATCAAGACGGTCGTGCCGTTCCCGCCCGGAACCTCGCCTGACGCGATTGCCCGAGTTTGGGCGCACGCGATGGGGCGCCATCTGGGTGGAACCATCATCATCGACAACCGCCCCGGAGCAACTTCGGTCATCGGCACCCAAGCCGTTGCTACTGCTCCCGCTGATGGATACACGCTGCTGTACACGGTCCAGAACACCTTCTCGATCAATCCGTTCGTCTTTCCGTCTCTTCCCTACAAGCCGTCTGACTTCGTGCCGGTCAGCCAGATCTGCGGGGTTCCGATGGTGCTCATCACCGGGGCAGGTTCGGGCATCAACTCCTTTCAGGAAATGGTGCAGCGGGCTCGCAAGCGGCCCGAGTCGATGAACTTCGCCAGCCTGGGCATAGGTCAGAGTACGCATGTCGCAATGGTCCGTCTCATGCGGTCGATCGGCATCGAAATGACCCACGTCCCATACAAGGACGGGGGTGTGGGGGACGTGATGGGCGGCGCTGTGGACGTGTCCTTCGAGTCCAGTACGGTGGCCCTGCCTTTGATTCAGGCAGGGAAGCTTCGCGCCTTGGCGGTTTCAAGCGCCACTCGCCTTGAACTGCTGCCGGAGGTGTACACGCTTCCAGAGCTGGTGCCAAATTTCGCTGCGGCCGACTCCTGGCAAGGACTGTTCGTCCGGAATGGCACGCCGTCTGACGTCGTTGCGACTCTCGTCGCCGCGTCGCAGTCGGTCACCGGCTCGGAAGAATTTCAGAGGCGCTTGCGCGAATCCTCGCTGATCCCGGTAGGCAACACGCCGGCGGAATTCGCAAAGGTCCTCGAACAGGAATCCCGCGCATTCCAGCAGTTGGTTCGCGAGAACAACATCCGGGTCCAGTAGACAGACCGTACGGTAACCGAATGTCCGATTCGGAACGTCGGCCCCCGGCGTTCCGAGAACAGATTCGCATTGCCCCACGATGGGGTGCAAATTGGAGATATGAATGGAAAGAACTTCTAGTGAACATCTGCGTGGCATCCGCGCCAACGAGCTCGATCGAGGCCTCACGCGCGCCGACGTTGAGGCGATGGCCGAGCGCGTATCCAACTGGGGCAAGTGGGGGCCCGACGATGAACTCGGCACCCTCAACTACGTCGGTCCCGAAGAATTGAGAGCGGCCGCAGCGCTGGTTCGCAAGGGCAAGGCTATTTCCCTTGGACTGGACTTCAACCTCTTCGGCCCCCAAACGACCGGATGGGGTGGACGCTTCAATCCCATTCATACGATGCTTGCCACGGGCACGGACGCTGTTGCAGGTGTCCAGGATGCGGGTGGCGTTCGGTATGCCGACGACATGGTGTCAATGCCATTGCAGTGCGGGACCCAGTGGGATGCACTCGGTCACGTGTTCTACGGCGACAAGATGTGGAACGGATACGAAGCGCGGCTGGTCGATTCTGCGGGTGCGAAGAAGAATGGCATCGAGAAGACCCGGTCCCGCATGGTGGGCCGCGGGGTGCTTCTGGACGTTGCCCGGTTCAAGGGAGGTGACTATCTGTGCGACGGGTACGGAATCAGCAACGCTGACCTGGATGGCTGTGCGAAACACCAGAAGGTGGAAATTCGGCGAGGCGACTTCGTCATCGTCCGGACTGGACAGATGGAGGAGCGTCTGGCGCGCGGGAACTGGGATAAATACGCTGGCGGGGACGCTCCTGGCCTGCGGTTCGAGACGGCGGCGTGGATCCATGAACGCCAGATCGCTGCCATTTGCGCCGATACCTGGGGCTGCGAAGTGCGGCCGGGCGAGGTCCGGGAGACGAACCAGCCGTGGCATTGGGTCGTGATCCCGAAGATCGGGATCACCATGGGCGAGATCTTCAACCTGAAGGAACTGGCCGACGACTGCTTGGAAGACGGCGTGTATGAGTTCCTCTTCTGTGCGCCGCCCCTGCCCATCACCGGGGCAGTCGGCTCGCCGATTAACCCGATCGTGCTGAAGTGATTGCTGTCGTAGGCCGCGCTCACCAGGTCGGCCCGTCTCTCGCAATGGCCCGCCCTGGGAGTGTCTAAGCTTTCTGAGTTCAGGCGCTGACGCTTTTCCACCGCGACGGTCGGCGCTTACCACGAATCGACCGAGAAGGTGGGAAGCTTCTTGCGTGGCACTCGGCTCCTCGCGCGGCGGCCGAACTCACCTCGCCGCCGATCTGAGCGCGCGTAGCCTGATGACACGCTACAGCAAGCAATACATGATGAGAAAGCAGCAGGTCCCACGATCGCGACTACTACGCGATGTTCGGAAAAATCGTCAAGGACAACAACATCCAGGCGGACTGACCCGCTTGGGGCTACAGGAGAATACGATGTCCAACCAAGTTCACCCGTCGCAGGCGGCGATCATCGGATCGGGCATGATCGGTCGCGCCTGGTCCATCGTCTTCGCGCGTGCCGGCTGGCAGGTTCGCCTGTACAGCAGGAGCATGGCCCAGGCCGGAGTGGCGCTTCAGCGCGTGTCGACCACGCTGTCCGACATGGCGGAGGCAGGCCTGCTCGACGAGTCGCCCGCTGCGGTGGCATCGCGCATCTTGCCCACCGATTCCCTGGAGCGTGCCTGCACAGGAAGCAAACTCGCCGTGGAGAACATACCGGAGACACTCGAGCTCAAGCGCCAGGTCTTCACCGAACTCGACGCCCTGTGTCCGCCCGATGCGGTGCTGGCCAGTTCGACGTCGTGGCTACCGGCGTCCAGCTTCACGGAGTCCGTGCCGGGCCGTCACCGGTGCCTGGTGGCTCATCCGACGAACCCGCCGAACTTAGTGCCGCTCGTGGAGGTGTGCCCTGCACCGTGGACCTCGCCCGAGTGTGTGAATCAGGCCATGTCCATCTTCACCAGCGTTGGGCAGCAGCCGGTGCTGGTCCGGCGGGAGATCCACGGCTTTTTGCTGAACCGCATCCAGGGGGCAGTGCTCAACGAGGTGCTCAATCTTTTCGAGCAAGGCTTTGCCAGCACGGCCGACCTGGACAAGGTCATGAAGTACGGGCTCGGTCTGCGGTGGTCGTTCATGGGGCCTCTCGAGACCATCGACCTGAACGCGCCCAAGGGCGTCATCGACTACGCCGCGCGCTACGGGGAGACCTACTCGGCGGTGGGCAAGACCCAAGGCGCGAACGGCTGGTCGCCCAAAGTCATGGCGAAGATCGAACTGGAACGGCGCCAGGTGTTGCCGGAGGACCAACTGGCAGAGCGTGGCCGCTGGCGCGACCAGCGCCTGATGGCCTTGCGGGCGCACCAGCGACGACAGGAAGAAGGGGCCGGCTGAATGCGCGCCGGCCAACCCGGATGAACATGGAGTCTTGCAATGAATGAAGGCGTGAAGGGCCTGCGGGTGCTGGTCACTGCAGCGGCTCAGGGCATTGGCCTGGGCATTGCGGAGGCGTTTGCCAAGGGTGGCGCGCAGGTGCACGTGTGCGACGCCGATGCCCCGCTGCTGGCCGCAGCGAGCGCCAGGTGGCCAGGGCTGACGCACTCGCACACCGATGTCACCGATGCCGCCCGGTGGACGCGATGTTCGACCTGGTGGCCGGGCGATGGGGCGGACGTGCTGGTCAGTAACGCAGGCGTGGCGGGGCCTACGACAGCGCTGGAAGACACCCGGCTGGAGGACTGGAACCAGACCCTCGCGGTGAACCTGACCGGCGCCTTCCTCTGCGCCCGGCGGGCGGTCCCCATCCTGAAGGCGGCCCGCGGCGGCTCCATCGTCAACATGTCCTCCGCCGCCGGGCGCCTCGGGTTTCCGCTGCGCACGCCCTACTCGGCAACGAAGTTCGGCGTGATCGGGATGACGCATACCCGGGCCATGGAACTGGGCCCTTCCAACATCCGGGTCAATGCCATTCTGCCCGGCGTGGTAGCGGGGGACAGACAGGAGCGTGTGATCGCCGCCAAGGCGGCGTCATTGGACATCGAGCACGAAGCCATGCGGCAGCGGTTGTTGTCCAAGGTCTCCCTGCGCCGCATGGTCACGGTCGACGATGTTGCCCAACAGAATCCTGTTCATCTGCTCGCCTGCCGGTTCGGCCATCAGCGGCCAGAGCCTGTCGGTTTGCGGGAACGTCGAGCATCTAGGCTAAGTCGACCAATGGGCACGCGGTTCAAGGCCCGGCGGATGTGGCGCCGCGGTGGTACCGCGCCTGCACGAACTGGCTGGCCAGTACGTGCAAGGACCGCCACTTTGCCACGCCCGACATCCGAATGCCGGCCTCGCCTGTGCTGCAGTCCCGAGTGCTGCCGGATGCCCGATCGATCGCTCGGCGGCGCGCGAACTCACCACGCCGCCGATCTGAGCACGCGTAGCCCGATGACACGCCACAGCAAGGAAAACATGATGAGACAAGCAGCAGCTCCCACGATGCCGCACGCGCCCCTCTCAACAATGGCTCATCGACGGCAGTTCATCGTCGCTACGGTGATGACCTGCCTAACGGTGGCATCATGTCCGCAAGCTGCGCTGGCGCAGTCGACGTATCCAAGCAAGCCGATCCGCGTGGTCGTGCCTTTCGGACCTGGTTCCTCACCCGACGTGGTCGCCCGGCTGTGGAGCGAAAAGATCGCGAAGGCCACGGGGCAGGCCGTCGTGATCGAGAACAAGCCGGGCGGCGCAACCATCATCGGCTCGCAGGCCGTGGCGACGGCGGCACCGGACGGCTACACATTGCTCTACGCAGTCAACAGTTTCTCGATCAATCCGTTCATCTTCAAGTCGGTGCCCTACAGGTCGAGTGACTTCGTGCCGGTCGTCCGCGTGCTGTCGGTGCCCTACGTCATCGTGGTTGCACCGAACTCACGCATCGAAACCCTCGGCGACCTCATTGCCGCAGCACGCAAGGAGCCGGGCAAGCTGAACTACGCGAGCTACGGCGTCGGCAACGGAACGCACGTCGCCATGGCGTGGCTGCTGAACGCCACCGGCACGTCGATGACTCACGTCGCCTACAAGGACAGTCCTTCGGTCGGGGTGATGTCGGGCGACGTGACTTCACTCATGGAGCCGAGCACCACGGCCATTCCGATGGTGCAGTCGAAAAAGCTGCGCGCCTTGGCCGTCACGGGCCCAAAGCGGCTCGACGCCTTGCCCCAGACGCCGACGGTGGCGGAGACACTGCCCGGCTTCCAGGGCGATTCGTGGCACGGCCTGCTGGCGCCCAAGGGAACACCCCCGGAGGTGGTGCAGCGCCTGGCGGCTCTATCGGCCGTGATCATTGCGTCAGACGACTTCCGCCGCAGATTACTGGAGCTCGGCCTGGTGCCGGCTGGCGGGACACCCGCCGAGTTCGGAGAGTTCCTGGCGCAGGACAGCAGGAACTGGGAAAAGGTGGTCCGGGACAACCGGATCACCGCGGACTGACAACTGGATTAAGGCTGCGGCCCCCAGGGCGCAGCCAGCAGCAACTGATTGACCTGCGTCTTCAGCAAGGGCCGCAGCTGCGCGGCGAACTCTCCGAAGGCCTGGTTCTCGGACAGCCGCTTCCAGAATGCGCGGCGGTCTTCATCGCTGTCGAAGCGCCACAGGTGTACCAGTTGATGCAGTTCGCCCGTATCCGACGTGAAGTAGCCGATCAGGTTCTTGTCGAACCCGCCGGCCTGCAGTGCGGGCCAGCCAAGCGTGCTGTACAGGCGGACCACCTCGGGCATCTTGCCGACTGTCGCCGAGTAGGTGCGCTTTTCGTAGACGGTGGTCATGCATCGTCGCCTGTTCACAGGCCTGGATGGCGGGTATCCCACAGTCGGCGCGGCGTCTCGCGCTCGTAGGCTTTCCCGTTCGGAAAGCTCACCAGTTCGAACTGCAGGCCCCAGGGCGAAAGGAAGTAGACCCAGGTCTGGCCGGCGCTGGGGCCGGCGGTGCGCACCGTCGGTTCGCCCAGCACGCGGATGCCATGGGCCTTCAGATGCCGCACGGCAGCTGCGATGTCGTCGACGTAGAGTGCCAAGTGATGCCCTCCGATGTCGCTGTTCCTCGGCATCTGTTGCGCTTGGTCCGGCGACGAATACTCGAAGATCTCGTAGTTGCTGCCGTTGCGGCAGCGAAAGAAGCGTAGCTTCTTTACCACCGCGCGAGGATGCACGTTCAGGTGGACCGCCATCCAGTCATCTTCGGCGCCGAAAGGGCCGACGTCGTAGAACTGCTCGCAGCCGATGATGTTGACGAAGAAATCCGTGGCCTGCTGGAGGTCTGGCACCGTCAGGCCGATGTGGTCGGTACCGCGGAGCCCGGGCAGGCCGTGCAGGGGAACAGGGGTGGAGGGAGCCAGCGACATTCGAGAAAGTGGTGATGGTGAGAGTCGCATCCGGAGGCGAGCCGTGATCACGCTGACCTTCGGACGAAATGCAAGGGGTCCGGCGGCAGTCTACCCACGTCGCCAAAGGGGCTCAAGTTTGGCCTGTTGCATCAGCATCTGATGATTTGCACATCCTGCGACACCCTCTCGGGGTTCAAGAAATCTTGGCGTCCGCTCGCAGCAAATGGCGCAGGGACCATCGAATCCGATTGGGTGCTGCAGTCGTTCGCCGATGGCTACCACTTGCTGGGCGAAACGTGGCGATCACTATCGCACCGCATGTCTACACCAACGCCAAGATGCCGGACCCGTTGAAGTTCGCGCCGACGGCTGCGACCGTCAAGGCAAAGTCCGCTTCTGGCCGGGACTACCAATCCACCCGCGCGCCACATTGCCGCCAGTCGAGGCGGCTGCCCCGACACGACTGCCGGCGCAGCCCCCGTCGAGGAGCTCAGATTTCCGTCTGCTCAGAGATCTCGAGGGCGTCGTCGACCTCAATGCCGAGGTACCTCACGGTCGACTCGAGCTTGGAGTGCCCAAGGAGGAGTTGCACGGCGCGCAGGTTCCTGGTGCGCCGGTAGATCAACGTCGCCTTCGTGCGTCGCATCGAATGCGTTCCGTAGTCGGCACGGTCCAGGCCCAGTTCGTCGACCCAATGCCCAAGGATCCTGGCGTACTGACGCGTACCGAGATGCGGCGAGCCGTGGAGCCGACTGGGGAACAGGAAGTCCTCCGGCTTCAGCCCAGCGAGCTTGATCCACGCCTGCACGGCGTCGCGAGCGGCCGGCGTGATCTCAAACTGGACCGGGCGCTGGGTTTTGTGCTGAACAACCATGGCGCGCGAGGCCACTTGGTCTCCGTGGCACACGTCCCGGACCTTGAGGCCGGCCAAGTCGCATCCGCGCAATTTGCTGTCGATGCCAAGGTTGAAGAGTGCCAATTCGCGAACCCGGCCTTCCATGTGCAGCCGGACGCGCAGCGCCCAGATGTCCTTGAGCTTGAACGGCGCCTTTTGCCCGACGAGCTTGCCCTTGTTCCACGGCTCGCGACTTCGAGCGGGAAGGAAGCAGTCATCGGTGAGGCGGGATTCAGCTGGCGGCAGCGAGAGGGCAGCTGAACCTCGCATAGCTGCCGCTCGGGACGGCATCGGTGACTGCGTCGAACGACGGCTTGACGACGGTGAGCGTTAGGACGCCCGACAACTGCCACCGGCAGCTCGCGCGGCGCTCCCGCCATTGGCCTCCGTGAGCTGGTCGACGGCAATGGGCCCGAACCACCATCCGGCGCTGATGCAAGCAGCCATTCGATGCGACGCGGCCAGATTGCTTCACCCGCTCCGGTCACTGTCGCCGTCCAGTCGCCCGCCGATCCGCGGAAGAGGATCCCGAAGTCAAGTTCCAGACTAGACCAGTCAGTCGCAAAGAAAGGCGCGGACGTCAGGTATCGGCGATCTCCGTCGTTCGCCGGAAAACATTCGACCGACAGCAGCCAGTGTGGAACAGTCGTAGCGAGTTGGACTCGCGACCGGCTGCTCATGGCCGACAAGAGAAGTTCAAGTCACACTGCCCGACTGACCGCTCGCAGTCCCTAGCCGCCGTTCCGCCGACATCCGCCCCACCCTATTGCGAAACCTTCACCCGCGCAAACTCGAAAACCGCGGTTCTCCCATTCGCAGTGACCTCAAAACGAATCGCATCATCAGGTCTCGAATACGGATCGCAGCAGCCCTTCAACACGAGATCGCCCGTGACCATATGAAGCGGATCAACCGTATTCGCTTGCAGTATCGAGTTGGCCGCCATCTCCTGATTCTGGGCGTTGTACTCAAGCTGCCGGATGCCGAGCCCCGTAGCGCCTCCGACGGCCGCCCCAGCCACGATGCCGGCCAGCGGGTCGTAGACGCGAACGGTGCTGGTCCCGGCGAAGGTCGTGACGCCACCGCGCCCGGACACAAAGCCGGAGTAGTTCGAGCGATAGGTCTGGCGCGAGGCCCCATACGCAGCGGCACCCGCCGCCAAGCCACCGACGATGGCGAGCGCGATCTGCTGGCTTCGCTTCTCGCTCTGAATCTCAGCGATTCGCTCGGTGTAGGTGTAGATCGGAACCGGCTGGCCGCGGAAGAATGCCTTGACGTTGTCCGTCGTGAAGTTGACGGCTTCGCTGCCATTGTTGGCGTAGCCGATGGTGAAGGTCGGCATCGTCATACCCTGCGTCCTGAACGTCGGGTACATGAAGATCTCGTTGGCCTCACTCTTCTCGGTGACGGTCCCGATGCCCTGTGTGTACTTCAAGGTCTGGATCGGCTCGTTGGGTTTGGCCGAGTACGCAACCATCGTGCTGCAGCCGCTCGATGCGAGGGCTGCTGCGGTGACGAGCGCGATGATCTTTGCGGGGCGTCCTCTGTTCTTGTTCGTCAACACGGTCAATGCCTGTCGTTGTTGTCGGGGGAGTGGCGATTGTTGGCAACTCTCGACGATCGACGTAAGGTACAAAGTCTCGGTTGCCTCAAGAAAATCTGCAGTCGTGAACCGCGGCTTGGCCCATCATCGCGACGACTCCCTGAACCGAGCCGAGCCCCGTGACCCACTGGACCATCACCGAAGCAACCCAAGACGAAGTCCGCTCCGGCGAGCTCGGCCGCCGCCTGCGCCACTTCAACTACACCTTCGTCGGCGAGTACCCCGAATCCCAGCCCATCTGGCTCAACGCCAAGGACGAAGAAGGCCGAACGATCGGGGGCCTTCAGTTGGCATCATGACGATCGCCGTACCGCTCGTGTACGAGCTCTGCAACCACACGCCGTGGAGCCACTGCGGATGTCGTTTTCCACTGTTCGAGCAAGTTCGTGCGCAGTTCCCCGAACTCCGCGGGCAGGGGCCAGGTTGGCGGTAGCAGTGCCCTCCACTCGGCGATGCTCAGCTTCCGCCACCTGGGCAAGCGGTTGTTCGCCAGCACAAGCAGTCCGACCCTGTTCGCCGGCTTGTACCTGCGGGCATCCAGCAGCATGAGGCCGCAGACAGCCAGCGGGTCGACCAGCTCGATCCGGCCTTCACGATCGAGGCCGTAAACGTAGTGGATCATCGCTGTGTACGAACCTTGCGCGACGAGCGCATTGCGGCATCGGATCTGTAGGTAACCGCTCAGCTCAAGGTTCTTCAATGCGTCGATCAGGGCCGCATCACTGTCGTCCTCATCGGCCCCAGGCATGACGTCGAGAATGACTGCGTCGTTGCTTTTCCTGAGCCCATTCGAGAAGTCCATCGGACGCTGGCTTCCGATGTCGGGGTCGCAACGAGGCGGGTCGATCCTGCTCGCGAGCGATTGGGGCGGGGCGGCCAGAGTATTCAGGCTGTAGTGATGCCACCGGACGATCGTCGACGGCGTCTGCGCGCCGCGCTCAGGCGGATCGATGACGTGCATGGTGGTGGCGGGCGCCGTCGCGCAGAAGCCATGCACTATCTTGGAGATCGCATTGCGTTTGGAATGGGAGGATTTTGGCCAGCAATCGCGGAGGAACGCGCCCAGGTAGTCGAGTTCCGGGGGGAGTCTCCAGCCGAGACGGAGCACCTCTTGGACGTCGTCGATCCTCAAACTGGAGCTTATCGGCACGCGGCCCAGCAGCGCGAACAGCACGCCCATCAGTTGCGCCTCATCGGCCATGTCTTCGCCAAGGAGCCACCGTGCACATACGAGCAGCGCATTTGCACCGCTTGATCTCGCGCTGCTGTCCATCTGCAGGACATGATCGATCATCGCGATGTACGAGTCCAATGGGGCGAGCTGCCCGACGATCTGCGCAATCACCGAACAGTTCTGCATGTAAAGCCGCAGCGCCCTTTTGGCCATGGCGTCGACCTGATCCAGCGTGAGCGGCGGGCGCTGGGCCCGCGCAGGCTCCTGCACGGACGTTGCCTGTTGCCCGCGCACCGAGATCGTTCGCGCAGGCAGAGGCGGCAAAGGCTCGGCGGTCGGGCGCTGTCCAGGCTGCACGGGGTCGCGCTGCGGTTGGAAGCAGGCGTCGCGCAGGTCGCTGAGCTCTTCGGGCAGCGTCCGCTGGCCAGGCAAAAGCGCGATGAAGGCGTCGAGATCATCGGCCTCGGGCACAAAGCCGATCGCTCGGCACAACAGGACGAGCGCCTTCGCTTCGTCGGTCCAGCCGTTCCTCTTCAATGACAAAGCGCAGGAAAACAAGGCTTCTCCCAACCCTTTGGCGTTCGAGCCGCGGATCGACAGCACATGGTCAGCCATCCTGCGGTACGTGCCCTGGTGGATCAGATCGTCGATGATGGGCGCCACTTGCCTGTGTTCGAGCGATCGCCTGACAGCCTGAAGCGCCTGCAGCAGGCTGCCACCGAAAGCAGGTTTGCCTGACAGTTGCGAGGCAATCCGCTGTTGCGGCACCGGTGGGGGCTTGTCGAATATCGGCGGCGTCTCGATGCGCTGCCGCTTGTATTGCTGCTCGGGTTCCGCAACCAAGGAAAACTCGAACGGTACGTCAAGGCTTGTCGGGTACTGGTTCCGCGGATACGGGCTCATCGGAAACGGGTTCGGCGGGAGCGGATTCGTCAGTTGCCAGCCCGGCAAGAGCGGGTGGGGCGGGTACGGTTCGAGTGCGTACCACTCCTGGCGCTGATCCTCGCCAGGACCGCCCCAGGCTTGATCTTCAGAGTCGGACTCGCTGTCCGGAGGTATCTCCGGCCGCAGCGGCACGTCGGCAGGCCGGAGCGGCCGGAATTCGCGGACGCCGTAGTGCGGCATGAGGGACGAATAGACGGTGCCCGCAAGATGCGCAGGGACGTGAAGGTCATTCAGCGGCATGCCTTGGGGGTTGTTCCGGGCAGCCTGGTGGTTCGTCGGCTGGCCGGTCGGCATGCCCGCTCTTCCGCCCGCCTTAAAGTACATGCGATGCCTCCAGTTCGGCGCGCCACATGCGATGACGCTGCGCATGCGCCATCAGCTGCTGGCCCAGTGTCACGAAGTCCAAGGCGGCACGCGGCCAGGAGTCCGCCAGGAACACCTGCCGGGTCGACGGCTCGATGATGAGCGCGGCTGTCGCTTCTTCGTGCCCGGGGTGCCGTAGTACGCAGGACCAGGATTCTTCGAGTTCGTCGAGCCACGTTGCCTGATCCGCCCGGCCAGGCACGCTGTAGAGCACCACGGTCTCCCGGTGCTCGTCTTCATGCAGATGGATGAGGACGTCGTCGCCGAGCAGCAGCGTGCGTGGCGCAGGGTTTGCGGTGGTTGGGCCCGGTCTGGGCCCCAGGAGCGATTCGATGGCGGACATGGGGGTTTGCTCTCCTGTGCGATATGACCCCGATACGTAACGCGCCCGTGAACCCGGTTCCAGCACTGGCACGAGCTCACGCAGGCGAGCCCTTCCGGCGACCTCCAAAGGGAAGCTCGATGCCTTGTCCGCACCTCACGACGCAGCTGCAACGCCATCGCCCACAGCATCCCGCATCCCGACCGCCGCGCGGAACAATGGCAGCGGCCACTTTTCGGGAAGCAGAAACATCCGGGTCTCCAGCCGGTCCAGATCTTCGGCCGCAATCTCACGGCCCAGGTAGGTGAGCTGCTTGTTGCGAAGCTCAACAAAGCCGGATTCGTGGCGCCGGGCCAGACGGCGCCACAGGGCATGCGCGCCCGGCGACTGGCGTGCCCCGCTCATCAGGCAGATCCCGCTCGCGAGCGCCCAGTCGTAGACCGCCGTCGCGATGCCCCGTCTCTGGTACTGCGCCAGGTAGCGGGAGTGAGGTGAACGCAGGCGACGATCCGCCCGGCGACTGACTTCGACCAGCCTGCTGAAGACCGTGCAGCCCGCGAGACAGCGCCGCTGCATGTCTTCGACGTACGCATAGATCTCACCGTCGCTCTCCCGGACGTGCACCTTGAAGTGCGAGTCCGGCAGGCCGAAGGTCGGCAGGCCGTGCAAGGGGCCGCCAGCCGTACGAATACGCTCGTAGATGGACTCGAGGGACTCGCCCCGCTCCTTGGATGGATCGACATCGACCCGAAGTTCAGCCGGGCGGAAAAAGGGAATTCGAAAGTGAGGGAACGGCAACGCAAGGTTCATGGCTTCATCCGCGCAGGGTCTGAGGTCGGTGCGCCACCGGCGATGTGTCGGAGGTCATGACGGCCCCCTGAAGATCGGACGGCGCATACATGATCTTCAGCAGGCAGCCCCGCTGCTGCGCCAGGGCCGCGGCCCGCAGCACGGCCCGATCACCCTGCGCCGAAAAATCCGTGAGGGCAAGAATGGCATGAATGTCCACCATGGATCTCCTAGCGGCCCATGGCGGCGGCGCTCAGCCAGAACGACGGCAAGGGCGCCCCGTGTCCGCCGGTCGCCGTGGTGGGCTGACCGGCTCGGATGGCGCGGCCGTTCACCGCGGCCGGATCAGGCAGCTGCGGCGGCCTGGGGCCACCGGCTCTGACTCTGCGCACGGGCAAGGCGTCGGCGGCGAGCCGGTGCGCGGCGGCTGCACTGGATGCCGGCTCGTGGTCGTGCGGGACCACGAGCACGTCTGCATCCGAGAGGTCGAGGATGCGGCTCGCGGTCTTGTCGAAGAGGAGCTCGCTCCATCGCGAGGAGGGATGCCTGCCGACGACGATGAGTTCAGCGCCGCTGTTCTGCTGCTGCACGACGGTTTGCCTCGCGGCATCGCCGTGGCTGATCGCGGACAGCACGCGATTGCGGCGGGAGTCGTAGGAATCGGTGAGCCAGAACATCCTGTCCTGTGCATGGCGCCGGCATGCGTCGCGATAGGCCTTGATGGCCTGCTCCGAGACCTCGGCATGACGAAGCTTGCCTTCGTTGGCCGTGCTCACTGCGTGGAAGAGCTCGACTTCCGCGGACTTGCCGAGGCCGAAGCTGATGTCGACGAGTGCGCGTGACGACTCGCTGAAGTCGACGGCCACGATGAGGCTGCGATAGTCTCGTTCGGCCTCGCGCCGCACGACGAGAACGGGCCGCCTGGCGGTCCGAAGGAATTGCTCGACGGGCTCGCCCGCGAAGAATGCGCGCAGCCCCCTGACCGGGGCCGTGCCCCAGACGACCAGGTCGGCGCGCCGGGCCTCGGGCAGAAGGTCTTCGACCTTGAAGCTCAGGCGACTCACTGCCCGGACCCGAATGCCATGGCGCTGGCCGAGCTGAAGCGCGTGGTGCGCCAGCCTGGTGGAAGCGTCTCCCGGCACAGCCTCGCCAGGATAGGCAAGGTAGACGAGCGTCAGCGCTGCGCCATGCTCCGCGCAGAGCAGGGCCGCGCGAGACAGCGCGTGGTTCCCGCGGGGGGACAAGTCGGTGACGGCAAGAATGAAGCGAGGGATCATGGCGAGACCTTTCGACATGGCTGGCGCCTGCCGTCCAGTGCGCGGCATCGCGACGACGGGAAGGCAGAGGGCAGATCAGGCGACTCGGTAGCGAGCCGGGCGACGACCGGGAGGTCGCGGGACTATGTGGAGTGGTCGACGCAGGCGTCGGGCCGCTGATGCTTCAGCAGCCTGGAGCGTGGGGAAATAACCGGATTGGCGAGCGTGCGCTCGCCGTGACCCATCGCATGCATTGCAGCACTCCATCGAATGCGAACGCGCGCCATGCGAACGTTCGCGACCGCGCGAGGCTTGTGCCCGGCGGTGGATGGTTGCGCTGAAAAGGGAGTGAGCGGACCGCCGGGCTTAGGAATGTGCTGGCTTGGGCTGCGGCCGGGCCTTCATTGCAGCCGCACGCGCATAGGTGGCCGCCAGAAGCAGCGCAGCCAGGGCGACGTGGGTGCAAATCAGGGTGGTGGTCATGAGTGGCGAGTCTACGGGGTCTGGCTTTTACCGCAAGCGTTGGTGCGGATGCCCTCACAGGCTCTGCCAGATTGCGCACCCTGCCGCGAGCCGCGAACCCCCTTATCGGAGCATCCCGTGCAGGGGCACGAATCTCTCCGGGGCCTAGCGGCGGCCTCGCATCCACGACATCAGTGCGGCCGTCAGCACGCCGCCAGCCGCTGCCGCGCAGGCCGCCGCCTTCCATGGCTCGTCAGCGACGAACTGCATACCCCGCTGCTTCAGTTCAGCGGCGTGGGTCTTCACGTCCTCCATCTTCTTTCCGGCGGAGTTGACGGCGCTCTTTGCATAGGCCTTCCCCGCTTGTACGGCGGCGCCGGCCCTGCTCTCAGGATTCCGGCTGGCGCCAGGGCCCGCGTCGGTCGTCAGGCGGCCGACCTGGTCTACGTCATCCATGGCTCTTTGCATCGAAGCGCCTGCGGCGCCCCCGGATGCGTCGGGCCAGTCGGCGCTGCCAGCCGCAGGCGTGCTGTTCGGCGGACCGTCGCCATCGTTGATCGTTTTCTCGCTGTGGGCGGGATCGCGCGACAGGTCGGATGATTGGCTTTGCATGGCGACACTCCAGTGGATTGGGTCGGGCCAGCATGGCTCGGAGCCGCGCCCCTTGCATCGGAGGCATGGCCGAACGGGTGTAGGCCTTCGCTCGCTTCCCCCAGTCGCAGGCATCGAGGCGAGCGCTGGATTTCCTTCGTCGCTTTGGAGGCGCCGTCCTATAGGGCCGCGCGGCCTTCCCGCGGACGCTGCAGCTACTCAATTTTTCAAGGAGCGCATCGTGAATCTCATCATTTGGCTCGTGGTCGGCGGACTGATCGGCTGGGTCGCCAGCATGATCATGAACACCAATGCGCAGCAAGGCGCGATCCTCAACGTCATCGTCGGCATCGTTGGCTCGCTGCTGGGGGGTTGGCTGGTGGCCCCACTGCTCGGATCGGGGACGGTCAATCAGAATGACTTCAGCGTGAGCGGCCTGCTGGCCTCCCTCATCGGCGCTGTGATCCTGCTGGCCATCGTGAACATGGTGCGGCGCGGTCGCGTCCGCTGAAGGGGAAGGTCATGGGCCTCCTGGGTTGCTACCGGTGGTGCTCAGCATGCTGAGCCAGCGCGCGCGCTCCGGCGGCGGCGTCGGCGGCGGCCTGGGCGGCCTCGGCGACCTGCTCGGCCAGCTCACGCAAAAGGGCTATGGCCGACAGGCCCAGTCCTGGGTCGGGACCGGTGCGAACGAAGCCTTGCCCCCGCAGGCGATCGACGACGTGTTCGGGCAAGACGAACTGCACCGGATCGCGCAGCAGGCCGGTGTGAACGACGACGAGGCACGCGCCGGACTGTCGGAGTTGTTGCCGGACCTCGTCGACCACTTCACACCGAGCGGCAGCATGCCGGATGGCGAACAGCTCTCGGCGAGCGTGGACGACTATTTGCGGCGGCTGCGATAGCTGACTCCGACCTGCTCGAACTCGCGATTGAAAGCGCAGGCCAGGTCCGTCAAGGCGCAGGCCCTGCAGGAATGCGCCGGGGCGCATCGCAAGCGCGGCAAAAGCCTCTTGCCGACAGAGAGTGCTCGCGGTTCTGCGACTTCCGATCCGCCCCTGTTGCCTCAGCGCAAGAAGAACATGGCGCTCATCGTCAGCCCGGTGGCGACGATCCCGTGGCGCAGCCAGTTCGCGGGCAACCGGCGTGCGCCGCGCGCCCCCAGGTAGCCGCCCAGTAGCGCGGCGCCCATCATCAGGCCGGCCTCGCGCCAGGCGATCAGGCCGCCGGCGATATAGAGCGCGACCGCGATCGAGGTCAGCAGGACCGACACCAGGTTCTTCAGACCGTTCGCGGCAAGAAGACTGGTCTGCCCCAGCAGTCCGAACAGGGCCAGCAGCAGGATCCCGACGCCACCGTTGAAATACCCCCCGTAAGCGGTCACGGCGAAAACGCCAGCGACCGCGCCGACGGGATGCGGGTTCCGGTCGTGAGCGCGTCCGGCCAGCCGGGGCCCCAGCGCGAAGAGCAGCGTGGCCGCCAGCAGCAGCCACGGCACCACGCGCCGGAAGGTTGCGTCGGGTGTCCACAGCAGCAGGGCCGCACCGCAGGCGCCGCCCAGGATGGAGACGACGAGCAGCCGGCGCAGCGGCAGGCCCGGCGGTGTCTGGGTCTCCCGCCGCAGTGCCCAGGCCCCTGACAGGTAGCCAGGGAGCAAGGCCAGCGTGCCTGTGGCGTTGGCGGTGACAGCCGGCACGCCGGTCAGCACCAATGCGGGCAATGTGAGGAAGCTGCCCCCGCCGGCGACGGCGTTGAGGGCGCCGGCTGCGAAGGCGGCCGCGAGGAGCAATGCGGTATCCAGAATCATCGGGGCGCATTGTGGCCCCCGGGCGCGCGTTTCCCGCGCCGCGGGAGTGAATGACGGGCCGGATGCGTGCGAAACGAAGGCAAGGCATTCGCCCAAGGACCAGGCGCGCTCTCAAGTCCGGCGTGCGAGGAAGCGCACAATGCACCCCCATGGTCAATATCGCATCCGTCCTCAAGTCCGAAATTGCACGCGTCGCGCGCAAGGAAGTCCGCGCCGAGATCGAGCAATTGAAGAAGTCCAGTACGTCGCAGCGCAGCGCCATCGCGCAACTGCGCCGCCAGGTCGCCTTGCTGGAGAAGGAACTCAAGCAAGCCCGGCGCCAGGTGGTCTCGGCGGCCCGAACTCAGGCCGTGTCGGCGGACGACAAGCCGCGCCGCTTCAGCGCCAGCCGCCTCGCGGCACAGCGGGCGAAGCTGGGCCTCTCCGCAGCCGCCTTCGGCAAGCTGGTCGGCATGAGCGGTGCAACGATCTATTTGTGGGAACAGGGCAAGTCCCGCCCGAACGCCGAACAGCTTCAGAAGATTGCCGGCATTCGTGCCTTGGGCAAGACGGCTGTGTTGGAGCGGTTGTCCGGGGGGTAGGCCTCCCAAAGACCTGCATGAAGACAGCCAACGTCAAGCTGCGCAGGTCCGAGGAATACATGGCAACTCAAGCCGCCTGCACCGCCACGATCCACAACTGCGCCCCCTGCCGCGGCGTCGCGGTCCAGGTGACGTTGTAGCTCCCGGCCGCATCGACCTGCCGGGCCGCCACCGCGCACTGCACGAGCGCACCCGACGCCAGCACCGAATCGATCACGGTGAAGCCGTTGTCGGGCACGGCGGTCTTGTTCTGGTCCACCCCGGCATCGCCCCACCACCACGCGACGAGCAGCGCCGGGCCCGTGGTGGTGACGCTGGCGCTGGTCAGGGGCTGGCCCGAGAGCACCTCACGCCACTGCACGTCGCGCACGACGCCGCCGTTGACGACTTCGACCACGCTCAGCGTGGTTTCGTCGGTGACCTTGGGCGTCTCGACGGTGAGGACGTGGCCGTCCCGGCCGCGGGCCTGCGCGCTGGCATACAAGGCGGTGCCGGAGTTGGGCCACAGGGTGTAGGTATGCGGCGTTCCGAGCTGGATGAAGGTGTTGCCCGCGTTGTCGCTGGGCAGGGGGGCCACGAGGACACCCCGTCCGACGCAGGCCAGCAAGGTGCTGCCGGTCGCCCGCGTGGCCATGGCGGACGTGGAGAGCGTGGGGGCCGACACGCGGTCGAGGATGGTGAAGGCGAGCGTGTGGGCACCGAGGGCCGGTGCCGTCGAAGAAGGCGCCAGAGCCGGCGCTGGCGCGGGTGCAGGCGCGGGAGCCGGTGCGGAGGCAGGCGCGGCGCCGGGTGCGAGCGCGGCAGCCAGCGCGGCCGACCCGCCTCCCCCTCCACCCCCACCCCCGCCGCAGGACGTGAGCGTCGCACCGCCGGTTGCGGCGCCGACGGTGGCCAGTGCGCACAGGCGGCTCAGCAGGACGCGGCGGTCGTTCCGCGGTGCAGGGTCCGAACCGTCGGAGGGTTCATTCATGTCGACGCTCCGTTGTCTTGGTGTTCGATTGTGGAGGGACGCAGCCTGCCAACCAACACCTTGCGCAGTTCAGCTGTTACCGCCCGTCAGCGCGGACAACGCGCCTGAATCCTCCGGCATGGAGGCCGCTGCGGCGGGCGTGCAATTGAACTGGCGCCCCTTCCGTGCACCGGCTTATTTCGGCCTCACCGCATCCGCCGTCCCCTGGATGAAGGCCTTGATCTTCTCCACGTCCTCCATGCTCAGCTTGTCGCTGAAGTCCGGCATGCCGCGCTCCATGGCAGGTCCCTTGAAGACGAACTTGTCGAGGTTCTCGATCATGGACGCGTTCATGTAGCCCAGGTTGGGGATGTTGCCGCCGCGGTCCACGCCCGGCACGCCGTGGCAGAAGACGCAGTTGCTGACGTAGAGCAGCGTGCCCTCGGGCACCTTGGCGGGGTCGTACTTCACGCCCTGCAGCAGCTTGTCCATGCGGTACTGCACGAAGTCGGGCTTGGGCGCGTTGCCGCCGATGACGAAGGTGTAGACGGTGCCCGGGCCCTGGCGCTCGGTGGCGCGCGCGGCCAGTCCGTAGACGCCGCCCCAGCCGACGGCGACGGAGACGTACTGCTTGCCGTCGACCATGTAGGTGGTCGGCGCGGCGACCACGCCGGTGCCGGTGGCAGTCTCCCACAGCTTCTCGCCGTTCTTCGCGTTGTAGGCGACCAGGCGGCCATCGGCAGTGCCCTGGAAGACCAGGTTGCCGGCAGTGGTCAGGGTGCCGCCGTTCCACGGCGAGACGTGCTCGACGCCCCAGGCCTCCTTCTGCGCGACCGGGTCCCAGGCGACGAGGCGGCCCATGGGCTTGCTCTTGGGCGGCTCGGCGTTGATGAACATGGCGGTGTTCCAGCCGAGCGCGGCATGGGGGCGGGCCGGCTTGTTCTCGTTGAACTTCCAGGCCTTGTCGTCCATGAGCGAGAGCGGGATGTTCTGCGCGGGCAGGTAGGCCAGGCCGGTCTGCGGGTTGAAGGACATCGAGTGCCAGTTGTGCGCGCCGAAGGGGCCGGGGATGCTGTCGCCGGGCTTTTCGTTCTGGCGCGCGGCGGCCACCTCGATGGGGCGGCCCTTCTTGTCGTAGCCGGTGGCCCAGTTGACCTCGACGAAGTTCTTGGCGGAGATGAACTTGCCGTTGGTGCGGTCGATGACGAAGAAGAAGCCGTTCTTCGGCGCATGCAGGATGACCTTGCGCGGCTTGCCGTTGATCTTGAGGTCGGCCAGGATCATCGGCTGGGTGGAGGTGTAGTCCCAGTTGTCGCCGGGGGTCTGCTGGTAGTGCCAGACGTATTGGCCGGTGTCGGGGTTGAGGGCGACGATGGAGGCGAGGTAGAGGTTGTCGCCGCCCTTGGGGCTGCGCTTGCTGCGCGCCCAGGGCGAGCCGTTGCCGGTGCCCACGTACATGAGGTTGAGCTCGGGGTCGAAGGCGAGCGTGTCCCAGGCGGTGCCGCCGCCACCGGCCTCCCAGTACTTCCCGCTCGGGTCCCAGGTCTTGGCGGCCTTGGCCATGGAAGCGTCCTCGAAGGGCTTGGAGGGGTCGCCCGGCACGGTGAACCAACGCCACTTCTGCTCGCCGGTGGCGGCGTCGTAGGCGGTGACGTAGCCGCGCACACCGTACTCGGCGCCGCCGTTGCCGATGATGACCTTGCCCTTGAAGACGCGCGGCGCGCCGGTGATGGTGTACGACTTGGTCTTGTCGACGATGGTGTCCTTCTCCCAGACGGGCTGGCCGGTGGCGGCGTCGAGCGCGATCAGGCGGCCGTCGTAGGCGCCGACGAAGACCTTGCCCTGGTAGAGCGCGACGCCGCGGTTGACCACGTCGCAGCAGCCGCGGAAGCCCTTGGACTTGTCGACCTGGGGGTCGTAGCTCCAGAGCTTCCTGCCGGTGCGCACGTCGATGGCATGCACCACGCTCCACGAGGCGGTGACGTACATGATGCCGTCCACCACCAGCGGTGTGGCCTCGACGCCGCGGGTGGATTCGAGGTTGTAGGACCAGGCCAGGCCCAGCTCCCTGACGTTGCCGGTGGTGATCTGGTCGAGCTTGCTGAAGCGGGTCTCGGCGTAGTCGAGGCCGTGGCTGGGCCAGTCGTTCGTCTTGGCGGCGTTGGCGCGGATGAAGGCGCCGTCCACGCGCGCGGTGACGGCCTTGATGTGCTCGGGCGTGCCCTTGTCCTGGGCCGCGGCCGGTCCTGCGCCCAGGCACAGCAGCGCGCCGAGCGCGAGCACGGTGTGGAGCTTTTTCATCGTCGTCTCCTGTCGTTTCGTTGTGGTGCGAAGAATCGTTCTCCGGCGCGCTTTCTTCATCTTCGGGAATACCCGGGTGCGGGACTGTTCCATTGCGGAACACATTCGACCGGCACCGGCATCGGCCATACCCAGGAGAGCCCCATGTCCCTGCCACCGAGCCGCCGCGGCGCAGATGGCCTGCGGCAGCTGTTCTCGACCACGCGCGCCGAGCGGGTGGCGCTGGCGCGGCAGCAGTTCTTCGAGGAAGGCGTGCGGCCCTCGGGGCTGGTGGGCGAGCAGGTGATCCAGTCTTGGATGCGCTGCACCCGCGAGCACGCCGACCGCGGCCGGCTGATCGCCTTCGACCCCGTGACGGCGAGCCGCCTGCATGCGACGCTGAACCGCAACCGCGAGCTGCTGGATGCTGCGCGCGTTGAACTGCAGACGATGGAAAGCTCGCTGGCCGGCACCGATTCGCGCGTGCTGCTGACGGATGCGCAAGGGGTGATCGTGCACGTGACGCACAACCCCTCGGCGCCGGCGCAGCCCATCCTGCGCAAGACGGCGCGGGTGGGCGTGAACATCGCCGAGAGCGTGGTGGGCACCACGGCGCCGGGCATCGTCGCGCGCACCGGGCAGGCCTGCACGGTGGATGGAGCCGAACATTACTTCGACTACCTGCGCGAGATGCAATGCGCCGCCGCACCGATTCGCGACGTGCACGGCCGGCTGGCCGCGGTGCTCGACATCACGGTGGAGGCGCGGCCCTTCGGCTTCGATGCCGCCTCGATGGTGGCGCTCTATGCCACCACGATCGAGAACCGGTTGCTGCTGGCGCAGTCGGCCGACCGGCTGGTGCTGCGCTTCCAGGCCAGCCCGGGGCTGCTGGGCACGCCGCTGGAGGCGCTGGCGGGCGTGGGGCCGGACGGGAGCGTGGAGTGGCTCAACGCGGCCGGCGCGCGGCTGATCGGGCGGCTGCCGGAATCGGGGCCGCGCGACGTGGAGCGGGTGTTCGGCCTGGACCTGCGGACGCTGATGCGGCTGGGCCGCCATGAGGCGGCGCGGCCGGTGCGGCTGGCGAGCGGGCTGGGCGTGTGGCTGCAGGCCCGGCTGCAGGCGCCGGACGGGGTGGACTTCCGGCATGGGGTGAGCATGGCGGTGGTGCCGGTGGAGGGCCACGCAGCAAGCGGGCCGCCGGCCGCCGCCACGCCGCCGCGGGCCGCTGCCGGCGATGGCACGCTGCACGGCCACAGCCGCAGGCTGATCGAAGAGACGCTGGCCGCACACGGCGGGAACATCTCGCATGCGGCGCGGCAACTGCGCGTTTCGCGGGGCACGCTGTATCGGCGCTTGCGCAGCTGGGCGGCAGGGGCCGCGGGCCAGGACGGTTGAGGGGCGCGGCTGGGACGCCATGCGGTCGGGCCGGCGGCGGCTCGGGCCCGGTGAGCGGCCGGGTTAGCCCGGACACGGCCGGGCGACCCCACTCGATACGATTTCCAGCGGGCGCAGCCCTGTCCTGCGCTGGAGCCGAGATGATCCCCCCGACGAGTGAAGCCGAGCGCCTGGCGCTCTTCAGAACGATGCAGCGCATCCGCGCCTTCGAGAACGCCGCCGAAGCGGCCAGCCAGGGCGGCGTCAGCGCCTACGGACAGGAAGCGGCAGGGCGCGCACAGGTGCGCGGGCCGCTGCACCTGTCGACCGGGCAGGAGGCGGTGGCCGCGGGCGTGTGCGCCCATCTGCACGCAGCCGACTACCTGACCTCCACGCACCGCGGCCACGGCCACACGCTGGCCAAGGGCGCGGACCTGGCCCGCATGATGTGCGAGCTGTTCGGCAAGGCCACCGGCTTCAACGGCGGCAAGGGCGGCTCGATGCACATCGCCGATTTCTCGGTGGGCATGCTGGGCGCCAACGGCGTGGTCGCGGCGGGGCTGCCGATCGCGGTGGGCGCCGCGCATGCGCAGAAGCTGCAGAAGAAGGACGCGATCACCGTGTGCTTCTTCGGTGACGGCGCGATCAACCGCGGGCCTTTCCTGGAATCGCTCAACTGGGCGCGGGTGTACGGGCTGCCGGTGCTCTTCGTCTGCGAGGACAACCGCTGGAGCGCGACCACGGCGAGCGGGCCGATGACGGCGGGCGACGGCGCGTCGGCGCGCGCGCTGGCGCTGGACATCGCGGCCACGCAGGTGGACGGCAACGACGTGTTCGCGGTGCACGAGGCGGCACGCCATCTCGTGGCCGAGGTGCGTGCCGGGCAGGGGCCGAGGCTGCTGCATGCCCTGACCTACCGCGTGAAGGGGCATGTGTCGGTCGATCCCGCGGCCTACCGCGATCCGGTCGAGCTGGCTGCGGCCCTGGAGACCGATCCGCTGGCCCGTGCGCGCGCGCGGCTTCAGGCGGAAGGCGCGAAGGCGGGGGTGCTCGATGCGATCGAGCGGGACGCGCGCGCGGAGGTCGAGGCTGCCCTGGCCATGGCCGATGCCGCGCCCTGGCCCGAGGCTTCGGCCGCCTTCACCGACGTGCAGACGACGGGAGCCGGCCAATGGACATGAGCAGCGACATGGCAGGCGGCCGCGCCAGCACGGCGGTGCGCGAGATCAGCTATGCCGAGGCCGCCGTGCTGGCGGTGCAGCGCGAGATGGAGGCCGACCCGCGGGTGGTCGTGCTCGGCGAGGACGTCGGACGCGGCGGCATCTTCGGGCAGTACAGGGGACTGCAGCAGCGCTTCGGCGCCGAGCGGGTGATCGACACGCCGATCTCGGAGGCCGCGATCATGGGCGCCGGCGTGGGCATGGCGCTGGCGGGCCTGCGGCCGGTGGTCGAGATGCGGGTGGTGGACTTCGCGCTGTGCGGCATGGACGAACTGGTGAACCAGGCCGCGAAGAACCGCTTCATGTTCGGCGGCCAGGGCCGCGTGCCGATGGTGGCGCGGATGCCGGGCGGCATCTGGGACGCCTCGGCGGCGCAGCACTCGCAGTCGCTGGAGGCCTGGTTCGCGCACCTGCCCGGCGTGGTGGTGGTGTGCCCGGCGACGCCGCAGGACAACCACGCGCTGCTGCGCGCGGCGATGCAGTGCGGCGATCCGGTGGTCTACATCGAGCACAAGGGACTGTGGGGCGCGCGCGGGCCGGTCGACGAATCGCTGCAGTTGCCCCTGGGCCGGGCGGCCACGCTGCGCCATGGCGACGCGCTGACGCTGGTGAGCTGGAGCCGGCAACTGCAGGCCTGCCATGCCGCGTGCGAAACGCTGGCGGCCGAGGGCATCGCGGTGGAGCTGATCGACCTGCGCACGCTGTGGCCCTGGGACCGCGAGACGGTGCTGGCCTCCTGCGCGCGCACGCGCCGTCTGCTGGTGGTGCACGAAGCGGTGCAGGCCGCCGGCTTCGGCGCAGAGATCGCGGCCAGCGCGGCCGAGGCGACCGGCTGCCGCATCGCGCGCCTGGGCGCGCCGCGCATCCCGGTGGGCTATTCGCCGGTGCTGGAAGCGCAGTCGCGCGTGGGTGCCGAGCGCATCGCCGAAGCGGCGCGGGCGCTATGCACGCCGCGCGCCTCGCCCCTCTGACGGCCGCCCGCCGCGTTTCTGCTCCGCAGCGCATGAACAAGCGCACGCCAGCCGGGGAACACCGCGGAACCGGCTTTGCCGGGCCGCTGGTGTTGCCCCCGGTGAGGGGGTTGGCGGACCACACGAAGTGGGGGAGCCTGGGGGAGAGCAACATCCTTCCGGGCCGCTGGTGTGGCCCCTGGAGAGGGGGTTGGCGGACCCCACGAAGTGGGGGAGCCTGGGGGAGAGCCCATCAAGCGGCGAAGCCCCCGTCGATGTTGAGGCCCGCCCCGGTCACGAAAGCGGCTTCGGGGCTCGCCAGGTAGGCCACCATGCCGGCGATCTCTTCGCCGCGGCCATGCCTCGGCAGGGCCATGAAGCCGTGCATGGTGGATGCCATCGGGCCGCTGGCCGGGTTCATGTCGGTGTCGACGGGGCCGGGCTGCACGTTGTTGATGGTGATGCCGCGCGGGCCGAGGTCGCGCGCAAAGCCCTGCACGAGACCGGTCAGGGCGGACTTGCTCATGGCATAGACGCCGCCGCCCGGGAAAGGCATGCGCTCGGCATTGGTGCTGCCGATGTTGATGATGCGGCCGCCTTCGCCCATGTGGCGCAGCGCCGCCTGGATGGCGACGAAGACGGCTCGGACATTGACATTCAACGTGAGGTCGAAGTCCTCCAGCGAGATTTCGTCGACCGCGCCGAGCTTGAGCACGCCGGCGTTGTTGACCAGGATGTCGAGCCGGCCCAGGCTTCGGGCGGCCTCGTCGATCGCCGAGCGCAGCGCGGCTGCATCCGCGCTGTCCACACGCAGCGCGATCGCCCGCCCGCCGGCGCTTTCGATGCTGGCCACCAGCGCCTTGGCGGCGGCCTCGTTGCTGGCGTAGCTGAAGGCGACGGCGGCGCCGTCCCGGGCGAGACGGCGCACGATGGCAGCGCCGATGCCGCGGGAGCCGCCGGTGACGAAGGCGGCCTTGCCGTCGAGCACGGGCCTGGCTTGGGTGACTTGGGACATGGTGGACTCCAGAAGATGTTGTTGCGATGGAGCAAGTGTCGGGATTCCATTGCTGCACCGGTAGCCGGCAGTGCGCCCTATCAAATTCAACTTCGGGTTGAAAATCCGGCCCATGCAGCCGCTGAGCCATCTCGAATCCTTCGTGCGCAGTGCCGAGAGCGGCAGCTTCTCGGCCGCCGCCCGTCAACTCGGACTGACACCGGCGGCGGTGAGCAAGAACGTCGCGCGCCTGGAGGCCGGCCTGGGGCTGCGCCTGTTCCAGCGCAGCACCCGCAAGCTGGTGCTGACCGAGGGCGGCGAGCGACTGCTGCAGCAGATCTCGGGCGCGCTCGGCACGCTGTCGGACGCGGTGGCCGGCGCTGCCGAGGCCGGCCGGCAGCCCGCCGGCACGCTCAAGGTGAGCATGGGCCAGGCCTTCGGGCGCGAGTACATGGTGCCGCTGTTGAGCGACTTCCTCGCGCGCTACCCGGCCATCCTGCCGGACTGGCATTTCGACAACCGGCAGGTGGACCTGATCGGCGAGGGCTTCGATGCGGCCATCGGCGGCGGCATCCAGCTCACGCCGGGGCTGGTGGCGCGGGAACTGGGGCGCGTGCACGTGGTGGCGGTGGCGGCGCCGGGCTACTTCGGCGGCAGGGCGGCGCCCACGCATCCGTCGGCGCTGGCCGGCTTCGACAGCATCGTGCGCCGCTCTTCGCCCACCGGGCGCCTGCGCACCTGGACCTTGCGCGGCCCCGCCGGCGAGGAGGCCGCGGTGGAAGGCCGGCCGCGCATGATCCTCAGCGACCCGGAGGCCATGTGCCGGGCCGCCGCGATGGGCCTGGGCATCGCGCTGGTGCCC
The DNA here is from genome assembly GCF_039541515.1 of Variovorax defluvii. Classification (NCBI taxonomy): domain Bacteria; kingdom Pseudomonadati; phylum Pseudomonadota; class Betaproteobacteria; order Burkholderiales; family Comamonadaceae; genus Variovorax; species Variovorax defluvii. Next base: position 53,309 of record NZ_BAABGJ010000081.1, read on the forward strand.
ATGCCCTTCGCCCTGCCCGCGCTGCAGGCCGGCGCGCTGGCCCGCGTGCTGCCGGGCTGGTATGCCGATGCCGGACCGCTGTCGCTCTACTACCCGAGCAAGAAGCTGCTGCCGGCGAAGACGCGGGTGTTCGTCGACTTCGTGGTGGATCAGTTTCATGCACGCGGCTTCGCCGAGCGCATGAGCGGGGCCGGCGAGCCCGTTGCCTGAACACGGGGTAATTCCCTGCGGCGGATGAGCCCCGCGCCCTGTACAACAAGGCGCATGCACCAACAGGAACCACGCATGAGCTTTTTCCCCTTCGCCTCCCGCCGCACGGCGCTCGCCCTGGCGGCAGCCAGCACGCTGTTGCTGGCTGCCGGCCCCGCATTGGCGCAGGACGCCTGGCCCAGCAAGCCGGTGCGCATCGTCGTGCCCTTCGCGCCCGGCGGCACCACCGACATCCTCGCGCGCGCGGTGGCGCCGGAGCTCTCCAAGGCCCTGGGCCAGCAGTTCATCGTCGACAACCGCGCCGGCGCCGGCGGCAACGTGGGCGCGGACATCGTCGCCAAGGCGCCCAACGACGGCTACACGCTGCTGATGGGCACGGTGGGCACGCACGGCATCAACCGGGCGCTCTACCCCAAGCTGCCCTACGACCCGATCAAGGACTTCGCGCCGATCACGCTGGTGGCCGCGGTGCCGAACGTGATGGAGATGAACGTCGACAAGGCGAAGGCATTGAACATCAACAACGTAGCGGACTTCGTGAAGTACGCCAAGGCCAACCCGGGCAAGCTGAACATGGCATCCAGCGGCAGCGGGACCTCGATCCACCTGGCCGGCGAGCTGTTCAAGACGATGACCGGCAGCTTCATGACCCACATCCCCTACCGCGGCTCGGGCCCGGCGCTGCTGGACCTGGTGGGCGGCAATGCGGACGTGATGTTCGACAACCTCCCCTCCTCGATGCAGCAGATCAAGGCGGGCAAGCTCAAGGCGCTGGCCGTGACCAGCGCGCAGCGCTCGCCGGCGCTGCCTGACGTGCCGACGGTGGAGGAAGCCGGCGGCCCCTCGCTCAAGGGCTACGAGGCCAGTTCATGGTTCGGCCTGCTGGCCCCGGCCGGCACACCGCCCGAGATCGTGAACCGCATCCAGCAGGAGGTCGCCAAGTCGCTCGGCACCCCCGCCATCAAGGAAAAGTTGGTGGCCCAGGGCGCGATCCCCAGCGGCAACACGCCGGCCCAATTCGCCAAGCTGATCGACAGCGAGCATGCCAAGTGGGCGAAGGTCGTGAAGGCCTCCGGCGCCAAAGTCGACTAGCTCGTAGAACCCAAAGGCGGCGCGCAGCGCACGCCCTTTCGGGAAACACCGCGGAACCGGCTTCGCCGGGCCGCTGGTGTTGCCCCCGGAAGGGGGTTGGCGGACCACACGAAGTGGGGGAGCCTGGGGGAGAGCTTAGGTCCCCCAGGTGACGTCCTTGCCGTCGCTCAAGGACGCCTTGAGCATGTGCAGCAAGGGCACGGCGCGCTGATGCAGGCCGACATGCTGCTTCTCGGCGTTCTCATCGTGGCCCTCGACGGCATAGTCGTCGTAGTTGTGGGCGTTCTGACCCTCGCGCGCGATCGCGGCCTCCAGCGCGGCAATCGCGGCGGGCATCTGGTCGACGGTGATCACGCCCTGCCTCGTTGGCGTTTTACCGATGACGTCGAACAACTGCCTCGCATGCGTCTCCAGCATCTTGAAGGGGGGTGCGGCGCGTGACTTGAATTCATAGAGCATGGGTGCCTCACATTATTTGTAGATGTAATCGCGGACAAAAGGGTACACCGATTGGGCGCCGTGCAGCGGCCTCGCCTTGACCTGCCCGTCGGGCTTGGTCGCGAGCATCTGGTGCAGCGCGATCCAGCCCTGCTCGAAGCTCATGGCCGAGCCGGCCAGATAGAGGCGGTAGGCGCGCAGCACGCGCTCGGCCTTCTCCTTGCCGCTGGTGCGCACCAGGACTTCGCGCGCCTCGTCGAAGCGCGCCTCCAGCGCGTCGGACCAGTGCCAGAGCGTGCGCGCATAGTGCGGGCGCAGGTTCTCGGTGTCGACCATCTCGAGGCCGGCGTCGGCCGTCTCGCGCAGGATGCGGGTGACGTGCAGCAGTTCGCCGCCCGGGAAGATGTATTTCTCGATGAAGTCGCCCAGCCCGGCGCCGAGCTGCGCGTAGTCGAGCTGGCCGGAGGTGATGCCGTGGTTCAGGACCATGCCGCCGGGACGCAGCAGCGCATGGATCTTGCGGAAGTAGGCGCCCATGTTGGCGCTGCCCACGTGCTCGAACATGCCGACCGAGGAGATCTTGTCGAAGGGCTGGGCCTCGTCGAGCTCCCGGTAGTCGCGCAGCTCGACGCGCACGCGGCTCTGCAGGCCCTTTTCCTCGATCAGGCGGGTGACGTAGGCATGCTGGTTCTTCGACAGCGTGATGCCGGTGGCGTCCACGCCGTAGTGCTCGGCGGCCCACAGCAGCAGGGCGCCCCAGCCGGAGCCGATGTCCAGGTAACGCTCGCCGGGCTGCAGCATGAGCTTGCGGCAGATGTGGTCGAGCTTGGCTTCCTGGGCCTGGGCCAGCGTCATCCCCTCTTCACGGAAGTAAGCGCAGGAATAGACGCGGCGCGGGTCCAGCCAGAGGCTGTAGAAGTCGTCGGAGACGTCGTAGTGGAACTCGATCTGCTCCGCATCCTTGTTCAAGGAGTGCGCACTGCGGGACCTGACGAGCCGCTGCAGGCGGGCCCACCAGCCGCTGGCGGTCTCGGCCGGGTTGCGCGGCAGCAGGCTCACCGTCACGTCGATCAGATCGCGCATGGCGCCCTGGATCTGCACCTTGCCCTCGACGTAAGCCTCGCCGATGGCGCCGAGCTGGCGCGCGCCCAGCTTGGCCAGCGCCGACCACTCCGTGAAGGCCAGGGTGACGCGCGAGCCCGGCCTGCTGAACTGGCGCCCGTCAGGCAACTGAAGCGTGATGGGCACTTGCAGCGATGACAGCTGCGACTCGATCTTCGGCAACAGGCTTGGCATGGAGCGATTCTTGCCAGCAACGCGCAATGTCGTCAACCGACCCCCTGAATACCCTGAGCCGTGTTGACATCAGATCGTTTAGGCCTAAACTATTGATCCATGAACAGCTTCACCCCAGACCTTCGGCGCATCCTGTGCATCGGCGGCGGCCCGGCCGGCCTCTACTTCGCGCTCCTGATGAAAGCCAGGCAGCCGTCGCTGGAGGTCACGGTGGTCGAACGCAACCGCCCCTTCGACACCTTCGGCTGGGGGGTCGTCCTGAGCGACCAGACGCTCGACAACCTGCGGGCGGCCGACCCGGAAACGGCCGCGCTCATCGGCGGCGAGTTCCACCACTGGGACGACATCCAGGTCTTCTTCAAGGGCCGGCATGTGCGCTCCGGCGGTCACGGCTTCTGCGGCATCGGGCGCAAGCGCCTGCTCAACATCCTGCAGGAGCGCTGCCTGGCCCTGGGCGTGAAGCTGGTGTTCGAGACCGAGGTGACGGACGACCAGGCGCTGGCCGCGCAGTACGGCGCCGACCTGGTGATCGCCAGCGACGGGCTCAACAGCCGCATCCGCCAGCGCTATGCGGAGGTCTTCGAGCCCGACATCGACACGCGCCAGTGCCGCTTCGTCTGGCTGGGCACACACCAGACCTTCGATGCCTTCACCTTCGCCTTCGAACAGACCGAGCACGGCTGGTTCCAGGCGCACGCCTACCAGTTCGACAAGGACACCTCGACCTTCATCGTCGAGACGCCGGAGGACGTGTGGAAGGCCCACGGGCTGGACCGGATGGAGCAGCCCGAGGCGATCGCCTTCTGCGAGAAGATGTTCGCCCAGTACCTGGGCGGCCACGAGCTGATCAGCAACGCGACGCACCTGCGCGGCTCGGCGAACTGGATCCGCTTCCCGCGCGTGGTCTGCAAGCACTGGACGCACCGCGTCGACGTCGACGGCCGCAGCGTGCCGGTGGTGCTGATGGGCGATGCGGCGCACACCGCGCACTTCTCCATCGGTTCGGGCACCAAGCTCGCGCTGGAGGACGCGATCGACCTGTGCAACGAATTCGCGCAGGGCGGTGGCGTGGACGCCGTGCTCGAGGCCTACGAGGCCCGCCGCAGCGTGGAGGTGCTCAAGATACAGAACGCCGCGCGCAACTCGACCGAGTGGTTCGAGAACGTGAGGCGCTACACGGGCATGGAGATCGAGCAGTTCGCCTATTCGCTGCTCACCCGCTCGCAGCGCATCAGCCACGAGAACCTGCGGCTGCGCGACACGCAATGGCTGAGCGGCTACGAGCAGTGGCTGTCGGGCAATTTCCCCTCCCCCTCCGAGGGGGAGGGCCAGGGAGGGGGTGGGCGCATCTTGGCCGAAGGCAGCGCCGCCAGGCGACTGCCCATGCTGATGCCGCTCAAGGTGCGCGGCATCACGCTGAAGAATCGCATCATGGTCTCGCCGATGGCGACCTACAGCGCGGTCGACGGCGTGCCACAGGACTTCCTGCTGGTGCACCTGGGCGCGCGGGCGCTCGGCGGCGCGGCCATCGTGTTCGTGGAGATGACCAGTCCCACGCCCGAAGGCCGCATCACGCCCGGCTGCACGGGCCTCTACAACGACGAACAAGCGGCAGCCTTCAAGCGCATCGTCGACTTCGTGCACACCCAGACCACGGCCAAGATCGGCATGCAGCTGGGCCACAGCGGGCCGAAGGGCTCGACACAGCTCGGCTGGGAAGAGATGGACGAGCCGCTGCCGCAAGGCAACTGGCCCCTGCTGGCGGCGAGCGCGCTGGCCTATGGTGAGCAGAACCAGCTGCCCGCGGCGATGACGCGGGCGCAGATGGACGAGCTGCGCGATCAATTTGTCGCCTCGACGCGCCGCGCCGCCGAGGCCGGCTTCGATTGGCTCGAGCTGCATTGCGCGCACGGCTACCTGCTGGCTTCCTTCATCAGCCCGCTGACCAACCAACGGACCGACGAGTACGGCGGCAGCCTCGAGAACCGCTGCCGCTATCCGCTGGAGGTGTTCCGCGCCATGCGCGCCGCCTGGCCCGCGGACCGCCCGATGAGCGTGCGCATCTCGGCGCACGACTGGGCGCCGGGCGGCAACACGGGCGACGACGCCGTCGAAATCGCCCGCTTCTTCAAGGAGGCCGGCAGCGATTTCATCGACGTCTCCTCGGGCCAGACCACGCGTGCCGCCAAGCCGGTGTACGGGCGCATGTACCAGACGCCCTTTGCCGACCGCATCCGCAACGAGGTGGGCATTTCGACCATCGCGGTGGGCGCCATCACCGACGCCGACCAGGTCAACAGCATCATCGCGGCCGGCCGCGCCGACCTGTGCGCGATCGCCCGGCCGCACCTGGCCGACCCGGCGTGGACGCTGCACGAGGTGGCCAAGCTGCAGAGCCGCGACATCGAGTGGCCGAAGCAGTACCTGAGCGGCCGCGACCAGATGTACCGCGAGATCGCCAAGCAGCAGCAGTTGGCGGCCGCCACGGCCACCGCCGGCGCGCGGCGCGATCCCGAAGAGGAGCAATAGCATGGACCTCGAAGCGCGGGCCCACAGCGAGCACCCGGACGAGCTGCGCCTCTGGCTGAGGCTGCTGACCTGCACGCAACTGATCGAGAAGCAGGTGCGCAACGGCTTGCGCGAGCAGTTCAACACCACCCTGCCCCGCTTCGATCTGATGTCGCAGCTCGAGCGCGAGCCCGACGGCATGAAGATGAACGAGCTGTCGCGCCGGATGATGGTGACGGGCGGCAACGTGACCGGCATTACCGACCAACTGGTGTCCGAGGGCCTGGTGGAGCGCGTCGACGTCGAGGGCGACCGGCGCGCCTGGCGAGTCCGCCTCACGGCGCGCGGGCGCCGGCTCTTCAACGACATGGCCCAGCAGCACGAGGCCTGGATCGTCGACGCGTTCGCCGGGCTCAACGCCAAGGAGATCGCGCAACTGCACAAGCTGCTCGGCAAGGTCAAGCAGCATTCCCATCAGCAACAGGCGGAGACCGTATGAAGCACTACATCGGAGCAGGCAATCCCATGCATGCCCAGTTCGAGGCCAAGGCCGGCTACCAGGCCGAGCACTTCAGCTGGGCTTTCGAAGCCGGCATCGGCACCATCACCCTGAACCGGCCGGAGCGCAAGAATCCGCTGACCTTCGATTCGTATGGCGAGTTGCGCGACCTTTTTCGCGCGCTCAACTTCGCCAGCGACGTCAAGGCGATCGTGGTGACCGGCGCAGGCGGCAACTTCTGCTCGGGCGGCGACGTGCACGAGATCATCGGCCCGCTGACCCAGATGCGCATGCCGGAGCTGCTGGAGTTCACCCGCATGACCGGCGACCTGGTGAAGGCGATGCGCCATTGCCCGCAGCCGATCGTGGGCGCGATCGACGGCGTCTGCGCCGGTGCCGGCGCCATGATCGCGCTGGCTTGCGACCTCCGCTACGGGACGCCGGCGACCAACACCGCATTCCTGTTCACCCGCGTCGGGCTGGCCGGCGCGGACATGGGCGCCTGTGCGCTGCTGCCGCGCGTGATCGGCCAGGGCCGCGCCTCGGAGCTGCTGTTCACGGGCCGCGCCATGACGGCACCGGAAGGCCATGCCTGGGGCTTCTTCAACGCGTTGCACGAGAGCGATGCACTGCTGCCGGCTGCCACGGCGATGGCGCGCAAGCTGGCCGAGGGCCCGAGCTTCGCGCACGGCATGACCAAGACCATGCTGTCGCAGGAATGGGCGATGACCATCGACCAGGCCATCGAGGCCGAGGCTCAGGCGCAGGCGATCTGCATGCAGACCGAAGACTTCAAACGCGCCTTCGAGGCCTTCGCGGGCAAGCGCAAGCCGGTGTTCGGTGGAGATTGACGCCATGGCCGCTTCCGCCACGCCGCCCTCGACCGCGCACCTGGCGCTGCCCTTCTTCGACGACGGGCACCGCACGCTGGCGCGCGAACTGCTGCCCTGGGCCGCCGGCCAGTCGGTGGACGAGCGCGACGACCGCCCCGCCTGCCGCGACTGGGTGAAGCGACTCGGCCAGGGCGGATGGCTGCGCTACTGCGTGCCGGCCGCCTCGGGCGGTGCGCTCGAGCGCCTGGATTCGCGCGCCCTGGTGCTGTTGCGCGAGACGCTGGCCTTTCATTCGCCCCTGGCCGACTTCGCTTTCGCGATGCAGGGCCTGGGCAGCGGCGCGATCACGCTTGCCGGCAGCGCGGCACAGCAGCGCGACTACCTGCGCGCGGTTGCGCAAGGCGACAAGATCGCCGCCTTCGCGCTCTCCGAGCCCGAGGCCGGATCGGACGTGGGCGCCATGGCGATGCAAGCCGTGGCAACGCCGCAGGGCTGGCGCCTGGATGGCCAGAAGACCTGGATCAGCAATGGTGGCATCGCCGATTTCTATTGCGTGTTCGCCAAGACCGATCCGGCCGCAGGCTCGCGCGGCATCACCGCCTTCCTGGTCGATGCGAATGCGCCCGGCCTGGACACCTCGGCCCACATCGAGGTGATGGCGCCGCACCCGCTGGCGACGCTGAATTTCGAAGGTTGCACCGTGGAGCGAGAAGCGCAGCTGGGCGAGCTGAACGGCGGCTTCAAGCTGGCGATGCGCACGCTGGACATCTTCCGTGCCTCGGTCGCCGGTGCGGCGCTGGGCATGGCCAGGCGCGCGCTCGCCGAAGCGGTGCGCCACGCGAGCAACCGCCGCATGTTCGGCCAGACGCTTGCCGACTTCCAGCTCACGCAGGCCAAGCTCGGCGAGATGGCCGCGTTGATCGACAGCGCGGCACTGCTGACCTACCGCGCCGCCTGGATGCGCGACGACAGCGAAGCGCGCGGCGCCCCCCCGGCCGGTGACATCACGGCAGCGGCGGCAATGGCCAAGATGTGCGCCACCGAGAACGCCAGCCGTGTGATCGACATGGCCTTGCAGATGCATGGCGGCCTGGGCGTGAAGGTCGGCAGCAAGGTCGAGAGCCTGTATCGCGATATCCGCTCGTTGCGCATCTACGAGGGCGCAACGGAGGTGCAGCAATTGATCATCGGCAAATCCGTCCTTCGGAGCGCGGCATGAGTGCGCAGGTCGATCGATTCGTCCATGACCGGCTGCCGCCGCCGGAGCAGTTGCCCATGTTCCGCTACGACCTGCCGGAACTGCAATTGCCCGATCAGCTGAACCTGGTGGAAGAGCTGCTGGACAAGGCGGCAGCCAAAGCCTGGGCGGATCGGCCGATGCTGCGCTCGGCGCAGCGCACGCTGAGCTATGCCGAGGCGGCGAGGGAAGTGAACCGCATCGCGCAGGTGCTGATGGAGGATCTCCGCCTGATTCCCGGCAATCGTGTGCTGCTGCGTGGCGGCAACTCGATCGAGATGGCGCTGGGATGGCTGGCCGTGGTGAAGGCGGGGCTCATCGCGGTGGCGACCATGCCGCTGCTGCGCGCCAAGGAGCTGGGCGACATCATCGACAAGGCGCAGCCCAAGGTGGCGCTGTGCGACGTGCGGCTGCTCGAGGAGTTGCACGCGGCGCAGCAAGCGCACCCCGTGCTCAGCACAGTGATCGCCTTCAACGCCCCGCAGGCGGCCGATTCGCTGGAGGCGCGCGCCGCCACCAAGAGCGGGATCTTCCAGGCCTGCCCGACCGCTGCCGACGATATCGCGCTGCTGGCTTTCACTTCCGGCACCACGGGCAAACCGAAGGCACCTGTGACCACGCATCGCGACGTGCTCGCGATGTGCCAGACCTGGCCGCGGCACGTGCTGCGTGCCCGCAGCGAGGACATCGTGATCGGCTCGCCGCCGCTGGCCTTCACCTTCGGGCTGGGCGGGCTGCTGATTTTCCCGATGTGGGCCGGTGCCTCGGTGTATTTCAACGACGGTCCCTACACGCCGGAAAGCATGGTCAAGACGATCCGCGAGGTCGGTGCGACCATCAGCTACACCGCGCCCACCTTCTACCGGCAGATGGCGCCCTTCGCCAAGGCGCTGGGCGTGCCCACGCTGCGCATCAGCGTGAGCGCCGGCGAAGCGCTGCCCGATGCCACGCGCGACCTGTGGAAGGAAGCCACCGGCATCGAGATGCTCGACGGGATCGGCGGGACCGAGGTGTTCCACATCTACATCTCGGCCGCCGGCGACGAGGTGCGGCGCGGCGCCGTGGGCAAGGTCGTGCCCGGCTTTACCGCGAAGGTGGTGGACGAGGAAGGCAACGAGGTGCCGCGCGGCACGGTGGGCAAACTCGCGCTGATCGGGCCTGTCGGCTGCCGTTACCTCGACGATGCGCGGCAGGCCGATTACGTGAAGAAGGGTTGGAACTACCCGGGCGATGCCTTCGTCGAGGACGAGGATGGTTACTTCTTCTACCAGTCCCGGGCCGACGACATGATCATCACGGCAGGCTACAACGTGGGCGGGCCGGAGGTCGAGGATGCGCTGCTCAAGCACCCGGCCATCGCCGAATGCGGCGTGATCGGCAAGCCGGACCCGGAGCGCGGAATGATCGTCAAGGCCTTCTGCGTGCTCAAGCCCGGCAACACCGGCGACGCGGCCATGGTGAAGGCGCTGCAGGACCACGTCAAAGCCACGATCGCACCCTTCAAGTATCCGAGAGAGATCGAGTTCGTTGCCGGCTTGCCGCGCACCGAAACGGGCAAGCTCCAACGATTCAAACTGAGGCAAATCACATCATGATCAAACTGTTGCAACCGCCCGGCTGGGCAGCTCCCAAAGGGTACGCCAATGGAGTCGCCGCGCGCGGCACCACGATCTTCGTCGGAGGGCAGATCGGCTGGGATGCACAACAGCAGTTCGTCTCGGACGACTTCATCGAGCAGACGGGGCAGGCATTGCGCAACATCGCTGCCATTCTGCGCGAAGGCGGGGCGGGGCCGGAGCACATGGTGCGAATGACCTGGTACGTGACGGACCGCGACGAGTACAACCGGCGGCTGGGAGAACTGGGCCCCGTCTACCGCGACGTCATGGGGCGCAACTTCCCCGCCATGACCTGCTTCCAGGTAGCGGCGCTGGTAGAGGCGCGAGCCAAGGTGGAGATCGAGGTCACGGCCGTCGTGCCCGACTGAGCTTGGCGGCCCGCCCGCTGGGCCGCGAGGACCGGACTACCGGAAGGCGCCCTGCTCTGCGCCGGCGTCCGACGGGTTCAAGGCCGCGTGGTAGGCGGCCCCGCGCGCCATCTTGGTTTCGGCCGCCCCGACATCTTGGCCCGGAAGAAAGCGGCGTCATCATGGCCATGACGCAGCAAGGCAGCAATCCCACGGCCATTGCCAAAGCCCTGGATAGAGCCACCAGCACGATCACCCGCGAGCTGCGGCGCAATGGGCATCAGCCGGCCAAGGGCTAGCCGCTGATGGGCCGCCCGCGACTTTGTCCGGGCTATGACGCGGTGGAGGCCGGCAGGCGTGCGCAGCGGGCTCGCCGCCTGGGTCGACCGCCAAGGAAGCTGCATCGTCGCGGCTTTCTGTGGCAACGGGTGCGAGGACTGCTGAAGCAACGCTGGTCGCCCGAGCAAATCGCCGGCAAACTCAGACAACACCACCCGGAGCAGCCTCATTTGCGAGCGTCGCACGAGACCATCTACACGGCGATCTACGCCATGCCTCGCGGCTCGCTGCGCAAGGAGCTTGTGCAAATGCTGCGGCAAGGCAAGAGCGCGCGCAAGCCGCGCTCTCGAGGAGAAGATCGGCGCGGCAGCCTGCAGGACATTGTCAGCATCCACGTACGTCCGCCCGAGGCCAACGATCGACTGCTGCCAGGCCACTGGGAAGGCGATCTGATCCAGGGTGCGCGCAACCAATCTGCCGTTGGCACTCTGGTGTGCCGCAAGAGCTTGTTCGTCATGCTGGTCAAGATGGACGGCGCCACCGCGCTGGATGCCTTCAAGGGCTTCGAAACGGCGTTCTCTCCCCTGGATCCCGAGCTGAGAAAGACGCTGACCTACGACCAGGGCAAGGAGATGGCGTTGCACAAACGCTTGGCCGAAAGCACGGGACTGAAGATCTACTTCGCCGACCCGCACAGCCCCTGGCAACGCGGCATCTGCGAGAACATCAACGGCCTGATCCGGCAATACCTTCCCAAGGGCACTGACCTGAGCGTGCACAGCCAACGGCAACTCGACGAGATCGCCTGGAGTCTGAATACGCGTCCGCGCAAGACTCTCGGCTTCAAGAGCCCGGCTGAAGTTTTCTTCGAGGAATGCTTTGAGCGCCATATCGACATCAGCCCCGTCGTTGCACTTGGGCTTTGAGGCTGCCAACCCAAATTAGCGTCCAAAAACAAAAACGCCCACCGAAAGGTGGGCGTTTTGCAATTTGGCAGAAACTTCTGCCGGAATTTGGTTGCGCGAGCAAGATTTGAACTTGCGACCTTTGGGTTATGAGCCCAACGAGCTACCAGGCTGCTCCATCGCGCGGCAGATAAATATTATAGCTTATTCTTCGCCACCCTGCTCGGCGGCAGGGGTATCGGCAACTTCAGGACGATCCACCAGTTCGACAAGCGCCATCGGTGCGTTGTCACCGACGCGGAAGCCCATCTTCAGGATGCGGGTGTAGCCGCCTGGGCGGGACTGGTAGCGCGGGCCCAATTCGCCGAAGAGCTTGACCACGCTGTCGCGATCGCGCAGGCGGTTGAAGGCCAGGCGCTTGTTGGCGACCGTCGGCTTCTTGGCCAAGGTGATCATCGGCTCGATGACGCGGCGCAGTTCCTTGGCCTTGGGGACCGTGGTCTTGATGGCCTCGTGCGCGATGAGCGAGTTCATCATGTTCTGCAGCATCGCTTGGCGATGCGCGCTGGTGCGATTGAGTTTGCGGAGTCCGTGTCCGTGACGCATGGTGAGTTCCTTTCCTTATCAAATCCGCGGGGCCGTGTCAGGTACGCCGCGTTCACCTATTCCGAAGTCCGAAGCCCAAGGCCGCCGCGTGCGGCGGGCCTTGTTCTTCCAATTACCTCTTGTCGAGGCCGGCCGGCGGCCAGCTCTCCAGTTTCATGCCCAAGGTCAGGCCGCGCGATGCGAGCACTTCCTTGATCTCGTTGAGCGACTTGCGACCCAGGTTCGGGGTCTTGAGCAGCTCGTTCTCGGTGCGCTGAATCAGGTCACCGATGTAGTAGATGTTCTCCGCCTTCAGGCAGTTGGCCGAACGCACGGTGAGTTCGAGTTCGTCGACCGGACGCAGCAGGATGGGGTCGAACTGCTGCGCGCTGCGCGGCGCAGGCTGGTCGAACGCGGCGAGCTCGCCACCCTCGAGCTGCGCGAACACGGCCAGTTGCTCGACCAGGATCTTGGCCGACGCGCGCACGGCGTCTTCGGCGGTGATCGCACCGTTGGTCTCGATCTCGACCAGCAGCTTGTCGAGGTCGGTACGCTGCTCCACCCGGGCGCTTTCGACCGTGTAGCTCACGCGCTTGACCGGCGAGAAGGAGGCGTCGAGCACGATGCGGCCGATCGATTTGGTCGGCTCGTCGGCGTAGCGGCGCATGGTGCCGGGCACGTAGCCGCGCCCCTTCTCGACCTTGATCTGCATGTCCAGCTTGCCGCCCTGCGACAAGTGGGCGATCACGTGGTCGGGATTGATGATCTCGACGTCATGCGGGGTCTGAATGTCCGACGCGGTCACCGGGCCCTCGCCGTCCTTGCGCAGGCTCAGCGTGACCTCGTCACGGTTGTGGAGCTTGAAGACCACGCCCTTGAGGTTCAGCAAGATGTTAACGACGTCTTCCTGCACGCCATCGATGGACGAGTATTCGTGAAGCACGCCGGCGATGGTCACTTCGGTGGCGGAGTAACCAACCATCGAGGACAGCAGGACACGCCGCAGCGCATTGCCGAGCGTATGACCATAGCCGCGCTCGAAAGGCTCGAGCGTGACCTTGGCCCTGTTCGGGGCCAACTGCTCGACCTGGATGGTCTTCGGTTTCAACAGGGTGGTTTGCATGCAGACTTCCTCTCAATACCCCCGGCTCGTTACACCGGTAAGGCTGGTGAAGCGCCCGTGCACGTGCACACGGGTCACGAAATTTCAAAAGTTCGGGCCACCGAACCGCGGCCCGTTCTCGCCTGTTATCGCGAATACAGTTCGACGATCAGCGATTCGTTGATGTCGGCACCGAACTCGTCGCGATCGGGCACCTTCTTGAAGGTGCCTTCGGCCTTGTCGACATTGACGTCGACCCAGGCCGGGATGCCGACCTGCTGAGCCAACTGCAGTGCCTCGACGACGCGATTCTGCTTCTTGGACTTGTCGCGAACCGCGACCACGTCACCGGTCTTGACCAGGTACGACGGGATATTGACCGACTGACCATTCACCGTGATCGCCTTGTGCGACACCAGCTGGCGCGCTTCGGCGCGGGTGGAGCCGAAGCCCATGCGATACACGACGTTGTCCAGGCGCGACTCGAGCAGGAACAGCAGGTTGGCGCCGGTGTTGCCACGACGGCGATCGGCTTCCTCGAAGTACCGGCGGAATTGCTTCTCCAGCACACCGTACATGCGCTTGACCTTCTGCTTCTCGCGCAGCTGCAGACCGAAGTCGGAAGTGCGCTGGCCCGAGGTGCGGCCGTGCTGGCCAGGCTTGGAGTCGAACTTGGCCTTGTCCTGGATGGAGCGGCGGGCGCTCTTGAGGAACAGGTCAGTGCCTTCGCGGCGGGAGAGTTTGGCCTTAGGGCCGAGATAGCGTGCCACTTGATCTTCCTTTGTGTCATCTTCCGCAGGGACCTGCGGGAGCCATCAACGGCGTGCCGATGGCGGTGGGCTTGTTGAAAACAAAAAACAAAACGCGCAGCCGGCCCAAGAGCTGGCTGCGCCGTGCGCCTTCGCCTCAGATGCGGCGGCGCTTCTGCGGACGGCAGCCGTTGTGCGGAACCGGGGTCACATCGGAAATCGAGTTGATCCGGATACCGAGCGCGGCCAGTGCGCGCACCGACGACTCGCGACCCGGGCCGGGGCCCTTGATCTCGACGTCGAGGTTCTTGATGCCCTGTTCCACTGCAGCGCGCCCGGCCACTTCGGAGGCGACCTGTGCAGCGAACGGCGTCGACTTGCGCGAACCCTTGAAGCCCTGGCCACCCGAGGACGCCCACGACAGAGCGTTCCCCTGGCGGTCGGTGATCGTGATGATCGTGTTGTTGAACGAGGCGTGCACGTGCGCGACGCCATCCGCCACGTTCTTGCGAACCTTCTTGCGAACGCGCTGTGCGGCGTTGTTGGCAGGAGCTTTAGCCATGCTTGTCTATCCTTACTTCTTCAGGGACTGCGCGGCCTTGCGCGGACCCTTTCGGGTGCGGGCATTGGTGCGCGTGCGCTGGCCGCGCATGGGCAGGCCGCGGCGGTGGCGAAAGCCACGATAGCAACCGATGTCCATCAGGCGCTTGATGTTCATCGTCGTTTCGCGACGCAGATCGCCTTCGATGGTGAAGAGCGCGATCTGGTCGCGGATCTTCTCGAGATCGGCGTCGGTCAGATCCTTGATCTTCTTCGAGTATTCGATGCCGCTCGCTTCGCAGATCTTGCGAGCGCGGGTGCGACCGATGCCGAAGATGGCGGTCAGGCCGATCTCGGCGTGCTTGTGCGGCGGAATGTTGATGCCAGCAATACGTGCCATGTGCGTCCTCTTAAATCTTTCTCAGCTCAACCCTGACGCTGCTTGTGGCGCGGGTCGCTACAGATCACGCGCACGACACCTTTGCGGCGGATGATCTTGCAATTGCGGCAGATGGTCTTGACCGAAGCCGAAACTCTCATTTCACTCTCCTAAAACTCTGTTCAACCCGGCGACTCACTTCGCCCTGAATACGATGCGCGCCCGGCTCAAGTCATAGGGCGTCAACTCGACGGTGACCTTGTCACCTGGAAGGATGCGGATGTAGTGCATCCGCATCTTTCCGGAAATATGTCCAAGTACGATGTGTCCGTTTTCCAGTTTCACCCGGAAGGTGGCATTCGGCAGGTTCTCCAGAACCTCACCTTGCATCTGGATGACATCGTTCTTCGACATCTTCGCTTCATCTGCTACGAGGTCTTGAAATTGGCCTTCTTCAGCAGCGATTCGTATTGCTGGGACATCATGTAGTTCTGCACTTGGGCCATGAAATCCATGGTGACCACCACGATGATCAGCAACGAGGTACCGCCAAAATAGAACGGCACGTTGTATTTCAGGATCAGGAACTCCGGCAGCAGGCAGACGAAGGTGATGTACACCGCGCCCGCCAGCGTCAGGCGAACCAGGATCTTGTCGATGTAGCGCGCGGTCTGATCTCCCGGACGGATGCCCGGGATGAAAGCACCACTCTTCTTCAGGTTGTCGGCGGTCTCGCGGCTGTTGAACACGAGCGCCGTGTAGAAGAAGCAGAAAAACACGATCGCGGCCGCATAGAGCAGCACGTAGATCGGCTGGCCCGGCGTCAGCGCACCAGCAATGTCCTTGATCCAGCGCATGCTGTCGCCCGTGCTGAACCAGCTCACCACCGTGGTCGGCAGCAGGATGATCGAAGAAGCGAAGATGGGCGGGATCACCCCGGCCATGTTGAGCTTGAGCGGCAGGTGCGAAGACTGGCCACCATAGACCTTGTTGCCCACTTGCCGCCGCGCATAGTTCACCAGGATCTTGCGCTGACCGCGCTCGACGAACACCACGAAGTAGGTGACTAGGATCACGACGGCGACGATGAACAGCGCGACGAGTACGTTCATGGCACCTGTGCGCACCAGTTCCAGCAGGCCGCCGATCGCGCTCGGCAGGCCGGCAGCGATGCCGGCGAAGATCAGAATCGAGATGCCGTTGCCAAGGCCCCGTTCGGTGATCTGCTCGCCGAGCCACATCAGGAACATCGAGCCGGCCGTGAGGCTGATCATCGCGGTCAGGCGGAAGCCGAAACCGGGCGAGATCACCAGGCCTGCCGACGACTCCAGTGCCACAGCGATGCTGAAGGACTGGAATAGCGCCAGGCCCAGCGTGCCATAACGGGTGTACTGGGTGATCTTGCGCCTGCCGGCCTCGCCCTCCTTCTTCAACTGCTCGAAGGTCGGCACCACGTAGGTCATCAGTTGCATGATGATCGACGCGGAGATGTACGGCATGATGCCCAGCGCGAACACCGTGAAGCGCGACAACGCGCCACCCGAGAACATGTTGAACAGGCTCAGGATGCCGCCCTGCTGGCCCTGGAACAGTTGTGCGAGCTGGTCCGGATTGATGCCCGGCACCGGAATATGCGCGCCGATGCGGTAGACCACGAGGGCGAGCAGCAAGAAGACAAGCCGGCGACGCAGGTCGCCGTACTTGCCTGTCTTTGCGAGCGTCGCCGCGTTCGTTGCCACTATGACCTTCTTTCCCTGGGGCTCAGGCCACGCTGCCGCCGGCCGCTTCGATCGCAGCCTTGGCACCGGCGGTCGCGCCGATGCCCGTCAGCTTGACGGCCTTGGTCAGCTCGCCCGACTTGACGACCTTCACCACCTTGGCGATCTGGCCCACGAGGCCGGCTTGCTTGAGCGCGAGCAAGTCCACTTCGGCCAGGCCGAGCTTTTCAAGCGCAGCCAGCGTCACTTCAGCGTTGTACTTGAGCGATTGCGACTTGAAGCCTCGCTTGGGCAGCCGGCGCTGCAGCGGCATCTGACCGCCCTCGAAGCCGACCTTGTGGAAGCCACCCGCACGGGACTTCTGACCCTTGTGACCGCGACCCGCGGTCTTGCCCAGGCCGGAGCCGATGCCACGGCCGACGCGGCGCTTGGCGTGCTTGGCGCCCGCCGCCGGCTTGATGCCATTGAGTTCCATATCCGTCTCTCTTAGAGCACTTTGACCAGATAGCTGATCTTGTTGATCATGCCGCGCACGGCGGGCGTGTCCTGCAGTTCGCTCACGCTGTTGAGCTTGCGCAGACCCAGGCCGCGAACGGTGGCGCGATGCGATTGCTTGGTGCCGATCGGGCTCTTGACCAGTTGCACCTTGAGCGTTTGTTGTTGCGTCGTCATGAAACTGCTCCCATTCAGGCGAAGAGTTGTTCGACGGTCAGGCCACGCTTCGCCGCGACTTCCGACGCCGTGGTCGAGTTGCGCAGGCCGTCCAGCGTAGCGCGGACCATGTTGTACGGGTTCGACGAGCCGTGACTCTTGGCCACGATGTCGGTGATGCCCATCACCTCGAACACGGCGCGCATCGGACCGCCAGCGATGATGCCGGTACCCTTCGGCGCCGGATACATCACGACGGACGAAGCGCCGTGGTGTCCCGTCACCTGGTGATGCAGCGTGCCGTTCTTGATCGACACCTTCATCAGATTGCGGCGCGCCTCTTCCATCGCTTTCTGCACGGCGGCGGGCACTTCCTTGGACTTGCCCTTGCCCATGCCGACGCGGCCGTCACCGTCACCAACCACAGTCAGCGCCGCAAAACCGAGGATGCGACCACCCTTCACCACCTTGGTGACGCGGTTGATCGCGATCATCTTCTCGCGCAGACCGTCCTCGGGGCCTTCGCTCTGCGTTCTTGCCTGAATCTTTGCCATGTTGAATCTCGTGTTCGGTTAGAACTGCAGACCGGCTTCGCGGGCCGCATCGGCCAGCGCCTTGACGCGGCCGTGGTAGGCGAAGCCTGCGCGGTCGAAGGCGACCTTCTCGACACCGGCGGCCTTCGCCTTCTCGGCGATGCGCTTGCCGATGATCGTGGCAGCGGCGGCGTTGCCGCCCTTGCCCGATCCGCCCAGCGAGTTGCGCACTTCGGCCTCTGCCGTGGAGGCCGAGGCAATCACCTTGGTGCCGTCGTCGGAGATGACGGTCGCATAGATGTGCAGATTGGTGCGGTTCACCGTCAGGCGCGCCACGCCTTGCGTCGCAATGCGGATGCGGGTCTGGCGCGAGCGGCGAAGGCGCTGTGCTTTCTTGGTCAACATCATTTTGCTGCCCCTTACTTCTTCTTGGTCTCTTTGATCACGATCTTCTCGTCCGAGTACTTGATGCCCTTGCCCTTGTAGGGCTCGGGCGGACGGACGGCGCGGATCTCAGCGGCCACCTGGCCGACGCGCTGGCGGTCGGCACCCTTGATCACGATCTCGGTCGGGGTGGGCGTCGCTACCGTGATGCCTTGCGGCATGTCCATGTTGACCGGGTGCGAATAGCCGACCTGCAGGTTCAGCTTGGCGCCTTGCGCCTGGGCCTTGTAGCCCACGCCAACCAGATTCAACTTCTTCTCGAAGCCCTTAGTGACACCGACCACCATGTTGTTGACGAGCTGACGCACGGTGCCGCTCATTGCATTCGCGTCGCGCGAATCGTTGGCGGGCTCGAAGCTCAGGTGGCCGTCCTTGTTGACGACCTTCACCAGCGCATTCGCCGGCAGGCTGAGCGTACCGCCCGCGCCCTTGACGCTGATCTGGTCTTCCTTGATCGCCACATCCACGCCTTGCGGGATGGCGACCGGCATTTTTCCTACTCGGGACATTTCAGTGTTCTCCTCGATGTCTCGGTCAGGCGACGTAGCACAGTACTTCGCCGCCGACACCGCTGGCGCGGGCCTTGCGGTCGGTCATCACGCCCTTGGGGGTCGTGACGATGGCCACGCCGAGGCCGTTCTGGACCTGGGGAATCGCGGCGCTGGCCTTGTAGACGCGCAGACCAGGTCGGCTCACACGTTCGATGCGCTCGATGACCGGACGGCCGGCGTAGTACTTCAGCGAAATCTCGAGCTCGCTCTTGCCGGCTTCGGTCTTGACCTGGAAGCCGTCGATGTAGCCCTCATCCTTCAGCACCTGCGCGATCGCGACCTTCACCTTGGAAGACGGGACCGACACAGTGGGCTTCGCCACCATCTGCGCGTTGCGGATGCGCGTCAGCAGGTCGGCAATGGGATCACTCATGCTCATGTTCTTTGCTCCTGCCTGGCTTACCAGCTGGCCTTGGTGACGCCGGGGATGTCACCGCTGAAGGCCAGTTCGCGGATCTTGGCGCGGGCCAGGCCGAACTGGCGGAAGGTGCCGCGCGGACGACCGGTGATCTCGCAGCGGTTGCGCTGGCGGGTCGGGTTCGCGTTGCGCGGGAGCTTCTGCAGGGCCAGGCGGGCGGCCGCACGCTCTTCGTCGCTCTTCTTCGCGTCATTGGCGATCGCCTTCAGTTCCGCGTGTTTGGCGGCGTACTTTGCGACCAGTTTTTCTCGCTTGAGCTCGCGCTCGATCAAAGCTACTTTAGCCACAAGTCACCTCAATTCTTGAACGGGAAACGGAAGCCCGCGAGCAGCGCCTTGGCTTCCTCGTCGGTCTTGGCCGTCGTCGTGATGCTGATATTGAGACCGCGCAGGGCATCGACCTTGTCGTATTCGATCTCAGGAAAAATGATCTGCTCTTTCACGCCGATGTTGTAGTTGCCGCGGCCGTCGAAGGCGCGGCCGGAAATGCCGCGGAAGTCGCGCACACGCGGCAGCGCCACGGTGACGAAACGGTCCAGGAATTCGTACATCTGGACGCCGCGCAGTGTGACCATGCAGCCGATCGGCTGGTTCTCGCGGATCTTGAAACCAGCGATGGCCTTCTTCGACTTGGTGACGACGGGCTTCTGGCCGGCGATCTTGGTCAGGTCGGCAACGGCGTTCTCGAGGACCTTCTTGTCGGCCACTGCTTCGCCCACGCCCATGTTCAGCGTGATCTTGGTCAGGCGGGGGACCTGCATCGGCGACTTGTAGCCGAACTTCTCGGTCAGGTCCTTCGCGATCTTCTCGCGGTAGTGTTGTTGGAGACGTGCCATGTAAGCTCCCCTTAGGTGGCCTTGATTTCTTCGCCGCTGGACTTGAAGACGCGCACGCGCTTGCCGTCCGTGATCTTGATGCCCACGCGATCGGCCTTGCCGGTCGCGGCATTGAAGATCGCCACATTGGATTGGTGAATCGGCATGGCCTTCTCGACGATGCCACCGGTCGTACCCTTGAGGGGGTTCGGCTTGGCGTGCTTCTTGACGAGGTTCACGCCCTCGACGACGACATAGGAGTCATCCTTGCGCAGCGACACGGTGCCGCGCTTGCCCTTGTCGCGCCCGGCCAGCACGATGACCTGGTCGCCTTTGCGAATCTTGTTCATGGCGAGATGTCCTTACAGAACTTCGGGGGCCAGCGACACGATCTTCATGAACTTCTCGGTACGCAGTTCGCGCGTGACCGGTCCAAAGATGCGGGTGCCGATGGGCTCCAGCTTGGCATTGAGCAACACGGCGGCATTGCCGTCGAACTTGACGAGCGAACCGTCAGCACGACGGATGCCCTTGGCGGTGCGAACCACCACCGCGCTGTAGATCTCGCCCTTCTTGACGCGACCGCGCGGGGCTGCTTCCTTGACGCTGACCTTGATGACGTCGCCCACGCTGGCATAACGCCGCTTGGAGCCACCGAGCACCTTGATACACAGGACGGATTTCGCGCCCGTGTTGTCGGCCACATCGAGCCGGGATTCAGTTTGGATCATTTCGTTTATTCCCAACTTGTACCGGTCTGCGTCCTCGAGGATCGAGAACGCTTCACGGTCAGTCTTGGGCCCGTCGTCCACGCTCCGAAACCACTTCGAAGCGCTTCCGCTGGGCAGAAGCTTTTCGCCCTCTAAAGGCGAAGCCCGCGATTGTTGCACGGCGGCAATTTGATGTCAACTGGGTGCCGTCGCTGGATAGAGACGACCGGCCAGCACGCGATCCGCCGCAGTGAGCGACGACAATTTCAATGGCCAAAGCGAGCTGGCCCCACCCTCTGGAAGTTACATGAACATTGCCGTTACTTTTTTGCCCCGCCAGGAGTGGGCTCCCCTCCCGCCTATTGGCTTCATCGGCGGCGGCAACATGGCCAGCGCCATCATCGGCGGGTTGATCAAGCGCCAAGTGCCGGCCGAGGCTTTCGAGGTGGTCGAACCCCTCGCGCAGGCCCGCGAACGGCTGCAGCACGATTTCGGTATCGCCGCGCAGGCCGAGGCCGGCCCTGCGCTCGGCCGTTGCGAGGTGCTGGTCTGGGCGGTCAAACCCCAGACCTTCGCCCAAGCCGCCCAAGCCGTTCGCGGCCTGGCGCCGCACGCATTGAATCTGAGCGTCGCCGCGGGCATTCCCTCCGACAGCATCGCGCGCTGGCTCGGCACCGAGCGGGTGGTACGCGCCATGCCCAATACGCCGGCACTGGTCGGACAGGGCATGACAGGGCTGTTCGCGCGGCCGGCGGTGAAGCCGGATGAGCGCAGGCGGGTGGAACAGGTGCTGGAGGCGACCGGCGAACTGCTGTGGGTGGACACTGAAAGCGCACTGGACGCCGTCACCGCCGTTTCCGGCTCCGGCCCGGCTTACGTTTTCTATTTCATCGAGGCCATGACGGAGGCCGGCATCGCGCTGGGCCTCAGCCCGGAGCAGGCGCATCGGCTGGCCGTCGGCACCTTCAGTGGCGCATCGGCCCTCGCGCGCGACGCCGGCGAGCCGCCGGCGGTGCTGCGAGATCGAGTGACCTCCAAGGGCGGTACGACCCACGCCGCCATCAGCTCGCTCGACAGCGCCGATGTCAAGACCCTCTTCAAGACTGCGATCGCCGCCGCCCACCGACGCGCCGCGGAGCTGGGGGACGAGTTCGGCCGAGGCTAGGCCGCGCTGCGTTCAGCGCGGCAGATAGCCGGCCACGACGCCAGCGAAAACGGCGAAACCCAGCCAGTGGTTGAGCCGGAAGGCCTTGAAGCACCCCTCGCGGGTGCGTTCGCGGATCAGGCGCCAGTGCCACAGCGCCTGCGCTGCAGCGATGGCGATGCCGGCGAAAAAGGCCGGCCCCAGCTGACGGCTCGTGCCGGCTGCCGTCCAGATCGCCAGGTAAAGGGCGTAGCTCGCCATCACCGCCGCGACGTCGAAGCGCCCGAAGGTGATGGCGGATGTCTTCATGCCGATCTTGAGGTCGTCGTCGCGATCGACCATCGCGTACTCCGTGTCGTAAGCCAGGACCCAGAACAGGTTGCCGATCAGAAGCCACCAGGCGAAAGCCGGCACCGTCGACTGCACGGCCGAGAACGCCATCGGAATGCCGAAGCTGAAAGCGATGCCCAGCACTGCCTGGGGGATCGACACAACGCGCTTGGCAAAAGGATAGGCCAGCGTCACAGCCAGGGCCACGAAGGACCAGAGGACTGTTGCGCGATTGGTCGTGAGCACCAGGGCGAAAGCCAGCAATGCCAGCACGGCGCCCACCGCCAGCGCCTCCTTGACCGAGAGCGCGCCGCTGGTCACCGGGCGCTGCGCCGTGCGCTTCACGTGACGGTCGAAGTCGCGGTCTGCCACGTCATTGACGCAGCAGCCGGCGCTGCGCATCAGGATGGTGCCCAAAACGAAGACCGCGAGCAGGTGCCAGCCCGGGAAGCCGTCGGCCGCAAACCAGAGCGCGGCCAGCGAGGGCCACAACAGCAGCAGCCAGCCGGCCGGACGGTTCCAGCGGATCAGGTCGAGGTAAAGGGACGGGCGACTGCGCGGCGCAAGAACGGAAGCGGACATGGCGCGATTTTGCGCCACCGGTGCGACGACACCGCTACCGCCTCGTCCCGGGATGCCCGGTTCAGTCCTCGAGCAGCGACCGCAGCATCCAGGCCGTCTGGTCGTGTACCGTGCAGCGGGCGGTCAGCATGTCGGCAGTCGGATCGTCGCCGGCCTCCTCGGCCACGGGGATGAACTCGCGCGCGATCCGCGAGACGGTCTCGTGGCCTTTGACCAGGATGCGCACCATCTCCATGGCCTTCGGTGGATCTTGGGGGACATCGGGCACGGTCGCGATCCTGCTGAACTCGGCATAGGAGCCGGGGGCGTAGTGTCCGAGCGCGCGGATGCGCTCGGCGATCACGTCGGTGGCGCCCCACAGCTCCGTGTACTGCTGCATGAACATGGCATGCAGCGAGTTGAAGTGCGGACCTGTGACGTTCCAATGGAAGTTGTGGGTCGTGAGATAGAGCGTATAGGTGTCGGCCAGCACACGGCTCAAGCCTTCTGCAATGGCCGCGCGGTCCTGGCGATCGATGCCGATGTTGATGACCGGCGCATTGCGGCTGCCCGACTCCTGGGCCACCACTGCGCCGCCCTTCTTGGGCACCTTGCCGGCGGGAGAGGCTGACTTGGGTTTCTTGTCGTCTTTGGCCATGGCGCGGTTTCTTTCTTTGAGGTTGATGAAGAGCTGGAAACTTTAGAAGCTGGGAGCATGCGGCGCAACAGCCGCAGGCTATGGCATGTTTCGGCAGGCGTTCGCGGCCGCGCGCTCAGGACAGTCGCTTGACGCCCGGCAGTTCGCAGGCGTAGATGGCATTGCGCAAAGCCGCGATCGCTTCGTAGCGGGTGAAGCTCCGGCGCCAGGCCAGGACCACGCGGCGCGTCGGGGGTTCGCCCCCCTGGGCATCACGCACCGGCAGGTAGCGCACGATCTGCTCCGGCTCCTTGCCGCGCCCCTTGGGGGACCGGGGCCTGAGCGCATCGGCCGGCACCGACAGGCGCGGCACCAGCGTCACACCCATGCCGGCCGCCACCATGTGCTTGATGGTCTCCAGCGAGGACCCTTCGAAACTCTTGCGGATGCCCTCCGCATCGCTCGAGAAGCGCGCGAACTCGGGGCAGACCTCGAGCACGTGGTCTCGGAAGCAGTGCCCGGTGCCCAGCAGCAGCATGGTCTCCTTCTTGAGTTCGTCGGAACTCACCGACTCGCGCTCGGCCAGGGGATGGTTGACCGGCACGGCCGCCATGAAGGGCTCGTCGTAGAGCTGGGCGATGGCCAGGCCAGTGTCGGGGAAGGGCTCGGCCATGATGGCGCAGTCGATCTCGCCGGCGCGCAGCATCTCCAGCAGCTTGACCGTGAAGTTCTCCTGCAGCACCAACGGCATCTGCGGCGTGCGGGCGATGTTCTGGCGCACCAGGTCGGGCAGCAGGTAAGGACCGATGGTGTAGATCACGCCGAGGTTGAGCGGCCCCGAGAGCGGGTCCTTCCCGCGCTTGGCAATTTCCTTGATGCTGGCGGCCTGGTCGAGCACGCTCTGGGCCTGCTGCACGATCTGCTCGCCCAGGGGCGTGACGGTGACCTCGCCGGCGCTGCGTTCGAAGAGCTTGACCTCGAGTTCGTCCTCCAGCTTCTTGATCGCCACCGACAGCGTGGGCTGCGAAACGTAGCAGGCTTCGGCCGCCTTGCCGAAATGCCGCTCCCGCGCGACTGCAACGATGTATTTGAGTTCGGTAAGGGTCATAGCTTGCGTCAATTATGCGCAAGAGAGGGCCCGGTGCGATACAGGTCGCCCCCCGCCCCACCCGACCTTCAGGCCTTGAGGTACTCGGCCTTGCTACCCAGCCAGCGATCCACGTGCGCGCTCGCCAGCGCCGGATGACGGTCCAGCATGCGCGGTGCCAGCTCGCGCGCCCAGTCCAGCAGGAAGGCGTCGGTCGTGAGGTCCGCAAAGCGCAGCAGCGGCGCACCGGACTGGCGCGCCCCGAGGAATTCGCCCGGGCCACGGATCTCCAGGTCACGGCGCGCGATCTCGAAGCCGTCGCTGGTCTCGGCCATCGCCTTGAGCCGCGCCCGCGCCGCCTCGCCGACCCGTCCACCTTCGTTGGGCGCGTACAGTAGCACGCAGGCAGAGGCCGCCGCCCCGCGGCCGACCCGGCCGCGCAGCTGGTGCAATTGCGAGAGGCCAAAGCGCTCCGCATGCTCGATCACCATCAGCGAGGCATTGGGCACGTCCACCCCGACCTCGATCACGGTGGTGCTGACCAGCACCTGCAGCCGGTTGGCTGTGAAGGACTCCATCACCGTCTGTTTGTCGGCCGTGGGCATCCGCGAGTGCAACAGGCCCACGCCGACCTGGTCTCCCAGTGCTTCGGCCAGCTCGTCGCGCGTTTCGGTCGCGTTGCGCAGGTCCATCGCCTCGCTTTCCTCGATCAGCGGACAGACCCAGTAGACCTGCCGGCCCTGCGCCAGCTGCACGCGGATCCGGTCGATGACTTCGTCGCGACGATGCTCGGCCACCAGCTTGGTGACGATGGGCGTACGCCCCGGCGGGAGCTCGTCGAGCGTGGAGACGTCGAGGTCGGCGTAGTAGCTCATCGCCAGCGTGCGCGGGATGGGCGTGGCGCTCATCATCAGCAGGTGCGGCTCCAGTTCGCCCCCGGCCTTGCCCCGCAACGCAAGGCGCTGCGCCACGCCGAAGCGATGCTGCTCGTCGATGATCGCGAGCGCGAGATGGCGGAACGTCACCTTCTCCGAGATCACCGCGTGGGTGCCGACGACCAGCGCCGCCTCGCCGCTCTCGACCGAGGCTGCCATCGCGTCGCGCTCCTTCTTCTTCTGGCTGCCCGTGAGCCAGGCCACGCGCAGGCCGCGCTCGGCCAGCAGCGGATCGAGCCAGCCGACCAGTTTGCCGAAGTGCTGGGCCGCGAGGATCTCGGTGGGCGCCATCAACGCGCACTGGCGGCCGGCATCGATGCAGTGCGCCGCCGCGAGCGCCGCCACCACCGTCTTGCCCGAGCCCACGTCGCCCTGCAGCAGGCGGTGCATGGGCACTTCTCGGGCCAGGTCGCGGGCGATCTCAGCGACCACGCGCTGCTGGGCCCCGGTCAGGGCAAATGGCAGGGCCTTGCGCAGGGCCTGGTCGAGCGAGTCCGGACTCGCGACTGGCGAAAGGGCCGGTGCCCGCTGCGCGCCACGGGCACGACGCGCCTGCAGCTGCGACAGCTGCTGCGCCAGCAACTCGTCGGCCTTGAGGCGCTGCCACGCCGGATGGCTGTGGTCCTCCAGGGTGGCCATCGCCACGTCGGGCGCAGGGTAGTGCAGGAAGTTGAGCGCGCGGCGCAGTGGCCACGCGCCCGGCGGCGCGAACTCCGCGGGAATGGTCTCGTCCAGCACGGACCGCGCCAGGCCGGCGCGCACTTCCCGCCGCAGCACAGGCTGTGCCAGGCCGGCGATGGTCGAATACACCGGCGTCAGCGCCTGCGGCAGCGCCGTCCCCGCCGCCTTGACGCTCGGATGCATCATCTGCCGGCCGGCGAAGCCGCCGCGCACCTCGCCGCGCACGCGCACCCGCGCGCCGACCGCCAGTTGCTTCTGCTGCGAGGGATAGAAATTGAAGAAGCGCAGCTGGCAGGTGTCGCTGCCGTCGTCCACCGTCACGATGAGCTGGCGGCGCGGGCGGAACACCACCTCGCTTTCCGTCACCACCGCCTCGACCTGCGCGACGTCGCCATCGCGCGTGTCGGCCAGCTTCACGATGCGCGTCTCGTCCTCGTAGCGCATCGGCAGGTAAAGGGCGAAATCGATGTCGCGCACGAGGCCCAGCTTGCGCAAAGCCCGCTGCACCGGGCTCGGCCCGACGCCGGGCGCCTGTGCGGGCATTTCCGGGGGCGGGGACTTGGCGGCGGCGGGCATGGGACAATTCTGCCCGGCTCTTCGGCCACCTTCCCTTTTCCCTCCGCCTCCTTGGAACGGGCCTGTCCGGCCCTCAAGATCCATGCGCGCCTTCACGCTTTCCGATTTCGATTTCGACCTCCCGCCCGAACTGGTGGCCCAGCACCCCGCTGCCGAGCGCAGCGCCTCTCGCCTGCTCGACGGCACGGTGGACCCGCCGGCCGACCGCATCTTCAGGACCCTGCCGGCGCTGCTGCGTGAGGGCGATCTGCTGGTTTTCAACGACACCCGCGTGGTCAAGGCGCGGCTCTTCGGCGAGAAGCCGACCGGCGGCAAACTCGAATTGCTGGTCGAGCGCGTTCTCCAAGACCACGAGGTCGTCGCCCACATGAAGGTCAGCAAGAAGCCTCCCGTCGGCACCGTGCTGTCGATGGCGGGCGGCTTCCGCGCGACGCTGCTCGGACGCTGGCCCGACGAGCAGGGTGCCCTGTTCCGCCTGCGCTTCGACAGCGAGGCCGGCGAAGACCCGTACGCGTTGATGGCACGTTGCGGCCACGTGCCCCTGCCACCCTATATCGAGCATGCCGACTCGCAGGATGACGAGCGCCGCTACCAGACCGTGTTCGCCCGCGTGCCGGGTGCGGTCGCGGCGCCGACCGCGGCGCTGCACTTCGACGAAGCGCTGCTGGTTGAACTGGAGGCTCGCGGCATCGAGCGCGCCAGCGTCACCCTGCACGTCGGCGCCGGCACCTTCCAGCCGGTGAAGACCGAGAACATCGCCGAGCACCGGATGCACGCCGAGCGATACGAGGTGCCCGAGGCCACGCAGCGCGCCATCGCGCGAACCAAGGCGCGCGGAGGTCGCATCGTCGCCGTCGGCACGACCACCGTGCGCACGCTCGAAGCCTGGGCCCAGAGCCAGGAGGCGGCCGGCGACACCTGCATCTTCATCACGCCCGGCTTCGCCTTCGAGCACGTGGATCTGCTGGTGACCAACTTCCACCTGCCGAAGAGCACGCTCATGATGCTCGTCAGCGCCTTCGCGGGCTACGAGCGCGTGATGGCGCTCTATGCCCACGCGATCCGCGAACGGTACCGCTTCTTCAGCTACGGCGATGCGATGCTGCTCGCACGGGCGCACTGAGCACGAGCACGACCAAGACCATGCTGAACTTCGAACTCCTGGCCACCGATCCCGACAGCCACGCACGCCGCGGCACGCTCACGCTCAACCACGGCGTGGTGCAGACTCCCATCTTCATGCCCGTGGGCACCTACGGAACCGTCAAGGGCGTGATGCCGCGCAGCCTGGAGGAAATGGGCGCGCAGATCATTCTCGGCAACACCTTCCACCTCTGGATGCGGCCCGGCCTGGACGTGATGGCCGGCTTCGGTGGCCTGCACCAGTTCGAGAAATGGAACAAGCCCATCCTCACCGACTCGGGCGGCTTCCAGGTCTGGTCGCTGGGCGCGATGCGCAAGATCAGCGAGGAAGGCGTCAAGTTCGCTTCGCCCGTCAATGGCGACAAGCTGTTCCTCACGCCCGAGGTCTCGATGCAGATCCAGACCATCCTCAACAGCGACATCGTCATGCAGTTCGACGAGTGCACGCCCTACGATACAAAGGGCCATGTCACGACGGAGGCCGAGGCGCGTTCGTCGATGGAACTGAGCCTTCGCTGGGCCAAGCGTTGCCAGGCCGAGTTCGCGCGGCTGGCCAATCCCAATGCGCTGTTCGGCATCGTGCAGGGCGGCATGTACGAGAACCTGCGCGAGGAATCGCTGGCGCAGCTGCTCGAACTCGACTTCCCCGGCTATGCCATCGGCGGCGTGAGCGTGGGCGAGCCCAAGGAGGAAATGCTGCGCATCATGGCGCACACGCCGCACCGGCTGCCGGCCCGCAAGCCCCGCTACCTGATGGGCGTGGGCACGCCCGAGGATCTGGTGGAGGGCGTGGCGCAGGGTGTCGACATGTTCGACTGCGTGATGCCCACGCGCAATGCGCGCAACGGCACCCTCTTCACCCGCTTCGGCGATCTGAAGATGCGCAACGCGCGCCACAAGAGCGACCCGCAGCCGATCGACCCGAGCTGCACCTGCCATGCCTGCGCAGGCGCTTCCGGCGTGGCATGGAACGATGGTGGGCGTGAAGGCTTCAGCCGCGCCTACCTGCATCACCTCGATCGATGCGGCGAGATGCTGGGGCCGATGCTCACCACCATCCACAACCTGCACTACTACCTGAACCTGATGCGCGAGATCCGCGCGGCGCTCGACGAGGGTAGCTACTCGGCGTTTCGCGCGCAGTTCAAGGCCGACCGCTCGCGCGGCGTCTGACCCAGCTCCTCCGCATAGGCGACCAGGCTGACGGCCGACAGAAAGGCCGCGGTGATGCACGCGAGATAGATGGCTGCGGCGACGTGACGGCGGAGGAACTGGCTGAGCATGGGAGGTCTTCAACAAAGGCCTCCAGCGTACCGAGAACGCCTCTCGCCTGGAACACGCCGGAAGCCATACGCCGGAGATATGACACGGCCGGCAGACTCGCCCGTCGAGATGGAGATGCAGCGGCGTCCTTTACTCGCAGAGGCTTCGCGGCCGACGCTTCCGAGGATGTTCTCCGCGCCGCACTACGTCGTGGACGCCGGCTGAACCTGAGCCGACGCTGGCGGTGGCAACCCGTCGCCGCGCGCCGATGCGGCCGCCGTGCCGCAGCCATGGCAGAAGCGCGAGAACGCGCTCTTGCGCGCCTCGCAGGCCCGGCAGTGGTCGAACAGGCCGATGCCGCAATGCGGGCAGAAATCGATCTCCGTGTTCTTGAGGTCCACCGGCCGCTCGCAGCCCGGGCACACGCCCTTGGCCAAGCGGGCCAGAGCCGTGTCGTAGCCCAGCTCGTTGCGCCGCACGGTTTCGGGCTGCGCCTCCGCGAGCTTCTGGCGCGCGAGATAGCGATTGAGCGCGATGATGGCGTAGCGGCCGACCAGCACCGTCAGCACGATGCCGACCGCGTAGCGCACGTAGCCGCCGTAGCTCGGCAGATAGGGAACGAGCTCGACGAAGAAGGCGAACAGCGCGAACAGGATGAAGCCCCAGACGAAGGGCCACCAGGTGCTTTTGCGCTTCTTCGCGAACAGCCATCCAGCGATCACCAGCAGCGGCAGCGTGAGCGCCAGCCGGTACGCGAAAACGCGCAGCTCGACACGCCGACTTTCTGCCTCCATCGACTTGCGCGCCGCCTCTTCGAGGGCCGCAAGCTGCTGCTGTGCACCTTGGCGCGCCTGGCGGGCATCGAGCGCGGCCTGGCGCTGCGCACCGACGGCGCGCTCGGCGTCGTTCTCCTTGGCCTTCAGCCCATCGAGTGCCTTGGTGCGGGCGATCAGTTCGGTGTCCTGGTCGGGCTGCGCGGTCACCCGCCGCGTGGCGAGCCAGTTGCCGAAGGTCTCGCGCGCGGTGCGGCTGGCCTGCTGCGCGGCCAGCAGCGCCAGCTCCGCCTGTTCACGCTCGCGCGCGGCTTCCTGCTCGGCGCGCTGGCTGTCACGGATGGTCTTTCGCAGCGGCTCGGCCGCCGCGCGGTCGATGAAGTCGTCGAGCGTCAGCGCATGCTCCACCCGCGGCAAGTCGCCGACGATGGTGCTGCCCAGGCCGATCAGAAAGCTGGCGAACACCAGCGCCACCACCCACAAGCCCCGGCGGAACCACTTCTCCGACAGGCGCAGGGATTTGCTGCTCATTCAGTTCCTCGTTGTTGTTGACGCAAGGCGAATCAAAGCCTGACCACCACCGGCGCAGACCCGAGACCCGCCCGAGGCATCCAACTGAACACCGAATCTACCGTCACGGTCTCGATGCGGTCGGAAAAGCGCTTCTCGTTGGGATGGTCGTCGAAGGCCACGTTGGCCGCGCTGATGCGGCCGCCCAAACGCGTGAGCGGGCCCAGCTTCAGGGTGGTGGGCTCGTAGCCCTTGAACTGCAGCCAGGCTTGTGCCTGCTCCCGGCTGCGGATGGTGCCGGGCTCCATCGCCGCCGCCAGCGTCTCGATGGCCCACTGGTTGGACTGCTGGTACTTGCGGCCCCAGGCATAGCTCACGAGGTTGTACGGCGCATGGTGCAGGCGGGTGATACGCGCAGGCTCGCCCTTCAGCATCTCCGCCAGTTGCGCCTGCACCGCCGGCGTCGGCACCACCCAGGCGGCTTCATAGCGCCAGAGGTCGTCGAGGAAGAAGTGGGCCAGACCCTGCCGGTAGATCGCTGCGACCGCGGTGCTGCACTGGTTCAGCTTGTGGACGACGCGCCAGGCGCCGGCATCGGTCTTGTAGGCCAGCCCCAGATGCGAGTAGCGCAGTCCGTGCTTGCTCAGGTCCTGCCCGGCGCGGGCCAGCACCACCACCCGCGCGCCGCTGGCGTCGAGTTGCTCGGCAGTGCGCTGCGCCAGCGCCAGGCCCTGGATGATGGAGGCCGGGTCCGGCTTGCGGTCTTCGCAGGAGCGGCCGGCATGGGCATTCATCGGGAACAGGAACAGCCCGGCCAGCACCACGGCCACCGTCGCCGCCATCATGTGCAGGAGAGCGCGCAGCCAGCGCCGCATGCGTGGCACGCGCCTGCGGTAGTCGGCTTCGTAGTCGCCGAAGTTGGTCTGCAGCCTCCTCACGACAGCCTCTCGTTGTAAAGCAGGGCGCGGCCGATCGCGTTGGGGACGAAAGCCAGGACTTCGCCGGCCGCCGACAGTACGACTCCGCTGCCGATCACGCTGACCGTGACCACGGTGCCGACCGCCACTGCGCTGCCGTGGACGGCGCGCCCCAGCACCTTGACGCTGGCCCGGGCACCGTCGACGGTGCGTTCGAGCAGGTAGACCGTGCCGTCCACGGAGGCTTCGATCGCGACCACCGTCAGCGCCGATCCGGCCACCGACAGCGCCGCCGGCACGGCCGCCGCGGCACTGGCTGCGCTCCCGGTCACCGACGCGGCGCCGACCACCGAGGCCACCGGCAGCATCGACAGCGCCGCCGAGGCCTCGCTCTGCGCCTGGGCCTGAAGCGGGGCGACCACGCCTCCCAGCGCGGCACACGCCGCGACCAGGGCCGTTGCGAAGGACGTCTTCATCTTCATGATGTGTTCTCCGGAAAGGTAGGGTTGGGAAAGGAATGGGGACTTCATTGCCCTTCGCCGGCTTCGGCGCGGGCGGCGCGGCGACCCTGCAGGTGTGCCTCGGCAAGATCGGCCTCGTGGCGGTCGCGCAGCGTCTTGGCCAACGTGAAGGCGGCGCTGATCAGGAACAGCCAGCTGACGCCGAGGAAGGCCTTGTAGGTCTCGCTGATCTCCATGCGCAGCAGGCCCCAGCCGGTCAGGCCCATGGCGGCGAAGAAGCCGCCCCAGACCACGAGCTTCCACATCGGGGTGTCGCCGGCGCCGGCGATGGCGCCGCGCTGGCCGTCGCGCACGAACTTGGCCAGCACGAAGGCGGCCGAGAGGCAGAACATGTAGCCCATCACCATGAAGGCCCGGTCCAGCGCCTGCCCAGGCAGCCAGGCCAGGCCCGTTGCGCAGAGGAAGACGGCCAGCCCGAAGGAGACCCAGACCTGGACTTGCCAGGCACGGGTGTCGCGCTGGATGAGGACGTTGGCAGAGGAGGGTTGCATGACTGCCTCGCGGCGTAGTGAAGGTGCGCGGATGATGGTTCGCGCTCCCTCGGCGAGGTTCAAATTGATGCACTGGTGGCAGCTACCGCCGCCCCAGGTATCCCTATTCGATACTGGCGCGCTGCTGCCGCCGCCGCAGGAGGTCGTCGCGCGTGAAGGGCCGCTCGATGCCGGCCAGGCGCACCGCGATCACGCTGAGAACGTCGTGCGTGGGGGCTGGCGTACCGGGCCGCAGGAAGGCCAACGGCGACGCGATGCTGATGAGCAGCAGGACCCAATGCAGCCGCGGAGGCGGCCGATGGTGCTGGCGCCAGAGGAACAGGCCGCTGACCGCCGCCCCCAGCGCGAAGCCGGCCGCCACTTCGGACTTGGAATGGGCAAAGATCGCCAGCCTGGACAGGCCGATCAGCACCGCGAAGGTCCAACCCAGCGTCGCAGCCGAAAAGCGCACGCGCGGCGCGCAATGCGCGGCGGTGAGCCAGAACGCGACCGGCCAGACGCTGGCCGCCAGCATGGTGTGCCCGCTGACGCCGGTGAAGTTGAGCGTGGCGCTGCCGATGCCCCAGCCCATGAAGGCGATCTTGGAAAGCGCCACCAGCGCGCCGGCGGTGCCGAACAGCACGAGCCATCGCCACGCGATCGGCCGCGTGACCGTCCGCACGCCAAGCCACACGGCGATCCACACCGCAGCGGGCAGCAGCAAGCCGCTGTCACCGAACCAGGTGATCGCGTACCAGAACGCCTCAGGCAGGGAATACATCAGGTCGGCTGGCTGCCCAGCAGCGCGCTCACGCGTTGCTGCAGGGCCTCCGGCTGCACCTCGGCTCGCGGCATCGCGGTGCCCACGCGCAGTCCGACCCGGCTGAAGAAGCCGCGCCGGAAGGGGCGCACCATCGCCACCTGCTCGCCGTCGCGGACTTCGATGCGGCTGAAATAGGAGCCCCAGAGGTTGGTCAGCGCCATCGGGACCACCGGCGGCTCGATCCCCTCGGCGCGCGCATCGTCGAGGATGCGCATCACGCCGCCCTTGAAAGCCTGCAGCTGGCCGTCGCGGGTGATCGCACCCTCGGGAAAGATGGCGAGCAGATCACCCTCGCGCAGCACTTGAACGGCCTGCGCGAAGGCCCGGGCGTAGGCCGTCGGGTCCTCCTTCTGCGGTGCGATCGGGATCGCCTTGGCGAGGCGGAACAACCAGCCGAGCACCGGCACGCGGAAGATGCGGTGATCCATGATGAAGCGGATCGGCCGCGGACTGGCGGCCATCAACAGGACCGCATCGATGAAGCTCACGTGGTTGCACACCAGCACCGCCGGTCCCTCGGCGGGGATGTGGTCCTCGCCCTCGACGTCGAAGCGGTAGACGAGATGCGTCAGCACCCAGGCCACGAAGCGCAGGAGGTACTCCGGCACGAGCATGAAGATGTAGAACGCCACCACCGCATTGGCGATGCCGGTGAACAGGAAGATCTGCGGAATCGTGAAGCCGGCCTGGAGCAGTGCCCCGGCGATCACGGCGCTGCCGATCATGAACAACGCATTGAGGATGTTGTTGGCCGCGATGATGCGCGCGCGATGCGTGGGCTGGCTGCGCAATTGGATCAGGGCGTACATGGGGACACTGTAGAGGCCGGCGAAGAGCGACAGCAGGCCCAGGTCGGCCATCACGCGCCAATGCGCCGGCAGCCCCACGAAGCCGGCGAGCCCCATCACGCCGGCCGGCGGCAGGGCACGGGACGCGAAGTAGAGGTCGATGGCGAACACGCTCATGCCGATCGCGCCCAGCGGCACGAGGCCGATCTCGACCTGGCGGCGGCTCAGCGTCTCGCACAGCAGCGACCCGATGCCGATACCGACGGAGAACACGACCAGCAGCAGCGAGGCGACCTGCTCGTTGCCGTGCAGCACCTCCTTGGCGAAGCTGGGGAACTGGCTGAGGAAGACAGCGCCGAAGAACCACATCCACGAGATGCCCAGCAGCGAACGGAACACCACCAGGTTGCCGTGCGCGAGGCGCAGGTTGCGCCAGGTCTCGCTCACCGGATTCCAGTTGATCACCAGGCTCGGGTCGGTCGCCGGCGCGGGCGGAATCGCCTGGGCCACGCCACGCCCGATCAGGGCCAGCAGCAGGCAGGCCACCGCCACGGTGGCGTGACCCACCTCCGGGAGGGCAACCAGCAGGCCGCCGGCCACCTGCCCCAGCAGGATCGCGACGAAGGTGCCCATCTCCACCATGCCATTGCCGCCGGTGAGTTCGCGCGCATCCAGCACCTGCGGCAGATAGGCGAACTTGACCGGCCCGAAAAGCGTGGAGTGCAGCCCCATCAGGAATACGCAGGCCAGCAGCAGCACCGCGTCGGCGCGCAGGAAGCCCCAGGCGGCCAGCGCCATGATCCCGATCTCGAGGTTCTTGACGAAGCGGATCATCTTCGTCTTGTCGTGCTTGTCGGTGAGCTGCCCCGCGGTAGCCGAGAACAGCAGGAACGGAAGAATGAACAGCGCACCGATCACCAGCCCCGCCATCGCCGGCGGCATCCAGGCCAGCTGCAGCTGGTACGTCACCATCACGGTGAAGGCGAACTTGAACAGGTTGTCGTTCGCCGCGCCGGCAAACTGGGTCCAGAAGAAAGGAGCGAAGCGCCGCTGTCCCAGCAGCGCGAATTGGTTGGCGTGATGCGCGCCCGCTTCGGGCGCGCCGGCCAACGTGGCGGCATCGGCGGGTATGGTCAATCGAGTGTCCCTTCAGGCCGTTACCGCGGCCGCGCCCGGATTGTGCCGCAGCGTCTCGCGCCCCATGGTCTGCAACGCATGCAGAACGGGCAGGGCCGCCAGCGACGCCGTCAGATGCTTCAGGCTATGGCCCGACACGAAGTGCTGCGTCGCTTCGTAGATGGCGTGATCACCGAGTTCGAACAGCTTGGCCAGGCCGTAGAAGAAGATCACCCAACCCAGGCGCAGCCCGATGGCGCCTTCCACGGGCTTGGAGACCGCCAGCACGAGCACCAGCGCCATGCCGCCGAACTGAACCAGGCCCCACGGCAGCACGTTGCCCGTCTGCTGGCTGACGGCCACCGCCAGCAGGCCACCGCCGAGCACGAACCAGGCGGCCGCCCACCCGGCCCGCGCACTGATCCGCTCGCACACGGCGCATCCGATCAGGCCGGCGAAGGCCACAGTCATTCCGGCGCGGTCGGCCGCCAGACGCAGCGCGTCAGGCTGCAGGTGGTAGAAGGCGGAGCCGGCCGCCGTGATGATCAGGCCGGCGAAGAACATCCAGGCACAGTCCAGCAGGTTGACAGGCGGCTGGGCGAGGAGCCGGTGCGGCACGGCGTTCTGGACATCCTCGTGCGTCCGGTCATGCCAGTGCAGCCAGCGCAGCCCCCACACCCCGAGCGCCGCGAAGGGCAGGTTGCTCAGCACGTCCATGGCATGCGGCAGGTTCTGCCAGCCACGGTCGTCGGCGAAGGTCGCGCCGCCCATGTCCCCGGGCGTGAGTCCGGGTCCGAACAACGCGGCCAGCAGCAATGCGAGAAAGAAGAACAACAGGGCACGCTCGCGACGGGACAAGGATGACAAGGACATTGCGGCTCCGGGGTGAGATGCGGTGCGGCGGAATGTAGGTTGTCATCGGCTCGGGAGGCATCGAGAATCGATACGGAGTACTTTCTCACGCCCATCGGTATCAAGAACCAATACCCGCCCCATGAGCACGACCGTCGATCTGATCCAGGCCCTCAAGAATGAACTCAAAACAGCCCGCATGACCTATGCGGACCTGGCCAAGTCGCTGAACATGGCCGAGTCGAGCGTCAAGCGCATGCTGGCCAAGGGCGACATGCCCTTGACACGCGTGGACGCGATCTGCCGCGCCCTGAAGATCGACTTTGCCGAACTGGCGCGGCGCGTCGCCGACGCCCAGCCCTTGCTCAAGGAACTCACGCTCGAGCAGGAAAAGGCGGTCGTCAAGGACAAGAAGCTGCTGCTGATGGCCATCTGTGTGCTGAGCCAATGGACGCTGGAGCAGATCGTAGCCGCCTACCGCATCACCGAGGCGGAATGCATCGGCTACCTGGCGCAACTGGACCGCATCGGCATCATCGAGCTGCGCCCACTCAACCGCTACCGGCTCAAGCTCGCCAAGACCTTCCGGTGGCGTCCGCACGGGCCGGTGATGGACTTCTTCCGCGAGAACGTGGTGCTCGACTACTACCGCGGCGGCTTCGACGGACCGGCCGAGGGCCTGCTGCTGGTGCATGGCTCGATCAGCAAGTCGCTGGCGCCGGCCTTCCTGGACCGTCTGCAGCGGGTTGCGCAGGACTTCGCCCAGCAGCATCAGACCGACCAGAAGCTTTCGTCCAAGGAGCGCGAGGGCTACACATTGCTTTTGGGGATGCGCAACTGGGAGTTCGAACTGTTCACGCGGCTGCGGCGCTCTTGACGAATGGCCAATGAAACCGGTTGCAGCTAGAATTGCGGGCTCGGCAGTCAAGCGGATGGCGCCGCCATCCCACCGCAGGCGCGAATCTCCCATGGACGCCGGCCGGTGAACCGCCACGGTTCATCCTCTGCCTCTTTCGTCAATCGCCGACTGGAGAGCCATCACCGCGGGTGATGCGCCGAAGGAGCAAATTCGCCGCGAGACCGCGACGGGTGAATCTCTCAGGCACCAAGGACAGGGGGAGCGGCAACCTGGAACCCGGGTCGGGGCGCCTGCATCCCAGGCCCCGCGTCCCGCCGTTCATGTCATCCCATAAGGATCAGGACATGCGCGTGCTCGTACTGGGCGCCGGACTGCTCGGCGTCACATCGGCCCACTACCTTCAGCAACTGGGCCATGAAGTGATCGTGGTCGACCGTCATGCCACACCGGCGGCCAAGGCCCGTGGCCTGGTCGAGACGACCCCGGACCCGGACGCCGCGCGCCTGCTGCAGCAGGTGGCGGCGCGCCAAGCGGAACACCTCGGCTGGCAAGCGTTGGGCCGCCATGTGCGCCGCCGCATCAACCGGGTTCTGGACGGCGCCTTCGGCCCGTCGTCGCACCAGAAGCCGCTCGAACACCTGGTGCGCTTCGGTGCCTACAGCCGCGCGAGCGCGCGCGCCCTGCGCGACGAGGTAGGTGTGCCCACCGGCGCGCGCGGCGCGGGCCTGTTGAGCCTGTACACCGACGAGCGCGCCTTCCAGAACCGGATGAGCGGCCAGCCCCGCTGGCATGCGCTGGGCTGCGAGGAACGACTGCTGTCGACCGCCGAAGCACTGGACCTGGAACCGGCCCTGCAGGCGACGCGTGTCGCGGTGGCCGGCGCCGCCCACGCGACCGACGACGCGGCCTCGCGCGATCCGGCTCAGTTCGCCGCCAGCCTGGTGTTCCTTTGCCGCGCGGCAGGTGTGCGTTTCCTGACGCGGCACCAGGTGCTCTCCATCGAGGAACGATCCGGCCGGGTCGACCACGTCGAGGCCCTGGACGCGTCCGGCCGCCGCGTCAGGCTCGAGGCGCAGGCCTACGTCCTGGCCCTGGGGGCCTCCAGCGTCGTCCACTCGGAGAAGCTGGGCATCCCGATGCCGCTCGACTTCCAACGGGAGTACATCCTGACCTTGCCGATCCTGGATGCCACGCGCGCGCCGCGCATGATGCTGCACGACCGGCAGGGCCGCCTGCACATCCGCCGTGTCGAGACGCCGGCGGGTGATGGCCTGCGCGTCTCCCGCTGCGTGCGCGCCCGCCGCGAGGACGAAGGCGAGCCCGATTCGGACCGTTTCGACGCGATGCTCCGGCGCGTCGAGGCCCTGCTGCCCGGCGCGGTCGACACGGGCCGCGCCGCTTTCGAGACTGCCACGCTGGCCGTCCCCCGCAACGGGCTTCCGATGATCGGCAAGACGCGG
The DNA here is from genome assembly GCF_039541515.1 of Variovorax defluvii. Classification (NCBI taxonomy): domain Bacteria; kingdom Pseudomonadati; phylum Pseudomonadota; class Betaproteobacteria; order Burkholderiales; family Comamonadaceae; genus Variovorax; species Variovorax defluvii. Next base: position 91,212 of record NZ_BAABGJ010000081.1, read on the forward strand.
CTGCGCAACCTCTTCCTCAACACCGCACCGGGCTCGCGCAACTGGATCCGGGCCTGCGGCGCGGGCAAGTCGATCGCCCGAATCGTCAGCGGCCTGCGGCCCGAGGTCGAGTTCGCGTTCCGGCGCCAGTAGACACGCGACGCTTGGTGCTGAGGCCGGCGCCCCCTACAATCCGCCCCAATGCAGGAGAGCGGGCTGCCGGCAGGCGGCCCCACCGAAGGCGCAAACTCCCATAAACGCTCAGGTCGGCTCGCGCAAGCGGGCCTGTACTGCACCAACTGTCAAAGCCGTCTGGAGAGCCATCGCCCAGCGCGATGCACCGAAGGAGCAAGTCCGTTGCGGGCGCAGCGGATGAATCTCTCAGGTACCGAGGACAGGGGGAGCGGCAACTTGGACGCGCGGTCTGGTTGCTTGTTCTTCATCGCAGGCTTTCCGTTCCATCGCGTTCGAGCACCGCCACTTCGAAGGTTCTCGAAATGCATGTGATCGTTCTCGGCGCCGGCCTGCTCGGCGTCACCTCCGCTTACTACCTGCGCCAGCTCGGCCACGACGTGACCGTCATCGACCGGCAGGCCACCCCGGCCGCCGAAACCAGCTTCGCCAACGGCGGGCAGATCTCCGTCAGCCACGCCGAACCCTGGGCCAACCCGAGCGCACCGCTCAAGGTGTTGCAATGGCTGGGCAAGGAAGACGCGCCGCTGCTCTTCCGCCTGCGCGCGGACATGCGCCAGTGGCGCTGGGGCCTGTCCTTCCTGCGCGAATGCACACCGGCGCGCACCCGCCGCAACATCGAGCAGATCGTGCGCCTGGGCACCTACAGCCGCGCGCTGCTGCAGGAGCTGCGCAGCGACAAGCGCATCCAGTACGACCAGCGCATGCAGGGCATCCTGCACTTCTACACCACGCAGAAGGAGTTCGACGCCGCCCTGGCGCCGGCCGAGCAGATGCGCGCCTTGGGCTGCGAGCGCCGCGTGATATCGGCCGACGAAGCCGTGCAGATCGAACCGGCGCTCGCCCACATTCGCCCGCAGCTTGCCGGCGCCACCTACACGGCGGCGGACGAGTCGGGCGATGCCAACCGCTTCGTGCGCGAGCTGGAGGCGCTGGCTCGGGCGGACGGCGTGAAATTCCTGATGAGCCACACCGTCACCGCGCTGCGCGAAGCCGGCGGCGCGATCGACCATGTCGAGGCCACGGACAGCGAGGGCCGTTTCCAGCGGGTGCGCGGCGATGCCGTCGTGCTGGCGATGGGCTCCCTGTCGCCGCTCTACGCCGAACCGCTGGGCATCCGCCTGCCGATCTACCCGGCCAAGGGCTACTCGGTCACGCTCCCGGTCAAGGACTCTGCGAAGGCCTACCAGGTCTCGCTGACGGACGACGAGTACAAGCTCGTGTTCTCCCGCTACACCTCACCCAGCGGCGACCGCATGCGCATCGCCGGCACGGCCGAACTCAACGGCTACGACCGCGACCTCAACCGTGTGCGCTGCGAAGCCATCGTGCGGCGCGTCGAAGCGCTCTTCCCCGGCGCGGGCGACACCACGCAGGCCCAGTTCTGGACCGGACTGCGCCCCGCCACGCCGAGCAATGTCCCGTTGATCGGCCGCACCCGCCTGTCCAACCTGTTCCTCAACACCGGCCACGGCACCCTGGGCTGGACCCATGCCTGCGGCTCGGGCAAATCCATCGCACGCATCGTCAGCGGGCTGAAGCCCGAGGTCGACTTCGCTTTCGCCGGCGCCTGAGCCTGTACCGCCGCGCGTTCAATCGCGCATGAGCTCCTGCATCAGCGATCGCAGGATGCCCAGCGCCGGCGCTTCCGTGCGCCGGCGCAACGTGACCAGGCCGAAGCGCGCCACGCCATCCATCGGCGGATCCATCTTCAACTCGACCAGGTCCGCAGCCGCCGCGCGGATCGCCAGCAGCACCGCATCGCTGCGCCGCACCACCTCGACCAGGCTCGGGACTTCCTCGCACTGCACCGTCACGCAGCGGGCGGGGTGCGCCTCGGGCCCATAGGCCTCGACCAACGTGCGCGCGACCTCGTCGCTCAGCGGCGTGGAGGCGATCGGATAGCGCTGCACCGCCTCGAAGCGCACTGCCTTGCGCAGCCGCGTGAGCGGATGCCCGCGCCGGCACATGAAGGTGCCGCGCATCTCCCGCACCAGGCCCAGCGCGAGATCGGGTGCGGGCCTGAGTGAGCGCACATCCACCACCAGCGCATCGAGCAGGCGATCGCGCAACGACTGCGCCAGCATGTCGGTGCCGCCGCGTGCCACCGCGACACGCACCTTCGGGTGCCGCGTCGCCATGTGCATCAGGAAGGGTGTCATCAGCATCGCGCCCGGCCCGGAGCCCATGCCGATGCGGACCAGACCGCCCTCCCCCTCGCGCAGCTGCCGGCCGCTGTCGCGCAGTGCGTCGGCCTCGAACACCAGATGGCGCGCGCGCTCCAGCACTTCGCGCCCGAAGGCCGTGAGCTCGTTGCGGCGGCCGATGCGGTCGAACAGCGGCATGCCCAGTTCCTCTTCGAGCGCGCGAATGCTCCGGCTGAGCGCCGGCTGGGTCAGGTGCAGGGCCTGCGCGGACTGGCTGAAGGAGCCGGTCTGCGCGAGCGAGATCAGGTGCCTGAGCTGGACCAGCGTCATGGACGGGGCCTCCGAAAACATTGCATCGAACTCATGCTAATGCAGACAACAATGCATTGGACGTTGGGATTCACAACTCCTACGATTCGCGGCAACCCACCCCTGGAGCCCCGATGACCTCGCTCTTCCAACGCTCGCGCCTGCTGCTGGGCGGCCTGCTGATCGCCGCCGGTGCGGCGTCCGCCCAGACCTATCCATCCAAGCCGGTGACGCTCATGGTCCCCTACCCGGCCGGCGGACCCTCGGATGCGACGGGGCGCATTTTCACCGTGCCGCTGGGCAAGGAGCTCGGACAGCAGGTGCTGGTGGAAAACCTCGGCGGCGTCAGCGGCGCGCTGGCGGCGCAGAAGGTGCTCGCGGCACCGCCCGACGGCCATTACATCTTCCAGGGTTCTCCCAACGAAGTGATCCTCTCGCCGCTGGCCAATGCGGCCGTGAAGCTCAAGGCCGAGGACTTCCGCCTGGTGCACCCCGTGGCCGATGCGGTCATGGTCTTCGTGGCCCGCAAGGACCTGCCGGCCAACAGCGTCGACGAGCTGATCGCGCTGGCCCGCAAATCGCCCGACAAGCCCCTGAGCTACGGCAGCGTCGGCGTCGGCTCGCTCTACCACCTGCTCCTGGAGAAGGTGCAGCTGCAGACCGGCATCAAGCTCATGCACGCCCCCTACAAGGGCAATGCCCCGCTGCTGCAGGACCTGGGCGGCGGGCAGGTCGACTTCGCCGTGCTGGTGTACAGCGCCGCCATGGGTGCGCTGGCCGAGCAGGGCCGCCTCAAGGTGATCGGCCAGCTCGGCGCGCAGCGCTCGGAGCTGCTGAAAGACGTGCCCACCGTCAGCGAAGGCAAGGAGCTCAAGGACTTCGCCTACAAGACCTGGAGCGGTTTCATGGTGCCGAAGAACACGCCGGAGGAGGTGGTGCAGCGCCTGCACAAGGCGATCGGCGCGACCCTCAAGGATCCAGGCGTACGCACGCAACTGGCCGCCCAGACGCAGGTCGCCTCCGCGCCGATGACACTGGCCGAAGCGGCGAAGTTCTTCGAGACGGAGACCTCCCGTTATCGGGAGATCGCCAGGTCCATCAACCTGCAGCCGCAGTAAGCTGAACACATGAGCCGCAGGACCGTTTCCAAGGCGAATGCCGCGGCCGAAGGCGAGGTACCCCGATGAGCACGCTTCTCGATCAATTGCACGCGCAGGCCGACACCTTCATCGCATTGCGGCGCGACATCCACCAGCATCCGGAGCTGGGCTTCGACGAGCACCGCACCTCGGCGCTGGTTGCACAGCGTCTCGAATCCTGGGGCTACGAGGTCGAGCGCGGCCTCGGCGGCACCGGGGTGGTGGGCCGGCTGGTGCGCGGCCAGGGGCAGCGACGCCTCGGCCTGCGCGCCGACATGGACGCCCTGCCGATCGACGAGGCCACCGGCCTGCCCTACGCCAGCCGCCACGCCGGCGTGATGCATGCCTGCGGCCACGATGGCCACACCGCCATGTTGCTGGCCGCGGCCGAGCACCTGGCCGTGCGCGGCCGCTTCGACGGCACGTTGAACCTGATCTTCCAGCCGGCCGAGGAAGGCGGCGGCGGCGCGGTGCGGATGATGGAAGACGGCCTGTTCGACAAATACCCCTGCGACGCCATCTTCGCGATGCACAACATGCCCGGCATGCCGCAGGGGCGGCTGTACCTGCGCGACGGCCCGGCCATGGCCTCCTCCGACTACGCGACCGTGACCCTCACCGGGATCGGCGGCCACGGCGCCCTGCCCCACCGCACCGCCGACCCGATCGTGGCCGCGGCCAGCATCGTGATGGCGCTGCAGACGGTGGTGTCGCGCAACATCGACCCGCTCCAGATGGCCGTGGTGACGGTCGGCGCGGTGCACGCCGGCAAGGCCAACAACGTGATCCCCCAGACCGCCACGCTCGAACTCAGCGTGCGCGCGCTCGACCGCGAGGTGCGCAAGCGGCTGGAGGAACGCATCAGGTCGTTGATCGCGGCGCAGGCCGAGAGCTTTGGCGTGCGGGCGCAGGTCGACTGGCGGCCCGGCTATGCGGTACTGGTCAACACCAAGCCCGAAACCGACTTCGCCCGCCAGGTGGCCCTGGAGCTGCTCGGCCCCGAGCGCGTCACCCTGGAAGGTCCGGCCTTGCCGGGCAGCGAAGACTTCGCCTTCATGCTCGAGCGCGTCCCCGGCAGCTACCTGCTGATCGGCAACGGCGCCGGCGAGGGCGACGGCCACGGGGCCTGCATGGTCCACAACCCGGGCTACGACTTCCACGACGCCAACGTCGCGATCGGCGCGGCCTACTGGGTGCTGCTGGCCGAACGCTTTCTGAATTGAGTTCTCCCCCCGGGCTTCCCCACTTCGTGGGGTCCGCCGACCTCCTCCCCGGGGGCAACACCAGCGGCCCGGCAAAGTGTTCCACGATGACGTTTTTTCAGTCGTCGGCCGTGAAGACAGTGAGCACGCCGGTGTAGCCGTACAGGTGATGCCGCGCGATCTCGCCGGCGGCGAAGAAGCCGACCAGCGGCACGTCGCCCAGCGCATGGCGCACGATCTGCAACTCCGCGCCCGGCGCGCCGAAATGCGGTCCCCCGCGGCCCGAGCAACTGACGTACACCGCGCCCGCGATGCGCCGCGCCGGGTGCGGGGCGGCCTCCGCCTCACCGGCCGCGACCGCGCGTGCGGTCGCGAGGGTCTGCTCTTCCGGCTCCAGTTCCTCGCGCACTTCGGCGCAGATGCGCATCAGGTCGGCGCGCGCGGCCTGGGCGTTGCGCCGCACGAAGCTCATGCGCATGCCGGCCTCGGCCCGGTCCGCAATGGCGATGCCGCGGCGCGTGGGATCGAGCCCGATGATGTGCCGCACCAGCACGTCGGCACCCAGATCGCCGGTGCGCCGGATGCCGTCGCTGCCCGCATCGACCAGGCCGACCAGCGTGGCGCGCACCGCCTCGATGGCCTGGTGCGGCTCGGCGAGCGACACGCCCAACTCGGCCAGCAGCACTTCCAGTGCCGCTTCGCCATCGAGCTGGAGCAGCACGTTGCCCTCCACCTGCGTGATCACCCGCTCGCGCGACACCGGCTGGCAGCCTTGGGTGACGCGCGAGACCAGCCGCACGCCCTCGCCGAAGGCCACACCCGACATGCCGCCCGAAAACACGCCCCTCGCCGCGCCGTGGCCGCGGATGTTGCCGTTGCCGCCGATCGCGAACTGCAGGGCGCCGGCCCGACCCGAGGACAGGCCGCCGAAGAGGTAGCCGGTGTCGGTGCGCCCCGCCATCTCGGCGACCAGTTCAGCCAGGTCCGGCGTGGCGGGGTCGGCATGCACCAGCGCCGTGTGGGCCGAGAAGCCGCTCATTTCGGCGCCGGCCAGCGGCGCAACGCCGGAGAACACGCGGTACTGGTCGCTGGGCAGCTGGCACAACATGACGCTCAGGGCCGGCTCGTCGAAGTACTCCGCGTTGTTGGCCGCCACCCCGATGCCGACGGTGCCGGACCAATCGGTGATTTCGGGCAGCTCGGCGCCCAGGTGGTCCAGGATCTCCTGCGCGTCCGCTGCGTAGTGGTCCGTGATGTAGAGCAGGCCCAGCGTGGGCGCGTGCGCATAGTCCGGCAGGGCCAGTTGTGCCCGAAGCTGCGCGAGCACCAGCCCGGCCGCCATGCGCCATTGAGGGTGGGTGGCGTGGCCCGTCGGAAACAGCTTCATGGTCTCGTGCTCCCCGGCGTGGGTTGAAAGGGACTCAGCGCGTCCGCTTGCGCGGCGCTGTCTTCTTGGCCGCCGCGCGCCTGGCAGGCTCCTTCTGGGTGGCAGGGCGCGCCTTCGCAGGCGGGCTTGCCGCACCCATGGCCTGGCCCACCGCGTCCGCCAGCGGCTGGGCCACGGCGGGCATCTTCAGGCGCGAAGCATCCTGCAAAGCCGAGCTGGCGATCTGCTGGAACTGCTGGGTCAGCGCACCCCACCACTGCAAGGGGTCGACCACGCCGCCGGCGGCCGCCGCGTCCGGGCCGTTGGCCATGGCCGGCTTGGTCTTGGCGCCGCGCCTGGGCGCGGGTGCCGGGGCCGCCGGTTCCGATGCGGCCGCGGCCTCGGCCTCGAGTTCGGGTTCGGGTGCTGGAGGCGGTTCGGGCGCCGCAGCCCGAGGAGCGGGCGCTGCCGGAGCCGGGGCGGGTGCCGGCGCCGCCGGCCGGGTGAAGGCGTTCGCGAGATCCTCCATGCGCAGGTTCATGCCGCGCAGGGTCGACAACGTCATCTTCTGCACTTCGAGCGCCTGGATGGTGGCCTTGAGCGCATGGCCGTTCTGCTCGAGCCAGAACTGCACCGCCTTGAGTTCCTGGATGCGCTTGTCGACCTCCTCCACGCTCAGCGTCGGCGCGACCCAGCTCGACATCGTGGGCAGCCCGGGCGCGGCGCCGCTGCCGCCCGCCGCACCGCTCGCCAGGCTCTGCAGGAAATCGAAGCCCGGGACGAACTGGCTGAAAGCGAAGGGCTTGGCGTCACTCATGGGATCTCCTCGAACAGAGTTGTCGTGCGGCCAGCTTACTCCAAGCGCCGGGACTTGAGACCGCGCTCAGTGCTTGTGCATGTGCCCCGCCGGCGCCGGCGTGGCGCCGGCACGCACCGGCAACGTCAGGTCCAGCGAACTCTTCTGACCCTTCGCGTCCTCGAACTGCAGGGTCAGCGGCAAGGTGCTGCCGTTGGCCAGGGGCTTCTTCAGGTCCATCAGCATCAGGTGGTAGCCGCCGGGCTTGAGCTCGACGGTCTGGTGGGCGGGCAGTTCGAGGCTGTGGTCCAGCGCGCGCATGCGCATGGTGTCGCCCTCCATCTTCATCTCGTGGACCTCGGCCACGCCGGCCGCCGGTGTGGAGGCACCCACCAGGCGCGCGCCCGCGGGCGCCGTGAGCTTCATGAAGGCGCCGGTGCCGCTCTGGCCGGGGACGGTGGCACGGGCCCAGGCGTCGCGCACCTCGACGGGCGCGGGCCCCTGCGCCAGGGCGCTGCCGGCCGCGGCCAGGAGCAGGGAGAGGACGATGCGGCGGGAGAAAGGACGATGGTTCATGGCAGGGTTTCCGGGAAAGAAGTGTGGATCAAAGATCGAAACGCAGCTCCGCGCTGTACGTGCGTTGCGGGTAGGGGTGGAAGTTCCAGTATTTGTCGTTGTTGGCGTTGTCGATGCCGAAGGCGGCCGACCAGCGCTTGTCGATCTGGTAGCGCACGCGCAGGTCGACGGTGAAGTAGCGGCTGGCGCCAAAGTAAGCGTCGGCATGGACGTCGCTGTTGTCCAGGCTCGAATACTGGCGGCCGCTGTAGCGCGCGGCCACGGTGAAGGCCCAGCGCACATCGGGCTTGTAGCTCGCATAGACGGTGGCGCGCCAGCGCGGCACGCGCGGCTGCCACTTGCCCACGCTGGCGGGGAAGGCAGCGTTGGCCACGATCTTCGAATCGGCGTAGGTCAGGCTGCCCCCGAGGTCCAGGCCCCTGGCCAGCACATCCTGCCCGGTGTAGGCCAGCTCCAGGCCGGTGGTGCGCACCTTGTCGATGTTCTGCACGCGCGAGACCGTCGAGTTCGGGATCAACTGGCTGTAGAGCGCGTCGCGCGTCGTCTCGTGGAAGAGCGTGGCGCGCGCCAGTCCGTGTCCCAGGTCCTTCTCGGCCGAGAGCTCACCGGTCCATGATTTCTCGGGCTCGAGGGCCGGGTCGTTGATGAAGGACAGCGCGCCGCCCGAGGTGGCGCCATACAGCTCGCCCACGGTGGGAAAGCGCACCGCCCTGCCCAGCGAGGCCTTGAGCACGGTGTCCTGCGCGAGCTGGTACGCCAAGGCCGCCTTCGGCGAGAGATGGGACTCGCCGCGCGAGGCATAGGCCTGGCGGCTGCTCGCGGTGGCGGTGAAGCCCTCGCTGGCCTTCCAGTCCTCGTAGCGCAAGCCGAGCACGGCCTTCCAGCGCGGCGCGAAGGCCCAGCTGTCCTGCACCCAGGCATGCAGTGTCTGCGTGCGGCCGCCCACGTCGCTGACCGGCGACCCTGGCAGCGCCGGCCCGTCCAGCCAGTTGCCGAGAACGTTGTTCTTCGCGATGGCGAGCTTGTAGGCATCGCGGCCGATGCCGAAATCCACCACGTGCGCGCCACCCACGCCCTGGGGCCGCCAGGTGCCCTTGGCCGCCAGCGTGTTCCAGCCGGTGCCGTCCTGGTCCTGCAAGGTGCCGGTCCCGCCGACGGCGGCCAGCGGCAGTGCGACGGTCGGTGCGCGCTGGCGGTCCTTCGCGTAGTCGTAGAGGCTCGCGGCCAGCTCCCAGTCGAACTCGCCCTGGGTGTTGCTCTTGACCGAGAGGCCGTGCATGGAGTGCGTCTGCATGTCGTTCGTCAACCCGAATGCCGTCGGGGCGACCGTGTAGCCGCGCCCGGCGATGCCGACCGGCCCGCTGAAGACCGGCTGGCCGGCGGCATCGCGCAGGTAGCTCTCGGGCCGCCCCTCGGACGTGTTCTGCCACCAGCCCAGCGTATAGGTCGCGCGCAGCGTGGGCGAGAAGTCGTAGGCCAGCTTGAGCTTGGCATGGTCCTGCACCGTGCGATAGGCGCTCCCGGTGCCGAGGATGTACCAGGGCATGTTGGTGGTGTTGAGCCCCGGCACGAAACCGGCCACCGGCGTGCCGCCACGACCGGGGGCCTCGGGCACGCCCGAGGCCACGGTGGCGGTGGCGAAGGTCAGGGGCTGGCCGCGGCTGTCGGTACGGTTCAGATCGATCCACCAGGACCAGTCGCCGCTCTTGCTGCCCAGCGAAGCGCTGGTCTGCCAGCCGTCGATGCGGTCGCGCGAGTTGTACAGCGCGAAGGGCTGCGAGAAGTAGCCCGCCTTGACGTGGGCCTCCAGCTGGGTCGGCATGCGCGTCACGTAGTCGACCACCGCGCCGGCCGAATTGCCGGGGTAGGCCGCGGAAAAAGGGCCGTACATCACGTCCACCCGATCGATCTCCTCGGGCGTGACCAGGCCCCAGCGCGGGGCGTAGTTGGTGCCGTTGGCAATGCCGTTGCCCAGATAGTTGGACAGCAGGATGCCGTCGGCATAGACCGCCGAGCGCGCACTGTTGCCGGTGCCCGAGGCGCGGGTCGACAGGATGGCGTGGTTGTAGTCGCCGATGTAGCGCTTGCGCACCAGCAGGCTGGGCAGGTATTTGAGCGCGTCCTCGCTGTCGGTGGCGTTGATGCGGGTCTCGATCTCCTCGCGCGTCACGCCCTCGATGGTGGTGGGAATCTGCGTGGGCAGCGAGCTCGGCTGGCCGCCGGTGACTGTCACGATGCCCAGCGACTTGACGCGCTCGGGCACGGTGTCGGCGGGCGGGGATGCGGTCTGGGCCGCCGCGGGCGCGACCAGCCAGGGGAAAGCTGCGCCCAGGGCGAGCGACAACACGGTGTTCTTGTTCATGGAAAGCGCTCCTCGGCGCCGCAGGCGCCGGTGCATGACGAGGGGATCGAACGCAGGGCGCCCCCCCTACCCGGGTGCGCCTCGCGCTACGGACACGACGGCAGGCTCAGAGCGCGGGTGGGCCGCGCGCCGGCAGCGGCGCAGCGGTGGCCGCGGCGATGCGCGCGGCGGGGATGGGCTGGACCGCATGGCCCAGCGGGAGCGGATGCGGCAGGGCCTGCCTGACGGCTGGCGGCGGTGCGCCGGTCAGCAGGCACAGGGGACAGTCCAGGTGGCTCGCGCCGATCTCCTGGACACCGTCGTCGGTCTGCACCACCACCTTGATGGCGCCGGCGCTGGAACACACCAGCTCCAGCGCCTGTGGATTCACGACCGGCGAGGCGATCGCCGCGCCCAGCGACAGCACGAACCACAGCAGCACGAGGCGGCCGAGGTGGTGGGCGTGACGCAGGCAGGACATGGACGCGCGATTATCGGCGAGCCGCGTCGACCGGCCCCGTCGCCGGGACCACGGGGGTCACGCGGAAGCCGCGCGCCGCCATCAACGCCGGCAGCCCCTTCGGGCCGATCATGTGCAGCGCGCCGACCGCGCCGAACACCCGCTGCCCCGACGCATGCAAGCGCGCGATGCCCTCGGCCAGGCCGGGGTTGCGTTCGTCCAGCAGGCGCCGCAGCACACGCCGCTCGGCCGGCGTGCGCGCGCATTCGCACCAACGGGTGTAGCTGTCGAGCCGGGCCCAGTCGCTGCGCGCCCAGGCGTCCGCCAACTCGCCGGCCAGTGCGGCGGCCCGGCCCGACTCGAGTTCTTCGAGGGCCTGGTCGACCAGCTCGCCCTCCTCCGCCTCGGACTCGCCGGCCAGCATCCTGAGTTGCGCCGCCGCGCTTTCAAGGGCGACCACCGGCTTGCCGCGGGCGTGCGCGAAGGCCGAAAAGAAGACCTCGCTGCCGAAATCGCCGTACAGGCCCGAGCTGCGCGCGGCGAGCATGGCCAGCGTGGTCGCCTGGAGGATCGGCCGCACGGTGGCGAGCGCGCCTTCAGGCAGACAGGCCAGCGCCGCCTGCCGGGCCAGCCGGCGCTGGCGCTCCGGCGTGAGCAGGCGTTCGCGCAGGGCCGGGTCGGCGGGCGCGCTCAGGACGGCCACGGTGGCCGGGTCACGCAGATCGAGTTCCAGCGCCAGCGTGTCGCTGCGCGTCAGCGCGCGCATGACCCGCGGGCCCGGCAGCACCCATTCGGCTCTGCCCAGGTGCATGGTGCCGTAGAGCCAGGAGCTGCGGCCGTCCTTCTCGATGCGCCACAGCAACCCGTGGTCGGCCGCCGCGGCGACGGCGGCCGGCGACAGGTCCGGCGCGGGCGCGGGTGGCGGGCAGGCCGGCACGGAATCGACCTCGCCGGCCGACACGAGCGCCCCGGCACCGCCGCACAGGACGGCGAAGGCCAGCACGCGCAGGGGCCGCGCCCAGCACCGAGGAAGGGTCATGGTGTTGTATCCAGGGGTATCGAGAGCGCGGCCGCGCCGCTATGCTCTTCGGTTCGAAGCATATTTCACCTCGCCGCCGCCATGCGCGACCGGGGTAAGCCCCTTTCCCGACTGAATCGCCATGCCTGCTTTCCTGCGCCCGGCCGGATTGGCCACCGCGCTGCTCGTTCTCCATCCACTGGCCGCACTGGCCGTGCAGGACTGCGAGCTCAATGGCCAGCATGTGAACCCGGCCAACGGGAACACGACCGCCGGCAAGACCGGGATGATGCGATGCAAGGACCGAAGCAGCGGCGAGCTGGTGCGCGAACAGCAGATCCAGAACGGCGTCTTCACCGGCGTCGTGCGCTATTTCGAAAAGGGCAGGCTGGCGAAGGAACACAGCGTGAACGCGCGCGGCAACATCGAAGGCCTGGCACGCGAGTTCGCGCCCGCCACCGGCCGCGTGCTGCGCGAGGCGCGCTACGAGGACGGGCACGAGACCGGCCTCTCGCGCAGCTTCCACCCCAACGGACAGCTGCGCCGTGTGACCTTCTACGCCGAGCCGGGCGAGCGTGCCTACGCCGAGTTCACCGAGCGCGGCCAGCTGTCGGCGCTGCGCTGCGGCGACAAGCCGCTGCTCGCGCCCGTGGCCGACGACGCGACACTGTGCGGATTCGGCGGCCAAGCTTCGCAGGTCGAGCTCTTCGATGCCAAGGGCATTCTGCGCTCGCGGCTGAGCTACCTGGCCGGCAAGCGCGTGCGCAGCGAGGAGCTCTACGACAACGGCAAGCCCTCGTTGCAGGACGAAATCAACGGCAACCAGCGCATCGAGCGCCGCTGGTCCTCCGAGGGTGTGAAGCGCCGCGAGGTCGCCTACTTGCTGACGGAACGCGGCTCGGTCAAGCAGCGCGAGCAGGAGTACTCCGAGAAGGGCACGCTGGTGCGCGACCAGCGCTGGGGGCCGGGCGGCGAGCCCCTGTCGGATGAGAGCTACTACCTCAACGGGCAGCCGCGCAGCAAGGCGGTCTATGGCGAGGGCAACGAGGCGCGCACGGTGGAGATCACCGAGTTCCGCGACAACGGCCAGCGTGCCGCGCTGGGCCGCTTCCTGGTCGTGAGCCGCTTCCGCCAGATCCCGATCGGCACCCACCAGCGCTTCGGCGAGGGAGGCAAGCTGCGTGCCGAGTCCAGTTACGACGACAAGGGCCGGGTGATGCGCGAGCGCAGCTGGGATGCCGAGGGCAAGCTGGAGCGCGACGACGAAGTCTTCGAGGACGGTTCCCGCAAAGCCTACGCCAGGTAGGCCTTGCGCGCCCCGCCTGAGCGGGATGAGCGGGCGCGGCGGGTGTGGTCAGTCAAGGCTTCGCGAACACGCTCGCAGGAAGACGTCCGCGCGCAGTGACATGAGTGGCCATATCAATCCAGCTTGACACCGGCTGACTTGATGATCGGCCCCCAACGGCGGGACTCCGCGCGCGACAGCGCGGCGAATTGCTGCGGTGTGCCGGGCATGGCCTCCATGCCGAAATCGCCGAAGCGCTTTTGCACCGCGGGATGGCTGAAGGTCTTGTTGAGCTCGGCGTTCAGCCTGCTCACCACCGGTGCCGGCAGGCCGGCCGGGCCCAGGACCCCCTGGAAGGCGAACACCTCGGTGTTGGGCACGCCCACTTCTGCCAGCGTGGGCACGTCCGGCAGCAGCTTGGAGCGGGCCCCCGAGCCGATCGCCAGCACCCGCACCTTCTGCCCCTGCATGATCGGCAGGCCGGAGGCGAGGTCGAGGAACATGCAGGGCACCTGCCCGCCCATCACGTCCGCCATCGCCGGGGCCGCGCCGCGGTAGGGGATGTGGGTGATGAAAGTGCCGGTGCGGTTCTTGAACATCTCCATCGCCAGGTGGTGCGGCGATCCGTTGCCGGGCGAGGCGTAGTTCACCTTGCCGGGATTGGCCTTGACGTAAGCCAGGAAGTCCTTGAAGTTCTTCGCCGGAAAGTCCGGATGCACCACCAGCGCCAGCGGGAACTTGCCGATCGCGCCGATGTAGCTGAAATCCTTCTCGGGGTTGAAGGGCAGCTTGCTGAACAGTTATTCGTTGAAGGCCAGCACCGCGTTGTCGGCCGACATGATGGTGTAGCCGTCGGGCCTGGACTTGGCGACCAGGTCGGCGCCGATGTTGGTCGAGGCGCCCGGCCGGTTGTCGATCACGATCTGCTGGCCCAATCCCTGGCGCATGGCCTCGGCCAGCGTGCGCGCGATCACGTCCGTGCCGCCGCCGGCCGGATAGGGCACCACCCACTTGATGAGCTGGTCGGGGTAGTTCTGCGCGCGCACCAGCGGGGCGGCGCCGGTGGCAGCGGTGGCGGCAAGGGCAGTGAGCAGGGTTCTGCGGTCCATGGGAACAAGTCTCCGGTTCTCGGTGTGAGCGTTCAAAAGGAATCACGCCGCCGCTGCGGACAGCGAGGGCGTCGGCAGGTCGCGCAACGCTTCGGCCAGCGCGGCCCGGCAACGCGCTTCGTCGCCGAGCTGCTCGAACAGCAACAGGGCCAGACGCGCGAGGAAGAGCGATTCTCGCTCGGTACCGGCTTCGCTGATGGCCCGGGCGCATTCGGCATAGAGCCGGTCGCGTGCTTCGAGGCTGAGGGTGTTCATGCGTTCTCCTTCACGATCGATGCCGAGGCGCGCGCCAGGGCCTGCGTCAGCGCACCGGGCGGCGGCCTTCGCCAGCGCGCCGCCACGTGGCCGTCCGGACGCAGCAGGTACACCGCGCCTTCCTGCGCACCCATGGCCTCGAGTACCGGGGCGTTTTGCGCGGCGCGCGGCAGGCGATGCACCGCCGCCTCCAACGGCCCCGTCTGCGCGGCCGCCAGTTCGGCCTCGAAGGCGGCATCGGGACCCTCGATGCCGAGCACCAGCACCGTGAAGCGCGGGCCGATCCAATCAGTGAGGTGCAGCCCGTCGCCCAGCGGGTGCTCGGGCACGGTCTCGCCGGGCCGCGGCCCCGAAGGCAGCGGATCGCTCGGGCTGGACAGCGGCGAATCGTCGTAGCGGACGGCCTGCGTCTGGCGCGGGTTGATCAGGTTCGCGATGCCGCGGTGCGCGCCCGACAGCGACAGCGCCGCCTCGCGCAGCAGGTCGAAACCGCGCGAGGGCGGCGACATGAACTCGGTGCTGCGCATGGCGCTCTCGGCATTGATGTGAAAGGCGGCGATGCGCTCCTGCGAATAAGTGTCGAGCAGCGCGGCGCCGGACAGGCCGCGCGTCACCAGCGCCAGCTTCCAGGCGAGGTTGTCGGCATCGTCGAAGCCCGAGTTGAGGCCGCGCACGCCGAAGATGGGCATGGCATGCGCCGCATTGCCGGCGAACAGCACGCGGCCATGGCGGTAGCTTGAGAGCGTCATCGCGCCGGCGCGGTAGACCGAGGTCCAGACCGTGTTCCAGGGCAGATGGCCTTCGCCGATGGCGTCGAGATGGCGCTGCACGAACTCGGCCACGGCTTCGGGCTTCAACGCCTCCTCGGTGCTCTGCCCGGCGCGCAGCTGGTAGTCGATGCGCCAGATGTCGTCCGGCTGACGGTGCATCAGCACGGTCGAGCCCGGGTTCCACGGCGGATCGAACCACGCCCGCCGCTCCGTCGGATACGCGCTGTGCAGTTCGATGTCGATGATCACGTAGCGGCCTTCGTAGCCCGTGCCTTCGAGGTTCAGGCCCAGCGACTTGCGCACGAAGCTCTGGCCGCCGTCGCAGCCGACCAGCCAGGCCGCCGCGAGCGTGTAGGCACCCAGTGCATTGCGCGCCTGCAGGGTCAGGCCTTCGTCGTCCTGCTCGAAGCCGATCAGCTCGGTGCCCCAGCGGATGTCGATCAGCCCCGGCTCGGCGGCATTGCGCCGCGTGATCTCGTCCAGCAGGTACTGCTCGATGTAGTACTGCTCGAGGTTGATCATCGGCGGCAGTTTCTGCAGCGCGTCGTGCGGCATCTCGAAGCGGAACACCTCCTCGGTCTTGTAGAAGCTGCGGCCCCCGGTCCAGGCCAGCCCCTTGTCGAGGAAGGCCGGCAGCGCGCCCAGGCGCTCGACGATCTCCAGGCTGCGGCGCGAGATGCAGGCCGCGCGGCTGCCGACGCAGACGGTGTCGTCGGCCTCCAGGATCACGCTGCGCACACCGTGGTTGGCCAGCCCCAGCGCCAGCGCCATGCCGACCGGGCCGCCGCCGGCGATCACCACCGGATGGCGCCCGGCTTCGATACCGTTCGCGAGCTTCGGCAGCCGGGGTGCGAAGCGGGTGTAGTGGAAGGCGCCGACCGGCGGCGGCAGGCCATCGGCCTCGGGCGGCAGCGGGCCGGTGGCGGCGTCGCCGGGTCGGGCGGTAGGCGCGGGCGTGACAACAGCGGTGTTCATGCGACGGGATTGTCCGGATGACGCCGCGTCGCAGTTGTCGTAACTTCTTACGACGTACTTACCCTGGTATCACGTGAGATTCCCATGAGACGCTGGCCCCTGCGCCCGATCGATCGCCCCCTGGCCTCCCCGGTGGTGAGCGGCGTGCTGGCCGGCATCGGCACGCCGCACCTGGCCGCCAGCTACCTCGGCGCCCTGCAAAAGGTGCTGCCCGTGACCTTCTGTACCGTGTTCGCCGTCAGCGCCAACGGCCGGATCGAGACGGTCTCGGCCGCCAGCAACTACGGCAGCACCGCCGAGCGCACCGCCGAGCGCTACGTCGCGCAGCGCTTCGACCGGATGGACCCCAACATGGTCTGGCTGGCCAAGCGCAAACTGCCGCGCCGCCCCCAGTTGTGGCTGGGCCACCAGCTTGCCGACGAGGTGGCCGACCCGGACTACCGCGCGGCCTGCTATGGCGACGTCGGCATCCGCGAACGCGCCTCGGTCCTGCTCCTGTCGCCCGCCGGCCAGCGCACGGCGGTGAGTTTCTACCGCAGCCTGGCACAGCCCGAATTCGGCGACATGGACTTCGCGCTGCTGGAGGCCCATGCCACGCTGCTGGCCGACGCCACGCTGGCACATGGACGCGGCGCGATGGCAGCGCGCGAAGCGGGCGAGCCGAACCTGGGCAGCCGCCTGCTGGCCCTGAGCCCGCGCGAGCGCGAGGTGATCGGTCATCTGATGGCCGGCAGGACGGCCAAAGAGGCGGCGCGTGAGATCGGCATCGAGCTCACGACGGTGAGAACCCACCAGTACCGGGCATTCCGACGGCTCGGGATCCGGAGCCTGAAGGAGTTGTTGCGCAGCGGCCCGGGTTGAACGCTCGATCGGCTGTTGCCCTTCTCATGGCATGCCTTGGGTTCGTCGCAGCGCACCGCGGAATTTCTGTTCCTGATCTGTTACTCAGATTTCGCCAAAACTCGCGGAATCAACTTGAACCATCATCACCCGGAGCCCTCGGATGCCGAGACTGCCAGCATCGTCGCGACGCTGACTCGCGAACTGCGCAGCATCGTTGACCACAGCGACAAACCCGAGAAGAAAGGGGGCACGCCGATCGATCGCGATCCCGCGAAGCTCCTTGCCATCGGCGAAGCCCTTTGCCACGCCGGCGACTTCCGCAATGCGCTGCCCATTGCCTTGTACCTCGTCTCGAATCCAAACATGCCATCGCGACACGCCTTTTTGGCTGCCAGTTGCCTGCAGCGGCTGGGGCGGCCAGAACTCGCCGTCCGCCTGTTCGGCTTGTGCACACTGCTCGAAGGTGAAGCGCCCACGCCAGCGCCGCTGCTTCGCGCGGGCGAATGCCTCGCGGCCGTCGGGCAGACCGAGGAAGCCGTGCAGATGCTGGACTTCGCCATCGAGATCGCTCGCCAGAACGCGGGGCACGCCGCCATTCAGTCGCTTGCTCAAGCCAAGTTGGACGCACTTCGCGCCGTCCACTGACCATCAATCATTTGCCAAGACGTCATGACACCTGTTTCTCCTCGGGCACCCGAACTCAATGCCCACACTGCCGCCTCCACCGGGACCTGCCATTCAACGCAAACAAATGTCTCTGCCTTGCCCCCAGAAACGGCAGCAGAAACCTGGGACTTTGCCATGACCAATCCTCTTGCAGAAGATCGCACTATCGCGCGGATCCCCGAGGATCAGGCAACGCAGACTGGATGCCTGACCTCCGTGCGAAACACAGCAAGCATCTATGTCGGTGGATGGAAGCTTTGGCAGAAGGCAGCGGCCTTGTCAGGCATCGCTGCCGGATTCGTAGGCATCACGGTCGCGACCCTCTACAGCAAGGGCTACTTCGACCCCGACAATGCCCCACAGGCACACACGCGAATGACGAATTACATCAAAGGATGCTTGGAACAAGCGGGCATCACGAACATCGATCCTTCGCAACTCGCATCTGATGTTCTCGGCTTCATCAAAGCCAATTGGCAAGGGGTGGACGTCGAGAAGAAGTACGCCACCACGCCGGATTGGGAGCACCAGGTGCCATGCCCCGATCCCGACACCTACTATGGCCATTTCCCGGATACGCAGACGAGCGTCTTCGTCGACGCTGTGAATGACGTCTTGCTCACCTCGCTCGCAGCTATTGCGCGGCCTGCACAAATTCTGCTGTTTGCTTCCCTGTTGATCGGGGCGCTGAACAACTTGCCGCCGATGTGATCGCTCGAATCGCAGTGATCCCGGTACACGTCTTGCCGACATCGGTCTTTCACAGACATCCATTTTCCGCCCCGGGCGCCACCACCTCCTGATCGATCGCCCCGAAGATCGACTGCCCGTCCCTGCCCTTCATCTCGATCCGGATGGTGTCACCGTACTTCATGAACTCGGTGGAGGGCTTGCCGTCCTGGATGGTCTCGATGCAGCGCTTCTCGGCAATGCAGCTGTAGCCCTTGGGCCATTCCATGCGGCCGTTCCGCTCGACGCCCTTGTTGCTGACCGTGCCGCTGCCCACGATGCTGCCGGCGCGCACGTTGCGCGTCCTGGCGATGTGCGCGATGAGCTGGCCGAAGTGGAAACTCATCTCCTCACCGGCATCGCACATCCCGACCTTGCGGCCGTTCCAGGTGCTCTGCAGCGTGAGGTGCACGCGGCCGCCCTGCCAGGCGTCGCCCAGCTCGTCAGGGGTGACGGCCACCGGGCTGAACGCGGTGGCCGGCTTGCTCTGGAAGAAGCCGAAGCCCTTGGCCAGCTCGGCCGGGATCAGGTTGCGCAGGCTCACGTCGTTGGCCAGCATCAGCAGGCGGATGCCGTCCAGCGCCTGCTCGGGCGTGGCGCCCATCTTCACGTCGCCCGTGACGACGGCGATCTCGGCCTCGAAGTCGATGCCGAATGCTTCGCTGGGCACCACGATGCGGCTGCAAGGGCCGATGAAGTCGTCGCTGCCGCCCTGGTACATCAGCGGGTCGGTGTAGAAGCTCTCGGGCACCTCGGCGTTGCGCGCCTTGCGCACCAGCTCCACGTGGTTGAGGTAGGCCGAGCCGTCGGCCCACTGGTAAGCGCGCGGCAAGGGCGCCATGCACTGGGCGGGATCGAAGGGGAAGGCGTGGCGCGCGCGGCCGGCATTGAGCTGGTCCGACAGGTCCTGTAGCTGCGGGCTGATGAAGCCCCAGTCGTCGAGCGCCTGCTGCAGGCGGTGGGCGATGCCGGTGGCGTAATGGGCACTTGCGAGGTCGCGCGAGACGACGACCAATTGGCCATCGCGCGAGCCGTCATGGAGGGTGGCGAGTTTCATGGGAGAAAGAGGGACGACGAAGGCGCGGAATGCGGGCCCCGCATCGCACTGCCCTAAACTGGTTGGACGGCGGCAGTGTACCGAGCTGAACCTTGGCAGCGGCCTCCGGTCCCACTCCTCGATGCGCCTGCGCCGCCCTGCCTCCCCCGTCTCGCCTGACATGCCCGGTGTGCCCTGGCGCACGCTGGCGCTGCTGGCAGCCGCAGTGCTGCTCGCCCACCTGGCATTGCTGGCCCTGGCCCCCACGGGGGCGGGACCGCATCCCTCGCCCGTGGCCGCCAAGTTCAGCACGCGAACGATCGTTCTCGCGCCGCCGGCCCCGGCCCCGGAGCCGCCCCCGCCGGTCGCCGCCAAGCCGCCCACGCCCAGGCTCGTGCGACCGCGGCCACCCGCGCCCGCGCCCCGCGCACCCAGTCCACCGGTCGCGGAAAGCCCGGCTCCCGACACCCCGGTGCCCGCCGAAGCCCCCGCCCCGGCAGAGCCTGCCACCGCCGAAGCGGCGCTCGGCCCGGGCGCTGGCGATCCGACAGGCGTGGCCCCGTCACCTTCCGGCGGGGCCGGCATCGGGACCGCCGGCGGCGCCGCCGAGGCGCCGGCGCCCATCCAGGTGCCGGGCCCTGTGCAGCTTGCCTTCGCGGTGACCGGCCAGCTCGGCGCGGCGCCCATGCAGGGGGTGTTCGGCAAGCTGGTCTGGCAGCAGGACGGACAGCAATACGACGCCCAGCTTTCGCTGACGTTCCTCTTCAAGACCATCCGCAGCCAGCACAGCAGCGGCAACATCGGGCCGGGCGGCATCGAGCCGGTGCGCTTCTCGGACAAGCGCCGCAGCGAAGTCGCCTCGCATTTCATGCGCGACCAGGGCCAGATCGTCTTCAGCAACAACGCGCCGAGCGTGCCGCTACTGCCGGGCGCGCAGGACCGGCTGAGCGTCATCATGCAACTGGGTGCCCTGCTGGCGGGTGACCCGGCGCGCTATCCACCCGGGTCCGCCTTTGCCATCCAGACCGCGGGGCCGCGCGATGCCGACCTCTGGATCTTCAAGGTGGATGAGAACGAGCACCTGAGCCTGCCCGCCGGGGAATTCGAGGCCCGCAAGCTCACCCGCAACCCGCGCAAGCCCTTCGACGACAAGGTGGAACTCTGGATCGCCCCGGCGCTCGGATACCTGCCGGTGCGCATCCGCCAGACCCAGTCCAACGGCGACTTCGCCGATTTCCAGTTGCGCGACGCGCAGGGCGCGCGCCCCTGAGCCGCAGGAGTGCACAAAAACTCACGGCCCGTGCCTACAAAACAACAGCTCTTCTTGAAACTGGCGTGTTGATGGCTATCTAAACAAGATGAAGGCCATCGACTCACGCACTGGACCCGCCATGCAAATGCTTTACGACTCCGACTCCTTTGTCGTCGTGCACGTGCAACCGACCGAGGACGACCAGCCGCTGGCGCCCAACGTGCCCGCCCTGGCCCGCCACGGCTTCGAGATCGTGGACAAGCGCTCCGGCAAGGAGGTCTACCTCGACGGTTCCTGGGCGGAGCTGTTCCAGCAACAGATCGCTGCCTGGCAACTCAACACGCCGACGCAGGAAGAGGTCGAGGACACCCTCGAAGGCTACGCCGAACTCGCCCACACCCCCGTGCTGGTCCACTAAGCCGGGGGCTTTTTCTCGTACAGCCAGCCGTACATCGGCCCGACGATCAGCAGGACCGCCACCAGCCGGCACACCTGGAAGGCCGTCACCACGGGCACCCCGAGCTGAAGCACCTTCGCGGTGATCGCCATCTCGGCGATGCCGCCGGGCGAGGTGCCGAGCAGCAGCGTGGCGGGATGCAGCCCGGTCGCCCAGGCCAGCAGCCAGGCGAACGCGGCGCAGACCACGATCATCCCCACCGTTCCCCCGGCCACCGCCGCCAGCCAGCGCGGCGCCGTGTGCAGGAACTCCCGGCTGAAGCGCACCCCCAGGCTGACGGCAATCACGAGTTGGGCCGCATTGGACACCCAGGCCGGCACCGCCGACAGCGGGTGTCCGGCCACGGTGAAGCCCAAGGACACGACCAGCGGCCCGATGAACCAAGGGTTGGTGCGCCCGGCCAATCGCATCGCCAGCCCGCCGGCGCCCGTCGCCAGCACCAGCAAGGCCAGGCCGCCCCAGCGCACGTCCCGCGGCCCGGCCGCATGGATCTCCAGGCCGTGCAGCCCGCTCCATTGCATGGCGAAGGGAATGAGCACCGTCACCACCACCAGCCGCACGCTGTGGGCGGCCGCCACCAGATCGGTGCGTGCGCCCACCCGCTCGGCCAGCAGCGTCATCTCCGACGCCCCGCCGATCGCGCCGGAGAAGTAAGTCGTGGCTTTCATGGAGCGGACCGGGATATGCGGCATCCTCGCAGCGTGCGCGCCGTAGAGCCAGCGCCCGAACAGCCAGCCCAGGCCGAGCGCCCAGGCGATCGCGAGCACGATGGCCCACCAGAGACCGGCCACCAGCCCCACCATCTCCGACGTGAAATACAGCCCGAGCGCCGTCCCGATCGCCCATTGCCCGGCGTTGCGCAAAGGGGTGTAGCTGGCGGTCGGCGCTCCGGCGATGGAGGCCAGGGAGACCGCCAGCAACGGCCCGATCATCCAGGGCAGGGGCGTGTGCAATGCCAGACAGGCGAGCGCAGCCAGGAGCGCGAGCAACAGGGTGGCAAGGATGCGCAGGGTCAAGCGGGACGGGGGCACGGACAAGCGGAAGAGGCGACGGAGGGCTGCCGGTCGCGGCCGCCGTCGCTTAGTATGGCTCGATGCCCCGACGCCCTCCCCGGCTGCACGCCGGCCTGTCCCTCTCTCTGATGCTGGCCCTGCTCGCAGGCTGCGCCGGGTTCGCGCCCATGGGAGCGGACACGCCGATCCCCCGCCGCGTCCTGTCCCTGCTGCCGGCCGACGCCTTGCTGCTGGGCGAGCAGCACGATGCGGCCGAGCACCAGGACATCGAGCGGCAGGCGGTCGAGACCCTGGCCGCGCGCGGCCGCCTGGCGGCGCTGGCGATCGAGATGGCGGAGGAAGGCCACAGCACCGTCCTCATGGACCCCGCCTCGACCGAGGCCCAGGTGCAGGAGGCCCTGGGCTGGAACGACAAAGCCTGGCCCTGGGCGGCCTATGGCCCGGCCGTGATGGCCGCGGTGCGCGCCGGCGTGCCGGTGCTGGGCGCCAACCTCCCGCGCGCACGCATGCGGGACGCGATGGCCGACGTGTCCCTGGACGCGCAGCTCGGCGCCGAAGCGCACAAGGCCCAGCAGGAGGCCGTGCGCAGCGGGCACTGCGACCTGCTGCCCGAGTCGCAGATCAGGCCCATGACGCGCATCCAGATCGCACGCGACCGTGCCATGGCTCAGACCATCCTCCAGGCGCGCGTGCCGGGCAAGACGGTGGTGCTGCTCAGCGGCGCCGGCCACAGCGCCAAGGGCCTGGGCGTGCCGCAGCACCTGCCCAGCGATCTGGCGGTCAAGACGGTGCAGCTGCAGGCCGGCGCCCCGTCGGGCGCGCCGCGCGAGCCGGGGGCCTTCGACGCCGTGTGGCAGACGCCTGCGCTGCCCGAGAAGGACTATTGCGCGGCGCTGCGCGCGCAGGCCGAGCCCAAACGCTGAAGAACGGGAACGCCGACGCCCTGGTTCAGGCGTGCCTGCGGATCGAATCCGCCAGCGTGCCGACCAGCGTCTCGATGTGCGACTTCTCCACCACGTAGGGCGGCGCGATCACGATCACGTCCCCCGCCGGGCGCACCAGCGCACCCTTGTGGAAGCAGTCGAGGAAGATGTCGTAGGCCCGCTTGCCCGGCGCGCCCGCAATGGGTGCGAACTCCACCGCCGCGGCCAGCCCCAGGCTGCGGATGCTGACCACGTTGGGCAGGCCCTTGAAGGTGGCGTGGAAGGCATCGCCCAGCACCGGGGCCATCTCGCCAGCGCGCGCGAACAGCTTTTCCTTCGCGAACAGGTCCAGCGTCGCGATCGCCGCCGCGCAGGCCACCGGGTGGCCCGAGTAGGTGTAGCCATGGAAGAACTCCACGACGTGCTCGGGCGCCGAGGTGTTCATCATCGCGTCATAGAGCTTGTCGCGGCAGATCACGCCGCCCAGCGGGATCACGCCGTTGGTCACGCACTTGGCGAAGTTGAGCATGTCGGGCACCACGCCGTAGAAGTCGGACGCGAAGTTCGTGCCCATGCGGCCGAAGCCGGTGATCACCTCGTCGAAGATCAGCAGGATGCCGTGCTTGTCGCAGATCTCGCGCAGCTTCTGCAGGTAGCCCTGGGGCGGCACGTACCAGCCGGCCGAGCCGGCCACCGGCTCGACGATGATCGCCGCCACGTTGCTCGGGTCGTGCAGCGGCAGGATGCGCTGCTCGAGCTCGGCCAGCGGGTCTTCGGCCCACACCGGCTCCTGGTTGTGGATGTAGGCATGGTTCACCGGGTCGTGGATGAAGCGCATATGGTCCACGCGCGGAAGGAAGGCCGAGCCGAACACCTTGCGATTGCCCGGAATGCCGCCCACCGACATGCCGCCGAAGCCCACGCCGTGGTAGCCCTTCTCGCGGCCGATGAAGACGTTGCGGTGCCCCTCGCCGCGCGCCCGGTGGTAGGCCAGCGCCACCTTCAGCGAGGTGTCGGCCGCCTCACTGCCGGAGTTGCAGAAGAGCACCTTGTTGAGGTCGCCGGGCGCCATCGCCGCGATCATCTCCGCCGCACGGAAAGCCTTGTCGTTGCTGACCTGGAAGGCGGTGGCGTAGTCCAGCGTGTCCAGCTGCGCCTTGATGGCCTCGTTGATGGGCTGGCGGTTGTGCCCCGCGCCCACGCACCACAGCGAGGAGATCCCGTCGATCACCTTGCGTCCGTCGTGCGTGGTGAACTCCATGCCGTCGGCCGCCACGAAGACCCGCGGGTCCTTGCGGAAGTGCCGGTTGGGGGTGAAGGGCAGCCACTGGTTGTCCATGCGGAAGTCGTTGTAGGCCATGCTGTTCGCTCCTGCCGGTTGGCGCTGAGGGAATGGGCATTTTGGCACCGGCTGCGCCAGGGGCCTATTCACGCTGTTTCCGGGGCTGCGACAATCCTGCCCCTTATGAGCTGCGCCTACATCCTCACCCTGTCCTGCCCCGACCGCACCGGCATCGTCCACGCGGTCTCGGGCTTCCTGCTCGAACGCGGCGGCAACATCGAAGAAGCGGCCCAGTACAACGACCACGGCACCGGCTTGTTCTTCATGCGCGTGCGCTTCGCCTGCGGCGAGCAGTCCGAGGCCACGCTGCGCGAACAGATCGCCGGGCTGGCCCAGAGCTTCGGCATGCACTGGAAGTTGCACGTGGCCGCCGAGCCGATGAAAACCGTGATCCTGGTCAGCAAGGAAGGCCATTGCCTCAACGACCTGCTGTTCCGCTGGAAGAGCGGCCTGCTCGCCATCGACGTGCGCGCCATCATCTCGAACCACCGCGACTTCTACCAGCTCGCCGCCAGCTACAACGTGCCCTTCCACCACATCCCCGTGAGCGCCGCCACCAAGGCCCAGGCCGAGGCGAAGCAGCTGGAGATCATCGAGGCCGAGGGTGCCGAGCTGGTGGTGCTGGCGCGCTACATGCAGATCCTCAGCAACGAGCTGTGCACCCAGCTCGCGGGCCGCGCGATCAACATCCACCATTCCTTCCTGCCCAGCTTCAAGGGCGCCAAGCCCTACTACCAGGCGCACGACCGCGGCGTGAAGCTGATCGGCGCCACCGCGCACTACGTGACGGCCGACCTCGACGAGGGCCCCATCATCGAACAGGACGTGGAGCGCGCCGACCACACCGACACGGTGGAGGACCTCACCGCCCGCGGCCGCGACACCGAGACGCAGGTGCTGGCGCGTGCCGTGAAGTGGCACAGCGAGCACCGCGTGCTGCTCAACGGCCACCGCACGGTGGTCTTCAAGTAGGGCGCCGACAATCACCGCCACCGACACCGAACCATGAACGCACCCGACACCCCGAACCCCAAAGCGCGGCGCCGGGCCGCAAAGCGCCAGTCGCAGGTGGTGCGCGCGTTGCAGGCCTGCCTGCCCGCGCATGCGCTGCTCTGGCAACCCGAGGACACGACGCCCTACGAGTGCGACGGCCTCACGGCCTACCGGCAGCGTCCGCTCGCGGTCGCGCTGCCGGAGACCGAAGAGCAGGTCGCCGCTGTGCTCAAGGCCTGCCACCGGCTCGGCGTTCCGGTGGTCGCGCGCGGTGCCGGCACCGGGCTGTCGGGCGGCGCCATGCCGCATGCCGAGGGCGTGACGCTGTCGCTGGCCAAGTTCAACCGCATCCTCGAAATCGATCCGATCGGCCGCACGGCGCTCGTGCAATGCGGCGTGCGCAACCTCGCCATCAGCGAGGCGGCCGCGCCCTTCAACCTCTACTACGCGCCCGACCCCTCCAGCCAGATCGCCTGCACCATCGGCGGCAACGTGGCCGAGAACTCCGGCGGCGTGCACTGCCTCAAGTACGGCCTGACGCTGCACAACGTGCTGCGCGTGCGCGGCTTCACCGCCGAGGGCGAGCGGGTGGAATTCGGCAGCGAGGCGCTGGACTGCGCGGGCCTGGACCTGCTGTCCCTGGTGGTGGGCAGCGAGGGCATGCTGGCCGTGACCACCGAGGTCACCGTGAAGCTGGTGCCCCGGCCACAGCTGGCGCGCTGCATCATGGCCAGCTTCGACGACGTGCGCAAGGCCGGCGACGCGGTGGCCGCGGTGATCGCGGAGGGCATCATCCCCGCCGGGCTGGAGATGATGGACAAGCCCATGACCGCCGCGGTCGAGGACTTCGTGCATGCCGGCTACGACCTCGAGGCCGCGGCCATCCTGCTGTGCGAATCCGACGGCACGCCGGAAGAAGTGGAAGAGGAAATCGGACTCATGAGCGCCGTGCTCCGCAGTGCCGGCGCCACCGCCATCTCCGTCAGCACCAGCGAGGAGGAGCGGCTGCGCTTCTGGAGCGGCCGCAAGAACGCCTTCCCCGCCTCCGGCCGCATCAGCCCCGACTACATGTGCCTGGACTCGACCATCCCGCGCAAGCGCCTGGCCGACATCCTGCTCGCCATCCAGGAGATGGAGAAGAAGTACGGCCTGCGCTGCTGCAACGTCTTCCACGCCGGCGACGGCAACCTGCACCCGCTGGTGCTCTTCGACGCCAACGACCCCGACGAGCTGCACCGCTGCGAGCTGTTCGGCGCCGACATCCTGGAGACCAGCGTCGCCATGGGCGGCACCGTCTCGGGCGAGCACGGCGTGGGGGTCGAGAAGCTCAACAGCATGTGCGTGCAGTTCACCGCCGAGGAGAACGAGCAGATGTTCGGCGTGAAGCGCGCCTTCGATCCGGCCGGCCTGCTCAATCCGGGCAAAGCCATTCCCACGCTGCAGCGCTGCGCCGAGTACGGCAAGCAGGTGTTCCGCGCGGGGCAACCCATACCTCACGGCGAGCTGCCACGCTTCTGACATGCAGGGACTGCGCGGTCTCGCCTGGCTTCTGGTGCTGCAGTCGATCGGCGAAGTGCTGTCGCGCGGGCTGTCGCTGCCGCTGCCGGGGCCCGTGCTCGGCCTCGTCCTGCTGCTGGCCGCGCTCAACTTCGACATCGTGCGCGAGCCGGTGGCCGAATGCGCGGGCTTCCTGCTGTCGCACCTGTCGCTGCTCTTCGTCCCGGTGGGCGTCGGCGTGATGACGCACCTGGCGCTGCTGGCCCAGTACGGCGGCCGCATGCTCTTCGTGATCGCGATCTCGACCTGGATCGGCCTGGCGGTGACGGCCACGGTCCTCTACTGGCCGGACCGCGGAAGGTCGCAGGACTGAGACGCCATGCCGCGCTTCGTCGAACTCTGGATCTACCTCTCGGCCACACCGCTCTTCGGCCTCACGGCCACGCTGGTGGTGTACCTGCTGGCCAATGCCGCCTACGTCCGCCTGGGCAGCGCGCCCTGGGCCAACCCGGTGCTCTGGTCGGTGATCGCGCTGGCCGCCGGGCTGCTCGCCACCGGCGTCGACTACCCGACCTACTTCGCCGGCGCGCAGTTCATCCACTTCCTGCTGGGGCCGGCGGTGGTCGCCCTGGCCTGGCCCCTGTGGCAACGGCGTGCGGAGCTGAAAGCGCGCTTCGGCCGCGTGCTGCTGGCGGCCCTGCTGGGCGGCATCGCGGCGGCCGCCTCGGCGGTCGCGCTGGGCTGGGCCGTGGGTCTGCCGCACGAGGTGGTGCTCTCGCTGGCGCCCAAGTCGGTGACCGCGCCGGTGGCGATGGGCATCTCCGAGAAGATCGGCGGCATCCCGGCGCTGTCGGCGGTCTTCGCCGTGCTCACCGGCATGATCGGCGCGCTCTCGGGCAAGTACCTGTTCGATGCGCTGGGCATCGGCGCCGATGCGCCCGGCTACGCAGCGCGGGGCTTCGCGCTGGGCACCGCCGCCCACGGCATCGGCGCGGCGCGCGCACTGCACGTGAACGCGGACGCAGGGGCCTATGCGGGGCTGGCGCTGGGCCTTCAGGTGGTGCTGGCGGCGCTGCTGATGCCGCTGGTCTTCCGCCTCTTCTGAGCGACGGAACAAAAAAGCCCGCCGGGCAGGGCGGGCTTCGTTCACCGGGCTCGGCTCGTCAGCTTCTGTTGGGATTGTTCGGCCGGTTGTCGTAACGGTTCGGCACGCCGTCGCCGTCACGATCGCGGTCCATGCGGTTCGGCACACCGTCGCGGTCACGGTCCCAGCGGCCGCGGTTGTATTCCCAGCGTCCGTCACGCTCGCGCCATTCCGGCGCGCGATAGGCATAGCCCGGCCGCGCCCGCACCCAATGGCCGGCGACCCAGACATGGCGGCCGCTGCGCCATTCCCAGTGGCCCGGCGCCCAGGCATAGCCGCGCCGCGGCGGGGGTACGCGCTCGGAGCGCGGCGGAGGCGGCGGCGTCTTGATGATGACGGCCGGCTGGGCCTGGGCCGTCGTGGGCAGGGTCACGGCCGCGCCCAGGGACAGCAGGGAGGCAGCGCCGACGGCAAGGGAGATCGCGAGTTTTTTCATGGGTATGCACCTCATGAGTTGTTGGAGGAGCCTTCATCCTCCGCGCGCCGTGTGAAGCCGTTGTAAGCCTCGTCTGAAGTGTTTTGTAAAGCCGTGTCGCTTTTTGTTGCAGCCGCGGCGCTATTCCTGCAGCTCCCGCAGGTCGATCGCGTCGGCCATGGCCGCATAGCCGGCGGGGCCGGGATGCAGGTGGTCGCCGCTGTCGCAGGCGGGCTTCATGGCCGCCGGGTCGGCGGGGTCGCGCAGGGCGCGGTCGAAATCCACGATGCCGTCCACGCCCTGCTGGCCGCGGATCCATCGGTTCAGCGCCTGCCGCCGCTGTTCCTTCTCTTCGCTCCAGTAGGCCGCGCCCTTGAAGGGGGTGATGGTGCCGAGCAGCACCTTCACGCCCTGCCCGCGCGCCTGATCGACCAGTTGCTGCAAGCCGGCCGCCAGTTGCTCGGCGCTGGCCGCGCGGAACGCCGGCGACAGCGCCTGGATCGGCTCCGGCAGGCTGATCCCGATGTCGTTGATGCCGATCAGCACGATCACGTGCGTCACGCCGCTCTGGCCCAGCGCATCGCGCCGGAAGCGGTCCAGCGCGCGCGGACCGGTGCCGTCCAGCAGCAGCCGGTTGCCGCCGATGCCGGCGTTGATCACCGCGAACCCGCCGTCGCCGCCCCCCAGCTGGCGCAGGCGCACGGCCAGGCGGTCCGGATAGCTGTCCTGCGACACATCGGCCGCGCCCTGGGTGATCGAATCGCCGAAGGCCACGATCACCCGCGGCACGGTGCGGGCGGCGACGTCCAGCCCGGTGACGACGTGACTGAAGGGCGAGGGCATCGCGCCGGGCCAGCTCGCACGCATCACGGCAGGACCCGACACGCTCACCGTACTCGCCATCACATGCCGCGTCGCGAACGGCGTGCCCGCCTGCACCTGGTAGCTCACCGCCACCGATTGCCCGGGCGCCACCGCCAGCCGCGTGGCGTCGCTCCAGGCCTCCTGTCCCGGCGGGACGGTCAGCAGGGCACGGCCGCCGAAGCGCAGGCGCTCCAGGCTCCCGGGCGAGACGGCATCCGCGCCGGTGCTCAGCCCCACGCTGGCCTCCAGGACGTGCAAGGGCTGCCGGCCGAACAGATTGGAGAAACGGATGCGCACCTGCGTCCCGCCGAGCGTGGACACCATGCGCTGGCGCAGGCTCTCGCTGCCGAAACGGCGCGGTTCGACCGGCGGCGCGGGCAAGCCCGGAAAAAGGGGCGCCGGCCGGTAGTCCAGCGGCGCGCCGGCCCAGCTCGCGGCCCAATGCACCTGTGCGGCGTGCTTCGGCTGCGCCTGTGCCCGATGCAAAAGGCCCGCCAGCAGGCCCAGGCCCGCGCCCTGCGCGAACCCTGCAAGGGCGAAGCGTCGTCGTGAATGGTCCATGCGGGCCCCGGCGCAAAGCGGCCCAGTGTACGGAAGCCGCCTTCGGCCCGCAGCGCGCGGGGCTTGGTGCGGCCCCTGACAGTCCTACCAGGTGTCCACGTAAGGCGCCGGCGCACGCTGTGCCGCCGAGGCCGAGGCCAGCCCGCGCACCAGCCAGGCACGCGTCTCGGCCGGGTCGATCACCGCGTCGATCTCCAGCGTCTGCGCCATGTGGATCGCCTCGCCGTTCGCGTATTGCTGCGCCACCAGCCGGCGAAACAGGGCGTCGCGCTCGGCGCCCTCGGCCACCGCCTCCAGCTCCTTGCGAAAGCCCAGCCGTACCGCCCCCTCCAGCCCCATCGCGCCGAATTCGCCGGTGGGCCACGCGACGGTGAAGACCGGCGCGTCGAAGCCGCCGGCCGTCATCGCCTGCGCGCCCAGGCCATAGCCCTTGCGCAGCACCACCGCGAAGTAGGGCACGCGCAGGTGCGAGGCCACCATGAACAT
This sequence comes from Variovorax defluvii, assembly GCF_039541515.1. Taxonomy (NCBI): domain Bacteria; kingdom Pseudomonadati; phylum Pseudomonadota; class Betaproteobacteria; order Burkholderiales; family Comamonadaceae; genus Variovorax; species Variovorax defluvii. The sequence goes on from NZ_BAABGJ010000081.1 coordinate 121,352, forward strand.
GCGGCATACGTGGCGCACCTGCGCCTGCGCCTCGATGTCGGGGCCGACCATGAAGCCCGGTGTGTCGCACAAGGCCACCAGCGGCAGCCCGTGCGCGTTGCACAGCTGCATGAAGCGCGCCGCCTTGTCGGCCGCCTCCACGTCGATCGCGCCGCCGAGGTGGTGCGGATTGTTCGCGAGCAAGCCGACCGGCTGGCCTTCGATGCGCGCCAGCGCGGTCACGATGCCGGCGCCGAAGCCGGCGCGCAGTTCGAGCAGCGAGCCGGTGTCCGCCACGCCGCGCATGGCGGCACGCATGTCGTAGACGCGCAGGCGGTTCTCGGGCACCGCGTGGCGCAGCACGCGCGGATCGGCGCACTGCCAATCGCCTGTCGCGCCCTGGAAGTACGAGAGGTACTGCTTCGCCGCGGCCACCGCCTCGGCTTCGTCTTTCACCAGGATGTCGATCACGCCGTTGCGCGACTGCACGCTGCTCGGCCCGATCTGCTCCGGCGCGAAGCTGCCAAGGCCGCCGCCCTCGATCATCGCGGGCCCGCTCATGCCGATGTTGCTGGCCTCGGTGGCGATGATCACGTCGGCACACCCCAGCAGCGCCGCGTTGCCCGCGAAGCAGCGGCCGTGCACGATGCCCACCACCGGCACCTTGCCGGAGAGCGCGGCGAACTGGCTGAAGGTGTGGTTGTTGAGACCGGCCACGATCGGCATGTCGGTGTCGCCCGGCCGTCCCCCACCTCCCTCGGCGAACAGCACCACCGGCAAACCGAGCCGGTGCGCGATGCCCAGCATGCGGTCGGTCTTCTGGTGGTTGCGCAGGCCCTGCGTACCGGCCAGCACGGTGTAGTCGTAGGCCATCACCACGCAGCGCGACTTCTCGGACCCGAACTGGCTGGCGTTGATGCTGCCGATGCCCGTCACCATGCCGTCGGCCGGCGTGTTGGCGATCAGGTCCTCCAGCGCGCGGCGGCGGGTCTGCGCGGCGATGGCCAGCGCGCCGTACTCGGTGAAGTTGCCAGGGTCCGCGGCCAGGTCGCACAGGTCCGCGATGTTGGCGCGCGCAGTGCGGCCGCCCTGCGCCTGGCGCTTCGCGACCGCGGCGGCGCGGTTCGCATCGAGCGTGAAGGCGTGGCGGTCGATCACCTTCTGGAGGTCGGAGCGGATCGCGTCGAGGTCCTGCTCGGCCTGGGCCTCGGCCCGCACGGCCTGGGCATCCACCGGCTCCAGGCGCAGGAGGGATTGGCCCGCGACCAGGTAGTCGCCCGGCGCGCCCAGCAGCGCCACCACGCGGCCCGCCACGGGCGCATGCAGCACGTGCTCCATCTTCATGGCCTCGAGCACGCCCAGTTGCGCGCCGGCCGGCAGCACCTCGCCCACCTCGACCTCGAACTGCACCAGGCGTGCCGGCATGGGCGCCCGCACCACCAGACCGCCGTCGTCGGGCTGCTCGACCGGCGCCGGCTTCCCGCGGGCGGCAGGCGGATGCGCCGCGCGTTCGGCCGTCGCGTCGATGCGGGAAGCCGCCGCCAGCAGGTCGGACAACTGGGCCTCGACGAAGCGCGTGTGCAGCGCCTGCGACGCGAACTCGGGGCGCTCGCCGATCGCGCGCAGCAGGCCGAGGTTGGTCGGGATGCCTTCGATGCGGCATTCCTCCAACGCACGCTGCGAGCGCCGCAAGACGTCTTCGAAGCGCGGCGAAGCGGCATGCACGATCAGCTTGGCCAGCAGCGTGTCGTAGTGCGGCGAAGGCGCGAGCCCGGCGTAGCCCTGGGTGTCGACGCGCACGCCGGGGCCGGCCGGGAGCTCGAAGCGCGACAGCACGCCGCCGGCCGGGCGCGCCTGCCCCTGCGCGTCCAGCGTCTCGGCGTTGATGCGCCATTGCACCGCGAAGCCGCGCTGCGGCGCGCTGCGGTCGGCCTCGATGCCCAGCTCGGCCAGGCTCTGCCCGGCCGCCACGCCGATCTGCAGCTGCACCAGGTCGAGGCCGGTGACCGCCTCGGTCACGGTGTGCTCCACCTGCAGCCGCGGGTTGGCCTCGATGAAGACGAAGGGCAGGCGCGCGGCCTCCTCGTCCACCAGGAATTCGAAGGTGCCGAGCCCCTGGTACCCCACCGCCTTCGCCATGCGCAGCGCGGCCTGCGTCAGGCGCTCGCGCAGCGCCGGCGGCAACGTGGGGCTGGGCGCGATCTCGACCAGCTTCTGGAAGCGCCGCTGCAGCGTGCATTCGCGATCGCCCAGGCTGGCGACCTCGCGGCCGTCGCCCAGCACCTGGATCTCGACATGGCGGGCGCGCCGCATCAGGCGCTCGACATACACGCCCTCCACGCCGAAGGCCGCCTTGGCCTCGGACGTGCAGCGCGCATGCGCCTCGGGCAGCTCCTCGGCCTTCAGCACCGCGCGCATGCCGCGGCCCCCGCCGCCGCCGAGGGCCTTCACCATGACGCCTCCACCATCGGCCTGCTGCGCGGCGAAGAAAGCCTGCGCCTGCGCCAGCGTCACCGCGCCCTCGCTGCCCGGCATCACCGGCACGTCGCATTGCTGCGCGAGGGCCCGCGCCCGCGCCTTGTCGCCGAACAGCGCGAGCTGCTCCGGAGTCGGCCCGATGAAGCACAAGCCCGCGTCGGCGCAGGCCTGCGCGAAATCGGCCCGCTCGCTGAGGAAGCCATAGCCGGGATGCACCGCATCGCAGCCCTGCGCACGCGCCACCGCGATCAGGGCATCGCCATCGAGATAGGCCGCGGGACCCGTCGCGGCCAGCGGCACGGCGGTGTCGGCCATGCGCACGTGCAAGGCCTGCGCATCGTCCTTCGCGTGAACGGCCACGCTGCCGATGCCCAGGTCGCGCAGCGCACGCACCAACCGGACAGCGATCTCGCCGCGGTTGGCAATCAGGATCTTCTTGAACATGTTCGTCTTCAGCCCGCGTCCTTCAACAGCCGCCGCAGCACCTTGCCGGCGCCGGTGGTCGGCAGCGCATCGATGAAGCGCACATGGCGCGGCGCCTTGTAGCTGGCCATGTTCTCGCGCGCCCACGCCACCAGTGCCTCGGCCTCCAGCGCGGCACCGGGCTTCTTCACGATGAAGGCCTTGACCACCTCGCCCTTCTCCGCGTCCGACTCGCCGATCACCGCGGCCTGCGCCACGGCCGGGTGCTTGATGAGGATGCTCTCCACCTCCTCGGGGAACACGCTGTAGCCCGAGACTTTGATCATTTCCTTGAAGCGGCCGATGAAAGTGAGGTAGCCGTCCGCATCGAGCTTGCCCATGTCGCCGGTGTGCACCCAGCCGCCCCGCAGGGTGGCGGCCGTGGCCTCGGGCTTGTTCCAGTAGCCCTTGAAGGTGCCGGGGCTGGTGAGCACGATCTCGCCGATGTCGCCTACCGGCCGGTCCGCGCCCGTGTCGGGATCGACGATGCGGATCGTCACACCCGGCACCGCCACGCCCTGCGTGCCCCAGCGCGGCGCATGGTGCGGGGTGTAGGTGTCGCAGGTGTGGGTCTCCGACAGGCCGTAGGCCGCCTCGAAGGAGGTGCAGTTCTTCGCGAGCCCGCGCCATTGGGCCGCCAGCGGCTCGGTGAAGGCGATGCCGAAACTGGTGACCGGATTCATGCGCAGGCTGGCCAGGTCGAAGCCCGCCGCGCCTTCGACCTGCATGCAGGCCACGTTCATCGGCGCGATGCTGTACCACCAGCTCACGCGGAGGCGCTCGATGGCCTGCAGCACGGCGCGCGGCTCGAAGCGGTGCAGCAGCACCGACGTGGCGCCGGTGAGTACCGGCACGTTGACGCCCATCAGCATGCCGGCGATGTGGTACAGGGGCGCGACGGAGAGCAGCACGTCGTCCGCTCCCACGCCATTGCAATCGGCCGCGGCACGCGTCTTGAAGAGCGCGTTGCCGTAGCTCAGCATCGCCCCCTTGGGCAGGCCGGTGGTGCCGGAGGTGTAGGTCATGAGCGCCACGTCGTCCATCGAAAGTTCGACCGGCGCCGGGCGTTCGCCGCTTCGCGTGACGGCGAGGAAGTCTTCGCAACCTGCCGGCACCGTGCGCGGCTCGCGCTGCGCCGCCACCAGGTCGGCAGGCAAGTCGAGCGTGGACGACTCCGGCAGCAGGTCGGCGTAGTGCACCACGAACACGTGCGCGAGCGTGCTGCCTTCGCGCGCCTTGTCGACCACCGGCAGCAGCGAGGAAGCGGCGACGATCACCCGCGCCTTCAGGTCGCCCACCTGGTAGGCCAGTTCGTGCTCCTTGTTGAGCGGCCCGCTCGGGCAGACGATGGCGCCGATCTTCTGGATCCCATAGTGCGCCGCGAGGTACTGCGGACAGTTGTTGAGGAAGAGCACCACCGGATCGCCCTTTGTCACGCCGAGCGCCTGCAGCCGCGCCGCGAAGGCATCGCTGGCGGCGTCCAGCTCGGCGTAGCTGATCCTGCGCCCGTACCAGACGCAGGCCGCATGCGCCCCGCGCTCGCGCGCATGCGTGCGGAGGTACTCGTGCAGAGGCTGCTGCGGACGGTCGGGAAGCGTCATTGTCTCCATGGCGTCAATCTCACAGGGTTATCGATAGGGCCGGGCCCCGCATGGTGCTCCAACAATCCTACCCATGGGTATAACCTCGGCGACACCGCACAAACCCTCTGCGCGCACCGACCAGCCGCAGGGCACCGGGCGCCAGCGGGTGGCCACCGCCGGCACCGACGCGCAGCGCGAGCGCATCCTGCAGGCCGCCGCCCAGCTCTTCGCCGCACAGGGCTACGCCAACACGACCATGGCGCAGATCGTGCGCGCGCTCGACGTCACCAAGCCCTTCGTCTACTACTACTTTCGCGACAAGCAGGAGATCTTCGAGACGCTGTCCTGGCGCCCTGCTGTCGACTGCTTCACCGCGCTGGACTTCGCCGAAGGCGATCCGCGTCCGGCGGTGGAGAAGGTGAAGGAGGGCATCGAACGCCTGATCCGCGCCACCGTCGCGCACCACCCCTGCGCCTTCTTCCCCTACCGCGAGCCGCAGGTCTACCGGCCTGAATACATCGAGGCGCAGAAGAAGCTGGCGCACCACTTCTACGACCGCCTCTGCCCGCTGCTCGAAGAGGCACGGCGCGACGGCGACCTGGACTTTCGCGAGACCAAGCTCACTGCGCTGGCCGCGCTCAGCCTGCCCGGCTTCCTCTACAGCTGGTACCGGCCCGAAGGCCGGCTCTCGCCGGAGGAAGTGGTGGCCGAACTCACGCGCCTGTCGTGGCGCGTGCTGGGCCTGCGCGAGCGCGGCGACTGAGCCCCGTCCCCATTTCCAAACCCATCCCCGGAGAACAAACCATGAAGTTCCCCTGCGCCCTCGCGCCGCTCGCGGCCGCGACCCTCCTCGCATCCGGCGCCGCCTCGGCCCAGCAGGCTTACAAGATCGCCTACATCGACCCGCTCTCGGGCCCCTTCGCGAACGTCGGCGAGCTGATGCTCACCCACACGCAGTACGCGGTCGAGGACATCAACGCCAAAGGCGGCGTTCTGGGCGGCACGAAGCTGCAGCTGCTGCAGTTCGACAGCAAGCTCTCGGCGCAGGAAAGCCAGAGCGCGCTGCAGGCGGCGATCGACCAGGGCGCGCAAGCCATCGTGACGGGCGGCTCGGGTTCCTCGGTGGTGGCCGCACTGGTGCAGTCGGTCAACCGCTGGAACCAGCGCAATCCGGGCAAGGAGCTGCTGGTGCTCAACCACTCTTCCATCGACCCCGAGCTGACAGGCAAAGCCTGCAGCTTCTGGCACTTCCAGACCGAGGCCAACACGGCGATGAAGATGAAGGCCCTGGCCAACTACATCAAGAAGACGCCGGACATCAAGAAGGCCTACCTCCTCAACCAGGACTATGCGCACGGCAAGCAGTGGGCCAGCTACGGGCGCCAGTTGGTGGGCCTGGCGCGGCCGGACGTCCAGTTCGTCGGCGAGACGCTGCACCCGATCGGCCGCGTGAAGGACTTCGCGCCCTACATCGCCAACGTGCGCCAGGCGGGGGCCGACACGGTGATCACCGGCAACTGGGGCCAGGACATGACGCTGCTGCTCAAGGCCGCGGGCGACGCCGGCTACAACCTGCGCTACTTCAACCACAGCGCCGGCTCGGTGCCGGGCACGGTGCTGGCGGTGTCGCAGGCCAAGCTGGGCCAGTTGACCTGGGTCGCCGAGTGGCATCCGGGACAGGCGGAGACGCCGAAGGCGGATGCGCTCGCCAAGGCCTACAAGGCCAAGACGGGCAAGGACTTCCTGGCGCCTCGCATCGAGATGACGCCGCGCCTGCTGGCGGCCGCCATCAACAAGGCCGGCAGCACCGACGCTGCCAAGGTCGCACGGGCGCTGGAAGACCTGAGCTTCGACTCGGCGGTCGGGCCGGTGCGCATGCGTGCCGAAGACCACCAGTTGCTGCTGCCGCAGGTGGTCAACACCATCGCGCCGGTGGACGGCAAGGCGGTGAAGGTCGGCTGGGAGGGCACGAACTACGGCTTCCGGACCGATGCGGTCTATACCGGGAACGAGCTCGCGCAGGGCACCGAATGCAAGATGGCGCGCCCTGCGCCATAAGCTCGCGGGCCGCCTTGACGCGGTCGGTTGCGCTATTGCCGTCCAAGGCATGGCAATATCCCGGGCTATGCGCCGTCTGGAAAAACTGTCGATCCGGAACTACAAGTCGATCCAGGACCAGACGCTGGAGCTCGGCCAACTGAACGTGTTCATCGGCGGCAACGGCGTCGGCAAGTCCAATCTCATTTCGGTGTTTCGATTCCTGCGTGAGGTCGTCACGCAGAATCTGGCTGGATACACCGCCACCAAGGGTGGGGCCGAAACCCTCCTGCATTTTGGGCGCAAGGCATCGAAGTCGATGGCCTTTTCTCTGGAGTTTGCCGAAGGGCACGAGGCGAACGGCTACAACCTCGAGCTGCTGCCGACCGACGACGACTCGTTCCTCATTCGGATCGAACAGGCAACTTACCAGGACAAAAAGAGGTTCCCGCCCCCGCACAAGCCATTCGACATTCCAGTGGCCGCCAACGTCAGGGAATCGGGGCTTCGAGAGCATCCGCACCTGTGCGCCCAACAAGCCTTGACTGCGCTGGACAGCTATCGTGTCTATCACTTCCACGATACGAGCGATTCAGCGCCCATGAAAGCGAGCGTGTCCATAGACGACAACCGCTTTCTGCAGCCCCAGGCAGAAAACCTCGCCGCCTTTCTCTACTGGATGCAGGAAAAGAGGCCGGACCATTACCGCAGCATCGTGGATACAGTTCGGCAGATCGCCCCATTTTTCGATGATTTCCGGCTCGCCCCGTCGCGCCTCAATGAAACCCGGATCCGGCTCGAATGGCGTGAGAAGGGCAGCGACTCGTATTTCAATGCACACGCGCTCTCGGACGGCACGCTGCGATTCATTTGCCTAGCCACGCTGCTCCTTCAGCCCGAGCCACCGGCAATGGTGTTGCTCGACGAACCGGAGCTGGGGCTTCACCCTGCGGCAGTGGCCTTGCTTGCGGACTTGCTGTCCTCGGCATCGACCGAATCGCAAGTGCTCGTTGCCACACAGTCCGTGACGTTGGTCAATCAGTTCGGCCCAGATGAAGTCTGGGCAGTGGACAGGCAGGATCACGCCACGATATTCCGGCACCTGAGCGACGAGGACATGGGCCAGTGGCTTGACGACTACTCACTCGGAGAGCTCTGGGAAAAGAACCTGCTAGGTGCTCGCCCCTGATGCGTCGCGTGCTGATACTGGTAGAAGGTCAAATCGAGGAGCGCTTCGTCAAGGACGTTCTTGCGCCCTTCTTCGAGCCTTCGGAGCTTTTCGTCACGCCCGTCGTCCTGGTTACCAAGCGGGTGAAGGACGGCCCCAATTTCAAGGGCGGCGTCACTCACTTCGCGAAGTTTGAGAGCGATCTTCGGAGGCTGCTGCGCGACTCGGACGCGTTGGTCACGACCATGTTGGACTACTATGGCTTGCCGGTCGACTTTCCCGGCATGTCGACAAGACCCGCGGGAGGGTCGCCGTTGGATAGGGTGCGGCATATCGAGATAGCCGTCGACCAGCATTTCGGCAAGCCGGACAACCTTCGAACTTTTCTCGCGTTGCATGAATTCGAAGCTTGGCTCTTCGCCGACCCTGGGGTACTGGCAGATGTCATGGCGGCAAAAGGTCTGGAGCCCTCCCTCGCGGCAATCCGCGCGGCCGTCGATTCCCCAGAACATATCAATGAGGCGCCGCAAACGGCGCCATCCAAGCGGATCGAGGGGCTGTTTCCGGCGTATCGCAAGCGGCTCCACGGGCCGACCGCTGCACAGAGGATCGGCATCGAGCGGATTCGCCGAGAGTGTCCGCATTTCGACCGATGGGTGGCCGAGCTCGAGGCGTTCGCGCGCTGAGCGGCCGCGAGCCCATGCTGCGCGACTGCTCTGCCTAGGGGAAACCCGTCCTGCGGCCTCGGCGGGTGGTCGAGATACTGCGTCCCGCAGCGCGTCGCTGTACCCATCCGCCCAGGAAAAGGCACCACCATGGCAGCCAAGAACCCGCTCTACCCCATCCCGCACCCGGCGCGAAAACCCTTCGTCGGCAACATCCTGTCGATCGGCTCCGAGTCGCCGGTGCTCGACATGTGGAAGATCGCCAAGGAACTCGGCGAGATCTACTGGCTGGACATGCCGGGCATGCCGGTGATCGTGGTCTCGTCCGCCGCGCTGGTGGACGAGCTGTGCGACGAAAAGCGTTTCGACAAGAGCACGAAGGGCACGCTGCGGCGCCTGCGCGCACTGTCGCACGGGCTCTTCACCTCCGACACGCACGAGTCGACCTGGTCCAAGCCGCACAACATCCTGCTGGCCAACTTCAGCCAGCGGGCGATGCAGGCCTACCACCCGATGATGCTGGACATCGCCGAGCAGCTCGTGACCAAGTGGGAGCGGCTGAACTTCGACGAGGAGATCGACGTGGTGCGCGACATGACCGCGCTCACGCTCGACACCATCGGCCTGTGCGGCTTCGGCTACCGCTTCAATTCCTTCTACCGCGAGGGCTTCCATCCCTTCGTCGACGCGATGGTGCGCACGCTCGAGACCGTGCAGAACCGGCGCGGCATCCCGCTGGAGGAGCTGATGCTGAAGAAACAGCTCGCCCAGCAGCGCAAGGACATCCGCTTCATGCACAAGATGGTGGAAGACATCATCCAGGAGAGGCGCGCCAGCGGTGCCGACATCGCGACCAAGCCCGACCTGCTGAGCTACATGATCGCCGGCGTGGACAAGAAGACCGGCGAGCGCCTGGACGACCGCCAGATCCGCGACGAGTGCATCGAGTTCCTGATCGCGGGCCACGAGACGACGAGCGGCCTGCTGTCCTTCGCGATCTACTTCCTGCTGAACAACCCCGATGTGCTGGCCAAGGCGCAGGCGGAGGTCGACAGCGTGTTCGGGCCGGACCTGTCGGCCAGGCCCACCTATGCGCAGGTGAACCGCCTCACCTATGTGCTGCAGGTGCTGAAGGAATCGCTGCGCATGTTTCCCACCGCGCCCGCGATCGCGATGGCCGCGAAGGAAGACACGAAGATCGGCGGGCAGTACACCATCAAGAAGCGCAACATGGTGATCCTGCACGCGCTGGCGCTGCACCGGGACAAGGCGGTCTGGGGCGAGGATGCCGACCGCTTCAATCCCGACCACTTCAGCCGCGAGGCCGAGCGCGCGCGGCCGGTGAATGCCTTCAAGCCCTTCGGCAACGGGCAGCGCGCCTGCATCGGGCGGCAGTTCGCGCTGCAGGAGGCGGTACTCACGCTGGGCATGATCCTTCAGCGCTTCGACCTGGTGGACCACACCCGCTACGAGCTGAAGATCCGCGAGGCGCTCACCATCAAGCCCGAGGGCTTCAAGATTCGCGCGGTGCGCCGTGATCCCGCCACCCGGGCGCGCGGCGACCACCTGATGGCGCAGCCGGTGCCGGCTGCGGCCGAGCGCCCGGCGTCGAAGCCGCAGGCCGCGCGCCACGGTACCTCGCTGCTGGTGCTGCAAGGCTCGAACCTCGGTACTGCCGAGGACCTGGCGCGCCAACTGGCGGAGGCCGCCGAGATGCGCGGCTACTCGACGCAACTCGCCTCGCTGGACGACTACGCCGAACGCCTGCCCGCCGAGGGCGCGGTGGCCATCGTCTGCGCGTCCTACAACGGCATGGCGCCGGACAACGCGGCCGAGTTCCACCGCTGGCTGGACCAGGCCGACGATTCGCTCAAGGGCGTGCACTTCAGTGTCTTCGGCTGCGGCAACACGGATTGGGCCTCCACCTACCAGGCGGTGCCGCGGCGCATCGACGAGCGCCTGGGCGCACTGGGCGCCACCCGCGTGCACGAGCGCGGCGAGGGCGATGCGCGCGAGGACCTGGACGGCGCCTTCCAGGACTGGAGCGATGCCCTGTGGCCGCAGCTCGCGAAGGCCTTCGGCCTGAAGGCGGCCGACTCGGCGCCGCTGCAAAGCGAGCCGCTCTACACGGTGGAAGAGATGCCGCCGCCCCAGAAGAACGCGCTGGTCGATGCGCTGGGCGCGGTGAGCCTGCGCGTGCTCGCGAACCGCGAACTGCAGAAGCAGAGCGGCGATGCGGCGCAGGACCGCTCCACGCGCCACGTGGAGTTTCAATTGCCCGAGGGCGTGAGCTACCGCGCCGGCGATCATCTCAGCGTGGTGCCGCGCAACGGCCCGCGACAGGTCGAGCGAGCGATGGCGCGCTTCGGCTTCGACCCGCAGGCGCATGTGCGGCTGCAAGCCACGCCGGGGCGCAAGGCCGCGCTGCCGGTGGACGAGGTGATCGCGGTCGACCGCCTGCTGGGCGACTATGTCGAGCTGCAGGACGTGGCCACGCGCAAGCAGATCGCCCAGCTCGCGGCCCACACGCAGTGCCCTTTCACGCGTCCGAAGCTGGAAGCCCTCTCGGGTCCTGACGAAGCATCGGCCGCGCTCTACCGCAGCGAGGTGCTGCAGAAACGCAAGTCGGTGCTGGACCTGCTGGAGGAGTTTCCGGCCTGCCAGCCGCCGTTTGCGCTTTTCCTGGAGATGTTGTCGCCGCTGTCGCTGCGCTACTACTCGATCTCTTCCTCGCCGGTGGTCGACGGGGGGCGCTGCAGCGTGACGGTGGGGGTGGTGAGCGGCCCGGCGCGTTCGGGGCTGGGGACCTTCGAGGGCGTCTGTTCCAACTACCTGGCGCGCGCCGAACCGGGCGAGCTGGTGCATGGCGTGGTGCGCGAGACCACGGCCGATGGTTTTCGCCTGCCGGACGATCCGCAGCGTCCGCTGATCATGATCGGCCCGGGCACGGGGCTGGCGCCCTTCCGCGGCTTTCTGCAGGAGCGCGAGGCGCAGCGAGCCAAGGGCGGCACGCTGGGCGAGGCCCTGCTCTTCTTCGGTTGCCGGCACCCGGAGCAGGACTTCATCTATGCCGACGAGCTGAATGCCTGGGCCGAGCGCGGGCTGGCGAAGCTCTTCACGGCCTTCTCGCGTTCCGGCGACCGCAAGGTCTACGTGCAGGACCGCATCCGCGAGCACGCCGACGAGGTCTGGCGCCTGCTGGACCAGGGGGCGATCGTCTACGTCTGCGGCGACGGCTCGCGCATGGAGCCCGACGTGCGGCGCGCGCTGACCGACATCGCGCGCGAGCATGGGCAGGACGGCGAGGCGTGGATGGAGAAGATGATCGCCGACAAGCGCTACGTGCTGGATGTGTGGGCAGGGAGCTGAAGGGCCCTGAAGATCAGCGCTCGGGGCGGGCCGATGACTCAGCCGCGCCTGCGCGCAGTGACCTCGATCTCGATCCGCATGCGCGGGTCGGCAAGACCTGCCGAAATCATCGTCGCTGCCGGCCTCACCTCTCCGAAGTACTTGCGCAGTACAGGCCAGCACGGCGGGAAGTCCTCCGTCCTCGGCAGGATGTAGCGGACACGCACCACGTCCGCAAAGGAGGCACCCGCCTCGCCCAGTGCGGCACCGATGTTGCGCAGGCATTGCTCCGCCTGCTCCACGACGTCATCGCGAATGGTCATGGTGGCGTAGTCGAAGCCCGTGGTGCCGGAGACGAACACCCAGTCGCCATCGACCACCGCGCGTGAGTAGCCGATCTCCTGCTCGAAGGTGGAGCCGGAGCTGATGAGTCTGCGTGTCATGGTGCTTGCCGGGTGAGTGGGGGAGCGCAATTCTCGCCGGGGCCGGCCGTTGCTGATCTCCGCTCGGAACTGCTCGGCCGCATCGCGTGCTACAAGGCCGGCTCCTACTCCGGCCGCGCGGGGTCCGGATAGATCAACGGCCCCCACATCCCCCGGTCGAAGGGCTTCCATTGCCCTTCCGGCTGCGCCAGGCGGTCCGCGAGCGCGTAGAGCACGGCCGGGTGCGCCCCCAGGCCCAGGTGGCTGGCGACGACCTCGATGTTCTCGGCCTGCGGCCCCGTCGTCTCCACGCTGCATTGCCACGCGACCACGCCATCGCTGCGGCTGAAGATGGAGGTGGTGGGCACCGAGGGCGTGGGCTGCACATGCTGCATGCGCCGCGGGTCGATCGAGCTCTGGCCGCTCACGCCTTCGTAGATGCGCCAGGCGTTCGTGGCGCGCGCGCTGCCGGTGAAGGGGCTGCCGAGGGTGACGACGCTGCGCACCCACTGCGGATGGCGCGAGGCCAGCAGGCGCGCATAGACACCGCCCAAACTCCAGCCCACGAGGCTGACCTTGCCGCCGCTCTGGTCGTGCAGCGACTCCAGCTTGGCGACCATGCCGTTCTCGATGCCGGAACGCGGGCCGAGGTTGCGGCCCAGGCCCCAGCCATGGGCGTCGTAGCCGCGGCCCTGCAGGTAGCGCCGCAGCAGCTTGGTCGAGATGTCGCTGGCCACCAGGCCCGGCAGCACCAGCACCGCATGGCCGTCGCCGCGCGGCGCCAGCTGCAGCAGAGGCCACAGGGCCAGGGTCGCGCCGGCTTCCCAGAGGGCACGGCCCTCGGCCAGCAGCAACAGGCGGGAGGGCGGCTGAACCGGATCGCGGGTGGCTGCCATCATGAACATCTCCTTTGGGCTTGTGATCGACTGTAAGGCCGGGTGGCCGCGGGTCAATCGGCTATCCGAGGTACTTCCCCCGGAGGTAATCAAGGTAGGCCCGCGACTCACGGGAAACATAGGGGGAAACCAGCGTGAGCGTGTAGTAAGCCGCAAGGCCCGGGTCGGCCTGCTGCAGGGCGTCGCGGCCCGGCACCAGCCGCTCGAAGGACAGCCAGCAGGTGGTGGTGAACACCATCTGCAGCGCAAGCATCTGCGCCTCCTCCGCCGTCGCCTCGATGACGCCCGCGGCCACCAGCGCCTCGCACAGCGCCTGCGCAGCCAGCAGGTTCTGCGCCGTCAGCGCCTGGGCGCGCTGGCCGAGCGCGGGGTATTCGCTCGCCAGGAAGGCCATGTCGCGGTAGACGAAGCGGTACGCATCGATGGCCTCGAAGCGCAGGTGCAGCGCAAGCCACAGGTCGTCGATGGCGCGCACCGAATTCGAGGAGGCGTTGAGCAGTTCCAGTCGATCCTCGAAGCGCCGGAACAGGCGATCGACGATGAGCTGCTTGGCCTTGAAGTGGTAATGCAGGTTGCCGGGGCTGATGCCGAGCTCGGCCGCGATGCGATGGGTGGACACCGCCGCCAGCCCCTGCGCGTTGAACAGCGCCAGGCTGGCCTGCAGGATGCGTTCGCGGGTGTTGGGGCTCGCCACGTTCAGCGCTTGCGGCCGGCGGACTCGATGCGCTCCAGGTGCTCGAGCAGCACGCGCATCTGCTCGCGCAATTCCTGGATCTCCTGCGCGGTCGGCATGCCCAGGCGCTGCAGCGCGGTGGCCACCCGCTGGTCGAACACGTCCTCGAACTTGCGGATGCCGAAGCTTTCGAGGCCGAAGCCGCGCGGGGGCGCATCGCCCTTGGCCTGGCCGATGCCGAGCAGATTCTCGATCACGTGGGTCTGCCGCTTGACGACGTCGTCGCGCACCTGGCCCAACGCCTTCAGGCCGGCGCGCAGCAAACCCTGCGAGCCCGCCTTCTGGGCGCGTTCCCCGGCCTTCGTGGCCGTAGCTTTTTTCTTCGCGGGCGCCCGCTTGCGTGGCGGCGCCTGCGTCTTCTTGGCGGCTGGCGCCTTCCTGGCGGTTGCCGTCTTGCTGCCGGCAGCGGTCGCCTTCTTCACCTTGGGGGTTTCATCTCCATCGCGGCGAGTCGCCATTCAGTGCTCCTGGAACCTGGGGAAGACAAGGCGGCCTGCGTGGCCGCGAACGCTCGTCAAGCCTTGCGCGTGCGGCGCACCGGGCGGCGCGCGGCCGTGCTGCGGGGCTTGGCCTTCAGGGCCGGCGCCTCGTCGATGCTGCCAGCCACGCGGCCTTCGATCTTCTTCGCACCATCGGCGATGCGGTCGGCGACTTGCACGGAGAGGGTCGCGAAGGGCTGGTTCAGGGTGCCGAGGGTCTGCAGCACCGAGCTGCCCAGCGGCGATTCGACGCGCGCGGCCACGTTGGCCACCGATTCGATGCCGCTGGTGGTGGTGCCGGCGACGCGGTCCATCACGGCGACCACGCGGCCGGTGTCGACGTCGAGGCGGTTGGCCAGGAAGCCGTTGACCTTTTCCTGCGCGCCGATCAGGCGGGTCTTGAGCTGCTCGCTGACCAGCGGCAGCTGGCGGGCGCCGAGGAATTCGCTGGTGCGCGAGGCGGCGCCATCGAGCAGGCGGCGGGCGCCGGTGCGGTAGGCGGCGACCAGGGTCTTGCCGGCTTCGTTGTACCGGCCGACCACGTGGATGGCGGCGGAGGAGATAGTTTGCGTGGACATGGTGGTTTCCTCGAAGTGGATGGACACAGGAGGATGGGAAGGGGCTTCCGATCCTCTCGCGCCGTGCTTCCGACGCGATGGACGCATCTTCTTCGCAAAGCCCTAGGCCTGAAAAACTAGAAGCGTCGGATAGTTAGGCCAACTGCCCCAATTTCCATTCCAGGCCTCGGTGATGCTACGACGGGGCGGCCTGCGGCCGGCGTGCGCGGCCCTCGGGCTTACCCGCTATCCGAGCTTGCATGCCTTGCGGAATCATTTTTCCTTTCGCGCCGCGCGTCCTGCGCCCACACCTACATCCCGGAGGAGAGCCCGAATGCAACACCTGAGCGGCCTGGATGCGACCTTCCTGCACACGGAAACGCCGGAGACGCCGATGCACGTCGGCGGCCTGCACCTGCTGGAGCTGCCTGCGGACTACGACGGGGATTTCTACGAGGACGTGAAGGCCCACGTGGCGAGCCGCCTGCACCTGTCGGAGATCTTCACCCGCAAGCTGGCGCTGATGCCCTTCGAGCTGTCGAACCCGGTGTGGGTGGAAGACGAAGACGTGGACCTCGACTACCACGTGCGCCGCGTCACGCTGCCACGCCCGGGGACGATGCGCCAGCTCGAGCAGTACGTGGCCCGCCTGCATTCCACGCTGATGGACCGCAGTCGCCCACTGTGGGAGTTCTACGTGATCGACGGACTGCAGGGCGGCCGCTACGCGATGTACACGAAGGTGCATCACGCGGGCATCGACGGCCAGGCCGGCGCGGCCTTCGCGCAGGCCATCATGACCCTGGAGCCGCACCCCGCGCCGACCAAGCCGCCGCGGCAGAAGGCGCGCCGCAGCAATCGCTATCAACTGGGCGTGGCCGAGCTGGCCGGCGCCGCGATCAGCAACACGCTGCAGCAGTACGTGAAGCTGGTGAAGACCTTCCCCGACATGGCGCGCGCGGTGCAGAGCCTGGTCGTGCCGCAGCCCCGCAGCGAAGGCGCCGGACCCTGGCAGTTGCCGAAGAACCTCAACCTGCTGGGGCCGCGCACGCTGTTGAACGTGGCCATCACCAACCAGCGGGCCTATGCCGTCCGCTCGATCCCGCTGGCCGAGGTCAAGCAGACCGGCAAGAAGCTGGGCGCCAGCCTCAACGACGTGGTGATGGGCCTCTGCGCCGGGGCACTGCGCCGTTACCTGGCGGACCACGGCAAGCTGCCGAAGAAGCCGATGAGCGCGGCGATACCGGTCACGCTGCGCGCGCCGGGCGACACCTCCTCGAACAACCAGGTGTCGATGACGGTGATGACGCTGGCCACCGACGTGGCCGATCCGATCGAGCGCATCGCGCGCATCCGCGAGTCCTCGACGGCAGCCAAGGACCTGATCGGCAACATCAAGGCCGCGATCCCCACCGACTTCCCCTCCTTCGGCGCGCCATGGCTGATGTCCGGCCTGGCCTCGATGTACGGCCGCTCGCGCCTGGCGGACCGGCTGCCGCCGGTGGCGAACGTGGTGATCTCCAACGTGCCGGGCGCCCAGGTCGCGCTCTACTTCGCGGGGGCGAAGCTGCTGACCTACTACCCGGTGTCGATCCCCAGCCACGGGATGGCGCTGAACATGACGGTGCAGAGCTACAACGGCAGCCTGGACTTCGGGCTCATCGCCTGCCGCCGCGCGGTGCCGGACGTGGACGCGATCGCGGATTACCTGCTCGAGGAGCATCGGGGGATCCAGGAACGCGTCAAGGCGCTGGAGGTGCCCGCGGCCCCTGCCGCATCCGCGGCGACGAAGGAAGCGAAGGCGCCGGCCGAGGCTGCGTCACGTCGCGCACCAGCCAAGGCACCGGCAAGGCCGCGGGCCCCGCGCAAGGCAGCGCAGCACCCAGCGGCCGAAGCCGCGCAGGCAGCCCCCGTGAAGGCAGCCAAGCGGCCGGCCGCACGCAAGCGGCCGGCCCGGGGCGCGGCCGCCGCTACGCGCTGACGCGCAGGCCGGCCGGCCCGGCTTCCATGCGGCCGATCACACGGGCGGATTCGAAGCCCTGCGCCTGGAACAGGGCCAACACCTCCTGCACGGCTTCGGGAGCACAACTCACCAGCAGGCCGCCCGAGGTCTGCGGATCGCACACCAGATCGCGCACCACCGGCGCCAGCGCCGGGTCGAGTTCGACCTCGGCGCCGTAACCAGCCCAGTTGCGTCCCGAGGCACCGGTGACGAAGCCCTCGGCCGCCATCGCCTCGACGCGCGGCAGCAGCGGCACCTGGGCCCAGTCGATCACCGCACGCAGGCCCGCGCCGCGCGCGACCTCCAGCGTGTGCCCGGCCAGGCCGAAGCCGGTGACGTCGGTCAACGCATGCACCCCTTCGATCGCGGCCAGTGCCGTGCCGGGCTTGTTGAGGCGCGTGGTGGAGGCGATCAGCTGCGCATAGCCCTCGGCATCGAGCTTGTCCTTCTTGAGCGCGGCGGACAGCACGCCCACGCCCAGCGGCTTGCCCAGCACCAGCAGGTCGCCGGCCTTCGCATCGGCATTGCGCTTGAGCCGCTTCGGATGGACCAGCCCCATCACGACCAGGCCATAGATCGGCTCGACCGAGTCGATGGTGTGGCCGCCCGCGATGGGGATGCCGGCCTCGCGGCACACCGCCTGGCCGCCGCGCACCACGTCGCCGATGACTTCCAGCGGCAACTGGTTGACCGGCATCGCCACCAGCGCCAGCGCCATGATCGGCGTGCCGCCCATCGCATACACGTCGCTGATCGCATTGGTGGCGGCGATGCGGCCGAAGTCGAAGGGATCGTCGACGATGGGCATGAAGAAATCGGTGGTCGCGATCAGCGCCTGCTCGTCGTTGAGCTGGTAGACCGCGGCGTCGTCGGCGGTCTCGATGCCCACCAGCAATTCGGGCGGGATCAGCCCGCTGCCGCTTTTCTTGAGGATTTCCGACAGCACGCCCGGTGCGATCTTGCAGCCGCAGCCGCCGCCGTGGGAGAAGCTGGTCAGGCGCAAGGCCGGAGCGAGGGAGGCGGGGGTTCGGTCGTCCATGGGGGCTTTCGGAGTGCCAGGCGATTATGGAGATGCCAGCAGATCGTGCAGCAGGCGCCGCACATTGCTCTGCTCTGCCGCAGGGCTGAAGGCCGGTTCGCGCAGCGCGCACTGCGCCCTGAGCCGGTCCGCGAAGGCGGGCTCGGCCGCGAAGCGCAGCATGAGCGCGGCCAGCGCCGCGTCGTCGCCGACCGGGAAGTAGCCCTCGTAGTCCTCGCCCAGCAGGCCCAGGTTGCCGCCGATGCGGCTGGCCAGCACCGGCACGCCGGAGCGCACCGCCTCGATCACCACTTGCGCGCCCCCTTCCATGCGGCTCATGTGCACCAGCGCGCGGGCACGGGCGATCCAGCGCCGCGCGGCCTCGCGCGGCAGGCCCCCCAGCCAGCGGTAGCGCGGGCACTCGGCCATGGTGCGGCGCGCCGCATCGCCCAGTTCGGGCGCCAGCGCCTCGCCGATGTGAACGATGCGCATCGGCATGTCCGCAGGCAGGCGGCGCGCGGCAGCCATGAGGGTGAGCGGGTCTTTCTCGTCGCGCAGGTGCCCCACCGCGACCAGGTCGACATGCCGTTGCGCCGGCCGTCCACGCACGCGGCTGGCCGATTGCACGATGACGCGGGCCTTGGCCCGCTCGGCCGCGCCGAGGTGATCGAGCGCATCGGGCTGCAGCACCACCAGTGCGCTGGCACACTGGAGCGAATGTTGAGCTGCAGGGCTTTCCTCGATATCGCGGTAGACGTCGGTGCCGGTCAGGACCAGGGCGAGCGGAGCGGCCGGGTGCGCCGCACGCCATTGCGCGACGGCATCGGCGGACCGGCGCGCATGCAGGGCGATCAGCGCGTCGCGCGGCGTTCCGTCCCAGCCGCGTGCGATCTCGACCTCGGCCATCGCGGACAGGAATGTGCGCCAGCGCGAAGCGGTCCGCCAGTTGCCGTTGTTGGCCTCCGCCAGCGCCGGCGAGACGATGAGAACACGGGGCTTGGGCACCGCTGCATTCTGGCAGGCCGCCGCGAGCGGGGTGGCGATGGCCACTGAGGCCCGCACGCTCGCCGGCAAGGCGCTCGCCGAGGCGCTGCGCGAGTCCCGCGCGCGCACGCGCGCCTGGACCTTCGATCTCGACGACGCGCAATGGCAGGTGCCGCGCCAGGCCGGCGTGAATCTGGTGGCCTGGGAGCTGGCGCACCTGGCCTGGTTCGGCGAGTTCTGGGTGTTGCGCGGACCGCACGCGGCCGATGTGCGGGGCCTGGTGCAGGCCAGCGCACCGGCGCGCATCGCCGGGCCCGATGCGCTGTTCGACTCGGCCCGGCTGGCCCACCTGGCGCGCTGGTCAGCGCCCTTGCCCACGCGCGACGAACTCGACGCGCGGCTCGATGCGCAGCTCGATGCCTGCCTGGACGCGCTCGGCCGGGCCGGAAACGACGACGAGGCGCTGTATTTCCACCGCCTGGTGCTGTTCCACGAGGACATGCACGACGAGGCCTTCGCGTGGCTGCGCGCGACCCTGGGCTATCCCGCGCCCGCGGGCATCGCGCACCTGCCGCGCGGGGTGCCGGCTCCGGCGATCGCGCTGCCGGCGGCGAGGGCGGCGATCGGCTGGCCGGCGGACCGCCCCGGTTTCGCCTTCGACAACGAGCGCCATGCGCACGAAGTCGCGCTGCACGCCTTCGAGATCGACGCCACGCCCGTGAACGCCGGCAGCTACCTGCGCTTCGTGGAGGCCGGCGGCTACGACGAGCCGGCCTTCTGGCCCGGCGCGGCCGGCGCCTGGCGCGCGACGCATCCGCAGGCCCATCCCGCGCGATGGCGGCGCGCTGCGCGGCAATGGGAGCACCGGTGGTTCGACCGCTGGCTGCCGCTGGACCCGGCGCAGCCCGTGCTCCATGTGAGCGCGTGGGAAGCCGAGGCCTATGCCCGCTGGGCGGGCCGCCGCCTTCCCGCCGCGGCCGAATGGGAGCATGCCGCCGTCTCGCAGCCCGGCTTCTTGTGGGGCGGCAGCGTCTGGGAATGGACGGCCGACACCTTCGCGCCCTACCCCGGCTTTTCGCCCGGCCCCTACCGCGACTATTCGGCGCCCTGGTTCGGCGACCACCGCGAGCTGCGCGGCGGCGCCTTCGCCACCCATGCGCGGCTGCACGACGTTCGCTACCGCAACTTTTTCCAGCCCGGCCGCACCGACGTCTTCGCCGGCTTCCGGACCGCCGCATCTCCTTAAACTGGCGGACCTTTCCGCCAAGGGCACGACACCATGAAACGCCGATTCCTCCAGACCGCCCTTTTCTGCCTGCTGGGCGTCGCCGCCCACCTTCCGCTCCAGGCGCAGACCGCCACCCTGCGCGTCTCGGCCATCCCCGACGAGGCGCCCACCGAGCTGCAGCGCAAGTTCAAGCCGCTGGGCGACTACCTGAAGAAGGAGACCGGCCTCGACGTGCAGTTCACCCCCGTCACGGACTACGCCGCCGTGGTCGAGGGCCTGGCCACGAACAAGATCGACCTGGCCTGGCTGGGCGGCTTCACTTTCGTGCAAGCCCGGCTGCGCACCCAGGGCGGCGCGGTGCCGCTGGTGCAGCGGGCGGAGGACGAGGTCTTCACCAGCAAGTTCATCGTGCCCGTCGACAGCAAGGCCAAGACACTGGCCGACCTGAAGGGTGCCACCTTCGCCTTCGGCGCGCCCTCCTCCACCTCGGGCAGCCTCATGCCGCGGCATTTCCTGCTGCAGGCCGGCATCGACCCGGAGAAGGACTTCAAGACGGTCGCCTACTCCGGCGCGCACGACGCCACCGTGGCCTTCGTCGCCGCCGGCCGGGCCGAGGCCGGCGTGCTCAACGCCTCGGTCTGGGACAAGCTGGTCGAGGCGAAGAACCCGAACGCCGCCAAGGTGCGCGTGCTGGCCACCACCGCGCCCTACTACGACTACAACTGGACCGCGCGGCCGGGCCTGGACGCCGCGCTGCAGAAGAAGATCACCGAAGCCTTCCTCAGGCTCAACGCGGCGAACCCGGCGCACCGGGAAATTCTTTCGCTGCAGCGGGCGTCGAAGTTCATCCCGACCCAGGCCTCGAACTACGACAGCATCGAGTCGGCGGCCCGCGCCGCCGGTCTCCTGAAATAGCCGGGCCGCACCGCTTGACCGCCGAAGCCGCGCTGGCGCTGGAAGATGTCGGCCTGGTCCACGCGAATGGCCAGCGTGCGCTCCAGGACGTGACGCTGCGTCTGGCACCCGGCGAGCGCGTGGCGGTGATCGGCCCCTCGGGCGCGGGCAAGACCAGCCTGCTGCGCATCGCCGGCGCGGGGCTGCGCGCCACCGAGGGCCGGGTCGCGCTGCTGGGCGCCCAGCCCTGGCAGCTGCCTGCGGGGCAGCTGCGCAGGCTGCGCGCGCGCATCGGGTTGATCCACCAGTCCCCGCCGATCCCGCCGCGCCTGCGCGTGATCACCGCGGTGCTGGCCGGCCGGCTGGGCCGCTGGTCGGGCGCCCGGGCGCTGGCCTCGCTGCTCATGCCCTCCGACGTTGCCGGCGCGCAGGCCGCGCTGGCGCGGCTGGACCTGGCGGATCGGCTGTTCGACCGCTGCGACCGCCTGTCCGGCGGCCAGCTGCAGCGCGTCGGCATGGCGCGGGTGCTCTACCAGGCGCCCGAGCTGATCCTGGCCGACGAGCCGGTCTCGGCCCTCGATCCGGCGCTGGCCGACCTCGCAGTGGGCGAACTGGTCGCCCAGAGCCGGGACACCGGCGCGACCCTCGTGGCCTCGCTGCACGCGGTGGACCTGGCGCTCAAGTGGTTCGACCGCCTCGTCGGGCTTCGCGCGGGCAGCGTGGTGTTCGACGCGCCGGCCGCCGAGGTCAGTCGCGCGATGCTGCAGGAGCTCTACGCGACCGAGGGCAGCCAGCTGCCGACGCAGGCCGGCAGCTTCGCGCTCGACGGCCTGCGCCTGCCCCTGCCGGCGGCGGCCTGCCGGTGATGGGCGCCTCGCTGCCTCCGGCCCACCCGCGCGACCCGCTCGCGCGCCGCCGCCTGGGCGCCCTGCTGCTGGCGCTGGTGGTGCTGTGGCCGATGCTGGTGATCGCCGAGTTCAAGCCCCAGGCGCTGCTGGCACCGGCCAGCCTGCGCGCGATAGGCGGCTTCCTGGCCGGCTTCCTGCCACCGGCGCTGTCGGCGGATTTTGTCGGCCTGCTGGTCCGCGCCACGCTGGAGACGCTGGCCATGGCGACCGCGGGCGTGGCGCTGGCCTTCCTGCTCGCGGTGCCGCTGGCCTTCGTGTCGACGCGTTCGCTGTCGGTGTCGCGCATCGGACCGGGCCCCGGGCGCTGGCGCGGCGGGCTGCTGCGCGTCGCCGCCCGCGGCGTGCTGACGGTGCTGCGCGCCATCCCGGAGCTGGTCTGGGCGCTGATGCTGGTACGTGCCTTCGGCCTGGGCCCCGCGGCCGGCGTGCTGGCGCTGGCGATCACCTACGGCGGCATGCTCGGCAAGGTTTATGCGGAGATCCTGGAGTCGGGCGACACGCGGCCCGCCCGCGCCCTGCTCGAGGCCGGCAGCGGGCGCCTCGCGGCGCTGGGCTACGGGCTGCTGCCGGGCGCGGCGCAGGAGCTGGCTTCCTACACCGTCTATCGCTGGGAATGCGCGGTGCGCGCCTCGGTGGTGATGGGCTTCGTCGGCGCCGGCGGCCTGGGGCAGTTGATGGACCAGTCGATGAAGATGCTCAATGGCGGCGAAGCGTGCAGCATCCTGATCGTGTTCCTGTTGCTGGTGTTCCTGGCGGATGCCCTCAGCACCGGCCTGCGGAAGTGGCTGGAATGACGCTCTCCCCCAGGCTCCCCCACTTCGTGTGGTCCGCCAACCCCCTCTCCGGGGGCAACACCAGCGGCCCGGCAAAGCCGGTTCCGCGAAAAATGTTGCTCTCCCCCAGGCTCCCCCACTTCGTGTGGTCCGCCAACCCTCTCTCCGGGGGCAACACCAGCGGCCCGGCAAAGCCGGTTCCGCGAAAAATGTTGCTCTCCCCCAGGCTCCCCCACTTCGTGTGGTCCGCCAACCCCCTCTCCGGGGGCAACACCAGCGGCCCGGCAAAGCCGGTTCCGCGGTGTTTCCCCAACGGGCCTGGCTTCGCCGGCCGCAGCCGGGTAGCGACGTGAGGGCTTCAGGTTCCGGACATGCACGAGCCGCTGGCCCTTGCCTGGGCTGCATGCTGGCCGGCGCCGCGATCCTGGCTGCGGTGGTGGCCAGCTTTTTCTACCTTGGCATCGATTTCAAGGCGCTCGTGGCGCGCGAGTCGCTGGCCTCGATGGCGCGCTTCGTGGCCGAATTCTTCCCGCCGGACCTGTCGAGCGCCTTCCTCGCCAGGACGGCCTGGGGCGCGTTGCAGACGCTGGCCGTGTCGGCGCTCGGCACCTTGCTGGCCATGCTCGGCGGCGCCGCCTTGGCGCTGCCCGCCTCCGGGCGCTTCGGCCCGGCGCTGCGGCACGCCGCGCGCTTCCTGCTCAACCTGCTGCGCAGCGTGCCCGAGCTCGTCTGGGCCGCACTGATGGTCCTGGCCGCGGGACTCGGCCCCTTCGCCGGCGTGCTGGCGCTGGCGCTGCACACCAGCGGCGTGTTCGGACGGCTGTTCGGCGAGACGCTGGAGAACCTGCCGCAGGGCCCGGAGCGCGCCCTGCGCGAGGCCGGCAGCGGCGCGGTCGCGGCCTTCTCCTACGGCAGCCTGCCGCTGGCCTGGCCCCAGTGGCTGGCCTATGCGCTGTACCGTTGGGAAATGAACATCCGCATGGCCGCCGTACTCGGCTTCGTCGGCGCCGGCGGGCTCGGCCAGATGCTGTACTTCCATCTTTCGCTGTTCCAGCAGGCGCAGTCGGCGACCGTGATCGGTGCCATGTTCCTGCTGGTCTTCGCGGTCGACGGCGCGAGCGCACGTCTGCGCCGCGGCCTGGCCCCCGCGTTCGCCTGAACACTTTCGGAGATTGCCGCCCATGAACACCATCACGGTCGAACTGATCGGGGCCCCCACCGACGTCGGCGCCAGCGTCCGCGGCGCCGGCATGGGGCCCGATGCGCTGCGCGTGGCCGACATCGGCGGCACGCTGGCGCGCCTGGGCTTCGGCGTGCTCGACAAGGGCAACCTCGCCGGCCCGGCCACGCCCTGGGTGCCGCCGGCCAACGGCTTGCGCCACATCGACGAAGTCGTCGAATGGAACCGCGCGGTCCATTCGGCGGTCGAGCAGGCGCTGGCGGCCGGCCACCTGCCGATGCTGATGGGCGGCGACCATTGCCTGGCGATCGGCTCGATCAGCGCGATCGCCCGGCACGCGCGCCAGGCCGGGCGCAAGCTGCGCGTGCTGTGGCTGGACGCGCATTCGGACGTGAACACCGAGCGCACCAGCCCCAGCGGCAACATCCACGGCATGCCGGTGGCCTGTTTGCTCGGGCAAGGGCCGCAGGCGCTGACCGGCTGGAGCGGCGAGCCCGCGGCGCTGTCGCCGGACGCGATCCGCTTCATCGGCATCCGCAGCGTCGACGCGGAAGAGAAAGCGGCGATCCGTACCCTGGGCCTGAACGTCTTCGACATGCGGCACATCGACGAGCACGGCATGCGCACCACCATGACCGAGGCGCTGCAGGACGTCGACGAGGACACCCACCTGCACGTGAGCTTCGACCTCGACTGCCTGGACCCGGACTACGCCCCCGGCGTGGGCACCGGCGTGCGCGGCGGGCCGACCTGGCGCGAGATGCAGCTGTGCATGGAAATGATCGCCGACACCGGCCGGCTCGCCTCGCTCGACGTGGTCGAACTCAACCCGGCGCTGGACGTGCGCAACCGCACGGCGGAAGTGGCGGTCGAATTGATCGAGAGCCTGTTCGGCAAGTCGACGCTGGTCCGCTGAACGCACGCCGCCCGGCGCAGCCCGGCGCGTTCGGGGAGCGGCTACCTGTTGATGAGGTTCAGGATGTTGCCGTCCGGGTCCTTGAACCAGGCGACCCTCATGTCGCCCGACACGTGGATGTCCCCCTCCAGGCGCATGTCCGGCATCTCGTAGTGCTCGAAGCGCACGCCCTTGGCGCGCAGCGCACTGACCAGGGCCTCGATCTCGTCGCCGACGGCCCAGGTCACTGCCGTGGCCTGGTTCGTTCCGGCGAACTCCGAGCGGTACACGTTGAGGGTCGACACGCCGCTCTGGAACACGATCACTTCGTCGCCCTCTTCCTCGACCGGCGTCAGGCCGAGGATCTCTTCATAGAACTGCCGCGCCCGCTCCAGGTCCTTGACGGCGAGGTTCGCGACGGCTTCCTTGTTGCCCAGCATGGCCTGCTCCTTGGTGGGGGTTCAAAGGCTGAACCACTCGGGACACCGTCACATAGCCCGGCCATGAAGTCAATCGGCGCATTTCCCGCCCACGCCAGGCCCGAAAGGCCGGAAGTGTGATTTTTCTCCTGCGAGTATTAGTCACATAGTCTTACATTCTTAAGTACTAATTTTGACGACGAGGAGCGAAAACATGGACGTGAGAAAGATCGGGCTGCTGGTGGAACAACCCTTCGACGGTTCCTACTACTGGGTGATCCACGAGGACGCCCGCCACGACGGCCGCTTCGAGCCGCTGCACCGCGCCGAGCGCCCGTTCGCCACGTACGCGGCCGCCCTGGCGCAGGGCTACGGCGTGATGCAGCGCCTGTGCGGCCTGACCGGGCTGCCGGCCTGCCAGGCCCGTTCGATCAGGGTCTGACCGGGCGCATCAACCGCGGGTGGGAGACAAGGGCACCGGCCGCAACGGTGCCTCGGTGGTCGGCGGCAGGGGCGAAGGCGGTGCGACGGGCTCGCTCTGCGCCGCCTCCGGCACCACCAGGAAACGCTCGACCAGCGCGAAGAGCCGGTCGTAGAAGCGTTCGTCGGTCAGCGTCTCGCTGGCCACCTTGACCAGCGCATCGTCGCTGGAGGAAAAGGGCAGCGATACGGACCCGATCGCGCCCACGCCCACGCTGGCGGAGTTGTTGACCTTCTTGAGGCTGTAGCGGTCCTGCAGCGCGCTGGCGAAGGCGATGGTGCTGCCGGCACCGGCATCGCGCGCGCACACCACCCGCAACTCCATCTCCACGTGGACCTCCCGAGCCGGCTGGAAGCTCTTGCGGCCTGCCACCAGGTCGGCATTCGCCGCCGTCACCAGGTAGCCCTGGCTCAACAGGGCGCGGCGCGCAGCCTCGCAGGTCTGGGCCTGGCTGGCCGCGAAATTCCGGGTGTGGGTGGTGGTCGAATCGAACTCCTCGGTCTCGTAGGAGACGCGATGGGACGGCAGGCTGCCGCAGCCCGCCAGCGCCAGCGTGAACAGCAGCGCCAGGACTGCGTGCGAGTGGAAGGAACGCATGGAGACCAGGGAAGAATCGGGAGATGCGGAATGCTAGTCCACTGAAACACTGAAACACTGAAATCGACTGGTGCAGTCCACCCGATACGGGCGGCCCTCACCACTCATTTCAATGTTTCAGTGGACCAGTGCAGTGTTTCACGCTATGCGGCAGCTGCCGCTTCGCGGGCCCGCGTTCGACGCCGCGACGCCCTCCTTGTTCCCCGGTTCTTCAACCGCCGATGCGGATGACGCGATGCGCTCGCTCCCGCGTGGCGGCGATGCGGCGGGCATTGGGCTCGTCGGTCTGCGCCACCCACGCCAGCGCCTGCGCCCGGCTGCGGCCGAACTGCTGGTGGCGCTGCACGAGACGCTCCAGGCGCAGCGCATCGTCGACCTCCACGTACCAGACCTCGTCCAGCAACGGCCCGACCTCGATCCAGGGGCCTTCGTCCAGAAGCAGGTAATTGCCTTCGGTGATCACCAGTTGCGTCTGCGGCAGCACCGCGATCGCGCCGGCGATGGGTTCCTCGATCTCGCGGCGGAACTCGGGCGCGTAGACGACCTCTTGCGGACCCTGCCCGCGCAGACGGCGCAGGAGCACGGCGAAGCCCGCGCTGTCGAAGGTATCGGGTGCGCCCTTGCGCTCGGCACGGCCCAGGCGCTGCAACTCGGCCTGGGCCAGGTGAAAGCCGTCCATCGGCACAACCTGCGCGCGGCCGGGCAGCGCCTCGACGAGCGCCTGCGCGAGCGTGGATTTTCCGGAGCCGGGTGCGCCGACCAGCCCGAGCAGCTTGCGCTGCCCGTCGGCCAGCAATCGCGCCAGCGGCGCCAGGTCGAGTGGGCTCATCTCAAGGGTAGAGTCCGCGCTCCTGCCGTGCCATGAGGATGCGCTCGCAAGCCACCGCGAAGGTGGCCGTGCGAAGCGTGATCCTGTGGCGATCGGCGGTGTCCCAGATGTGGTTGAGCGCGTTCATCATGATGCGGTCCAGCCGCTGGTTGATCTCGTCCTCGTCCCAGAAGAAGGACGAGAAGTCCTGCACCCACTCGAAGTAGCTGACCGTCACGCCGCCGGCATTGCAGATCACGTCGGGGACCACCAGGATGCCGCGGTCTGCCAGGATGTCGTCGGCCGCAGGCCCCGTGGGCCCGTTGGCGCCTTCCAGCACCAGTTTCGCCTGGGTCCTCTTCGCGCGCTCCGCGCTCAGCTGGCCTTCGAGGGCCGCGGGGATCAGGATATCGCAGGGCACATCCCAGAAGGACTCGTTCGCGACCACGTCGCCGCCCCGGAAGCCCACCACGCCCTCGGTGCGCGACAGCGGCACCAGGGCCTTCAGGTCCAGCCCGTTGGGATTGACGACGGTGCCGGTGTGGTCCTGCACCGCCACGATCTTCGCGCCGGCCTCGGCGAACAGTTCCGCCGCCACCGAGCCCACGTTGCCGAAGCCCTGCACGGCGATGCGCGCGCCCCGCAGGTTCAGGCCCAGGCGCCGCGCCGCCTCGCGGCCGGTCACGAACACGCCGCGCCCGGTCGCCTTGACCCGGCCGAGCGAGCCGCCCAGGTGCAGCGGCTTGCCCGTGACCACGCCGGTGGCGGTGCCGCCGACGTTCATCGAGTAGGTATCCATCATCCAGGCCATGACCTGGGCGTTGGTGTTGACGTCGGGGGCCGGGATGTCCTGTTGCGGGCCGATGATGATGCCGATCTCGCTGGTGTAGCGGCGGGTCACCTTCTCCAGCTCTTTCTGGGAGAGCCTCTTCGGGTCGACGCGGATGCCGCCCTTGGCGCCGCCGTAGGGCAGGTTCACCGCGGCGGTCTTGACGGTCATCCAGGCCGACAGGGCCATCACCTCTTCCAGCGTGACGTCCGGGTGGAAGCGCACGCCACCCTTGCCCGGGCCGCGCGACAGGCTGTGCTGCACGCGGAAGCCCTCGAAGTGGGCGATGCTGCCGTCGTCCATTTCGATCGGCACGTCGACGATCAGCGCGCGCTTCGGGCGCTTGAGCGTTTCGGCCCACCGGGCCAGTTCGCCCAGGTAGGGCACGACGCGGTCGACCTGCGACAGGTAGGTGCCCCAGGGGCTGTCGGCGGTCGGTTGAACGTAGGAGAGATCGGCGCTCATGGACACTTTGCGTTGTTGCGAAGCCGCGCACGATAGTCGTGCAGCGCCGCCCACGCCATGGACTATGCGCGATGCGTTGCGCCCTATGCGCTTGTGGCAACCGGGCTGGCGCCGCTCAGCGCGCGCCGAAGATCGCGGTCCCGATCCGGACCATCGTGCTGCCCGCGGCGATGGCCGCCTCGAGGTCGGCCGACATGCCCAGTGACAGCGTGTCCAGTTCCAGCCCGGCCGCGCGCAGTTCGTCGAACAGCGCCGCGGCGCGCAGGAACAGTGCCCGCTGCGCCTGGAAATCCGGCGCCGGCTCGGGAATCGCCATCAGCCCGCGCAGCCGCAGGCGTGGCAAGGCCGCGACGGCCCGGGCCAGCGGCAATGCTTCCGCCGGCGCCACGCCGGACTTGTTCGCGCCGCCGTCCACGTTGACCTGCAGGCACACCTGCAGCGGCGGCAGTTCCGGCGGGCGCTGCTCGGCCAGGCGCTCGGCGATCTTGAGCCGGTCGATGCTGTGAACCCAGTCGAAATGCGCCGCCACCGGCCGCGTCTTGTTGCTTTGCAAAGGCCCGATGCAGTGCCATTCAAGCCCGGCGCGCAGGTCGGACAGGGCCTCGATCTTGGCCACGCCCTCTTGCACATAGTTCTCGCCGAAGGCAATCTGGCCGGCCGAACGGGCTTCGCGCACCGCCTCGGCGGGGAAGGTCTTGGACACCGCAAGCAAGCGCACGCTCGCCGGATCGCGGCCGCAAGCCGTGCATGCCGTCACGATCCGGGCACGAACTTGCTGGAGCTTGTCAACAATCATCGTCATAATCGTTCAAACGTATCAAAACGTCACAGAGGACTTTCGTGGACATCACCCAACTGCTGGCATTCAGCGTCAAGAACAAGGCATCGGACTTGCACCTGTCGTCCGGCCTGCCACCGATGATCCGGGTTCACGGCGACGTGCGGCGCATCAACGTCGATGCGCTCGACCACAAGGCGGTGCACGCCATGGTGTACGACATCATGAGCGACACGCACCGCAAGCATTACGAAGAATTCCTCGAGGTCGATTTTTCCTTCGAGATCGACGGCCTCGCGCGTTTCCGCGTGAATGCCTTCAACCAGGCGCGCGGCGCGGCGGCCGTGTTCCGGACCATTCCGTCGAAGATCCTCACCCTTGAGCAATTGAACGCCCCCAAGATTTTCGGAGACCTGGCGCTCAAGCCGCGCGGCCTGGTGCTGGTGACCGGCCCGACCGGCTCCGGCAAGTCGACCACGCTGGCGGCGATGATCAACTACCTCAACGAGACCGAGTACGGCCACATCCTGACGGTGGAAGACCCGATCGAGTTCGTGCACGAGTCCAAGAAGTGCCTGATCAACCAGCGCGAAGTGGGCCCCATGACACTGTCCTTCGCCAACGCGCTGCGCTCGGCGCTGCGCGAGGACCCGGACGCCATCCTCGTGGGTGAAATGCGCGACCTGGAAACCATCCGCCTGGCCATGACCGCGGCCGAGACCGGCCACCTGGTCTTCGGCACCCTGCACACCTCTTCGGCGGCCAAGACCATCGACCGGATCATCGACGTGTTCCCCGGCGAGGAAAAGGAGATGATCCGCGCGATGCTCTCCGAATCGCTGCAGGCCGTGATCTCCCAGACCCTGTGCAAGACCAAGGACGGCCAGGGCCGGGTCGCGGCGCACGAGATCATGCTGGGCACGCCGGCCATCCGCAATCTGATCCGCGAGAACAAGGTTGCGCAGATGTACTCGTCGATCCAGACCGGCCTCAACCAGGGCATGCAGACGCTCGACCAGTGCCTGACCGACCTCGTGCGGCGCAACATCGTCTCGGCGGCCGAAGCGCGCGCCAAGGCCAAGATCCCCGAAAACTTCCCCGGCTGACCCACATCATTCAACCAGGAGCTGCATTCATGGAACGCGATCAAGCCAGCCAGTTCATCAACGAATTGCTCAAGCTCATGGTCAGCCGCAACGGCAGCGACCTGTTCATCACCGCCGACTTCCCGCCGGCGATCAAGGTCGATGGCAAGGTCACCAAGGTCTCGCAGCAGGCCCTGGGCGCGCAGCACACGCTGGCGCTGACCCGCTCGATCATGAACGACCGGCAGACGGCCGAGTTCGAGCGCACCAAGGAGTGCAACTTCGCCATTTCCCCCACCGGCATCGGGCGCTTCCGTGTCAACGCCTTCGTGCAGCAGGGAAAGGTGGGCATGGTGCTGCGGACCATCCCGTCGCAGTTGCCCACCATCGACGGCCTCAACATGCCGCAGATCCTCAAGGACGTGGCGATGACCAAGCGCGGCCTGTGCATCCTGGTGGGCGCGACGGGCTCGGGCAAGTCGACCACCCTGGCGGCGATGATCGACTGGCGCAACGAAAACTCCTACGGCCACATCGTCACGGTGGAAGACCCGGTGGAATTCGTCCACCCGCACAAGAACTGCGTGGTGACCCAGCGCGAGGTGGGCATCGACACCGACAGCTGGGAGGCCGCCCTCAAGAACACGCTGCGCCAGGCGCCCGACGTGATCCTGATGGGCGAGATCCGCGACCGCGAGACCATGGAGCACGCGGTGGCCTTCGCCGAGACGGGCCACCTCTGCATGGCGACGCTGCATGCCAACAGTGCCAACCAGGCGCTGGACCGGATCATCAACTTCTTCCCCGAGGAGCGACGGGCCCAGTTGCTGATGGACCTGTCGCTCAACCTGCGCTCGCTGATCTCGCAGCGCCTGATTCCGACCGAGGACGGCCACGGCCGCGTGGCCGCGGTGGAGATCCTGCTGAACACCCCGCTGATCGGTGACCTGATCTTCAAGGGCGAGGTGGGCGAGATCAAGGAAATCATGAAGAAGAGCCGCAACCTCGGCATGCAGACCTTCGACCAGGCGCTGTTCGACTTGTTCGAAACGCACATGATCACCTTTGAAGACGCGCTGCGAAACGCCGATTCGGCCAACGACCTGCGGCTGCAGATCAAGCTCAACAGCCAGCGGGCGCGCACGACGGATCTGTCGGCGGGCACCGAGCACTTCGCGATCGTTTAGCGTCTCCTTCCACGCTTGACGCGCGCCTGACGCCGCCGAGCCCGTGGTTGCAAGGGCAGCCCCGTAAGACCATCTTGCGAACCTGGCCGCGCTACAGCAAGCCCAGCTCTGCGAAGGACAAGGTAGCCGCCCCGGCGACAATGACGTGATCCAGCACGCGCACATCGATGGTCGCCAACGCCGTGCTCAGTTGCCTTGTCAAGGCGAGGTCTGCCGGGCTCGGCTCCGGACTCCCGCTGGGATGGTTGTGCGAGAAGATGACCGACGCCGTATTGAGGCGCAGCGCCTCCTTGACGACCTCACGCGGATAAACGGATGCCACATCAATGGTGCCGCGGAACATCTCGACGTACTCGATCAGCCGATACTGACCGTCCAGAAAAAGCGCCGAGAAGACCTCGTGTTCGAAGCCTCCGAGCTTGGCCTGCAGGTAGTCCTTGACCGCCTGCGACGAATTCAACGATGCGCCGCGTTGCAGCTTTTGATCGATCGCGCGCCGCGCAGCATTCAGGATCTGGTCGACGGTCGCCGGCCGATAGCGGCCCTGCTCGTCACGCACGAGCAGCGCGGAATCGGAGCGGTCCGGCAAGGGCCCTTCCACGTCGAGGCTCATGCGAGAGCGTCACCCCGCCGGCAATCGACGCCTTGGTGGTTGGACTGCCTGACCCATTCATTCTTTGGCTTCATGACCTCTCCTGAGTGACAGCAGACCGACCGCGTGGGCCGTCTGCGACGGTTCTATGGACCTTCACCTTCGTGACGCCGCATCCCCTTAATGAACATGCAACTTTCGCGAGCTCGCGCATCTTATGCGACTTTTTTTGGCGGCATAGGCACTCATGCGCAACGCGACATCCATCGCAGAATTCGTCATGTCCGCCTCCACGCCAACCACCTCGAACACTGCCCCCCCATCTTTGGCCGCACAGTGCGTCAGTGCGCTGCTGGACCGCCATGCCGTCCCCAGGCGCAAGCACGCAGCCATCGTGACGGAGGTGCTCGGACTTTCTTACTCCCAAGGACATCGCCGCCTCACCACCGATGCGACCTGGACCCTGGAAGAGTTGGGCACGCTGGCTGAGTACTACGGTGAATCGCTGTCGGACATGGTTTCACTCGGGCGGTCGGAAGCGATGCTCGGCGCGATGCTCAAGATCGGCTCCACCCTCGTTCCGTGCCGCTTTGCTCGCGGCCCTGCAGTCCACAAGCCCCGCCCGAACGCCCTCGTCGCTACGCTGATCGATTCGGATTGGTACGTGGTGCCGGCAACAAGCGAGCTGGCGACACAGGCCTATGACATCGTTCGAATGGTGATCGAGCCTTCATCCGCGCTCAGTCGGCGCATTGCCGTGCTGGACGACCACGCTGACAGCGCGGCGACGATCGCCGGCTATCTGAAGTCGGCGGGGTACGACCCCACGCCGTTCACGGATCTCCGGTCGATCACGGCGGCAGCCGAGGGCCGGAGTTTCGACGGCTACGTATTGGACTGGATCCTCGAAAAGGATGGGACCCGGAACACGGTTCACGATCTGGTCGCATCGATCCGGTCGCGCGACACGCATTGCCCGATCGTCGTCCTGACGGGCGAGGTGCAGACCGGTGTGGCCGACGAGACCGATATCGCCACCGCCATGGCGCGATACCGGCTCAAGTTCTTCGAAAAGCCCGCGCGGCTCCCCATCATCTCGGCGGCGCTGGCGGCTTCCTTTGCTGCATGAGGGCAGTTATCTGCGCCGCGCCGATTGGCTTTCCCCAGATCGAGTCGAATGCAGCAAGCGCTTCGGCACAACTGCGGGCTGCCGTCATGCCAACCAGGTGCGCGCTGCAATTCAGGCTGGAAGTTCTGACCCGCCCAGCCAGTTCGGCGGCCGTCGTTCCGGGCATGCCCAGGTCGATCAGAACCGCGCCGTAGGTATGCGCCGCCAGCAGGTTCAAGGCGAAAGCCGCAGACGGGGCTGTGTCGCCTCGCAGCTCCAGGTTCGCGCACATGCGGGCCACCTTTCCCAGCAGCTCGCGATCGTCGCTCGCAACCAGGACACGATCCTCCCCGCTGCCCTTGGTCGGCGCGCGCTCCTCAGCCGCCACGGCGGGAATGGCGAGGGCCAGCGTGGTGCCACCGCCCGGCGTCCGAGACACCTCCACCGAGCCACCGAGCTGCAGCAAAAGTGCCCGCACCACGGCGAGCCCGATGCCCCGGCCCCGGCCGGGCTGATGCGGGACGGGTTCGCGGCCCTGCGTCATCGTGGCGGCGGCGGCATCCGGCAATCCGGGCCCGGTGTCCGCGATGCGCAAGTGCAGCAGGGCGCTCGACGCATCGAAAGCCTGGAGGCTGACGGTCACGCCCCCGCGCTCCGTGTACCTGACGGCGTTATTCACGAGGTTGTGCAGCAACTGGCCGATGCGGCCACCATCGGCCACGACGAAGAGGGCCTCTTGAGGGACATTCACCGCCATGCTCAAGCCATTCGATTCGGCGGCGGACGCCGCATCGCCCGTGATCTCGCGCACCAGCTCGACCGCGTCGAATACTTCAGGGCGCAGCTCGATGTGCCCCGTCTGCCCACGCGCCAGGGTCAGGAGGTCCCGCAGCTGCACGGCCAGCTCGTCGGCCGACCTGCGGATGCGCCGCGTGACTTCGGACTGCGCGCCCCATGCCTGCCTGCTTTCCAGCACGTCGAGCGCGGAGACGATGCTTTGTAACGGGGACCTCAGCTCATGACTGACCATGCCGAGGAACTGGGTCTTGGCCCGCACCGCCTGGCGCTCGGACTCCAGCGCACGCTCGCGCGCCTTGGCTTCGCGCAGGTAGCGCGACCATGAAAGGCTCATGCTGAGCACCCACAGCAGCATCAGGCTGAAGCCGAACCATACGGAGATCCAGAGCAGTCGGCGGCGGGTCAGGAGGCTTTCCATCGCTGTATGACGCGCCTTCATATCCTCGATCGCGACGGCATTCGCAAGCGTCAAAACGACATCCTCGATGCCGGCAAACTCTTTTGCCAATTCCGATGCGTGCATCCGCACCGACTCCGGCGAATCAAGCATCGGATTCACGCGATGATGGAAGGCGGCTGTAGCGCTTCTTCCTGCGGTGAATCCCGCAATGCTCTCGAAGAAGGCCGTGAGCTCCGAGTCGCCAGTGAGGATCAACGCCTTGGACATCAGGACATCGCTGCGCTTGGACAGTTCATCGTCCACGACGTTGCCCTGCAATGCCAGCACTTCCGCCGCTTCTCGCATGCGAAGGTAAGCCAATTGATACTGCGAGACGGTCCAGTAGTAGCCTTCGACAGGCCCTGTACCGTGGACGATCGTTTCATCGAGGTCCGAGATGTACGAGCTGATCGCGACAAAGATGAGCGTGACCACCGCCAATGCGGCGGTAGCGATGTTGCGTTCGCGCATGCACACGAGCCATGCCCTGCTATTCGACAACTGTGATGCGGCGTACTTGCCAAATGAACTTGGACAGGGCCGGCAAGGTATTAAGCTTGACCGGAAACTGGTCTCTCGGGTACATCACGAACAACGGACCGAAGTCGCGCGAAGTCATGCGCTTACCGTCTCGCGTGTGCGCCAGGATCGGACCGAAGGCCTTGAGATCAGACACTGGGATGCTGACGCTGTAGTCATCTAGCGCCATCAGGTCCAAGCGCGAACCCATGGCCCCGACGTGCTTGAGCACATCGAAAAGCAGAGGACCTTCAAACTTCGATCTCGCAGTCCAGGGGGTCGAGGTGGCGATAGAGGCTTGAGGGAGCGACATGAAGTCGACTTCGCTGAACCGGTAGACCTTCGCTTTCTCGTCCGTGAACCTTCCAATGTGGCCGTTGACGATCAAGAAGGCGTGTCGATCCTCTGCAGTGTGGCCGAATCGCGCCCAAGCACCAACGGCCGCGACCGATAGAAGCTGCCTTCTTTGAAGCATCTTGTTCTCCATGAAGCTTGTTGTTCACGCACAGTGGGTGGCTTCGGCCACCAACCTTCGGCCACTAAAACCTGACCGGTTGCATCTGCGGCATCAATGGCCAAGTAGACGACGGCGCTGGCGAGTTCTCCGAAGATATCGGTGAGGCCATACTCGTTGCTCCTGCGACCCTGAACGACATTGAATCGCACATGCGGAGCCCATTCGTTTGCAAGCGCGAGGATCATGGACTGCAACGCACCCTTGGCCGTCGTGTACGGCACATGTCCTCTGGGCGCGCGATCGACCGCGATGTCGGTGATCGCTACGACCGAACGAAGCGATTGCCGCTGACCGGGTGTCGGCCGCAATGCGGCGAGGATGTTGGCGTGGGCGGCGACGTGGATTGCGATGTCGATGTGGGTGCGCTCGATGTCGCCAACGTCGCTCGCGTGGTAGGCCGAGGCATTGCACACGAGAACGGCCACGCCCTTGGACGCGAGCCACGCTGGCACCGAGAAATCCTCTGCCGAAAAGTCAGCCGCCCAGAGTTCGGTCGTGCTCGGTCGCAACCGCTCGAGTTCGGCTTGCAGAGCCATCGCCTTGTCGAGCGACCGTGGCGTGTGATGGATCACGACCGACAAGCCGCGTGCATGCAGCGCCCGGACGATGGCGGCGCCGCCACGGCCCGAGCCCCCGGTGACCAGCGCCCAGGCTCGATCGGATTCGCCGCGCCGGGACGCGCTTTGGTGGAAGAAGGTCAAGGTATGTCTGGTGCTTGGATGTGAATATCTCGTGCGTGAACGAGATCGAGGTGCACCTTCGGTGCGGCGCGCATCCTAGGAAAATCTGAAGCACCGCAGGCGACTTCGCGACAATTGGCGACTTTTCACGTTGCATCCCGAGGGCTGGAGCGCATGCGGCAAGGTCCACATCAAAAACGGACTAAGCTCCCGCCCCATGAGCAGCCTCACCCCCAAGACCTACGACCCCTCCCCCTCGCAACGCGTCGCCTTCCTCGGCCTCGGCGTGATGGGCTATCCCATGGCCGGCCACCTGGCATTGGCGGGCCATGACGTGGCGGTCTACAACCGCACGGCGGCGAAGTCCGCCGCCTGGCAGCGGGAGTTCGCCGCCCAGGCCAAGGGCCGCCGGCGCCATGCGCCCACGCCGCGCGAAGCCGCCACCGGTGCCGACTTCGTCTTCTGCTGCGTCGGCAACGACGACGACCTGCGCTCGGTGGTGCTGGGCGACGACGGCGCCTTCGCCGGCATGGCCAAAGGCGCCGTCTTCGTCGACCACACCACCGCGTCGGCCGACGTGGCACGCGAGCTCGCGAAGGCGGCGGTCGAGCGCGGCCTGCAGTTCATCGACGCGCCCGTCTCCGGCGGGCAGGCCGGCGCTCAGAACGGTGTGCTGACGGTGATGTGCGGCGGCGACGCCGCAGCCTTCGAGCGCACGAAACCGGTGATCGGCGCCTTCGCGCGCGCCGTCACGCGCCTGGGCGAGAGCGGCGCAGGCCAGCTCGCCAAGATGGTCAACCAGATCGCCATCGCCGGCCTGGTGCAGGGCCTCTCGGAAGCCATCGCTTTCGGCCAGCGCGCCGGGCTGGACATGAACGAAGTGCTGGCCGTGATCGGCAAGGGCGCCGCGCAGAGCTGGCAGATGGACAACCGCGGCAAGACCATGGTCGAAGGCAAATTCGACTTCGGCTTCGCGGTCGACTGGATGCGCAAGGATCTGGGCCTGGTGCTCGACGAGGCCAGGCGCAACGGCGCGCGGCTGCCGGTGACCGCGCTGGTCGACCATTTCTATGCGGACGTGCAGCAGGCCGGCGGAAATCGCTGGGACACCTCCAGCCTCATCACGCGACTGGGCTGAGCTGCTCTGGCCCGGGGCTGCACCAGCGCCCCGGCCGGGCCCGCTTCGGCCTCTGCTTCTTACCGGACCGGCGTCGCCACGACGCCCGCGCCACCCGAGGGCGCGGCCCCGGACGAAGGCGAATTGACGGGCGGCAGGGGCTCCATCGGCGGCAGCGGCACGTTCGAGCGCGACGCGGGCGCGGCGCCGGTACCGCCGCCCTGTCCGGCCAGTTCCGCCTCGCTGACGACCTCGACCACCCGCACCACCTTCTCCACGCCCGACACGCCGCGCGCGATGTCGGTGGCCCGGTCGGTCTCGCGTCGGGTGGCGATGCCCATCAGGTAGACGGTTCCGCGCTCGACAACCACCTTGAACGAATTGGCGAAGACGTCCTTGGCATCGAGCAGCGAGGCCTTGATCTTGCCCACGATGAGGGTGTCGTTGGAGCGCTGCTGGAAGGTGCTCGGCGCGCCGATCGTGAGCTCGTTGACCACCGAGCGCACGTTGTCCACGCGGCGCACCACGTCTTCCACGCGGCGCTTGTCGGCCTCGCTGCCGACGGCGCCCGTCAGCAGCACCTGGCGGTTGAAGCTGGTGACGCTGACGTACATCTGGTCATTGGCGATCTCGCGCACGCGAGCGGCGGCGCGCAACTCGATGCCCTGGTCGTCCAGCTGCGCGCCGGAGCTGCGGCGATCGGTGGCCACCATGCCTGCGCCCACCACCGCGGCACCGCCGACCACCAGCGGCACGCAGGCGGACAGGCTCACGGCCAGCCCGGCACCGGCCGCTGCGGCCAGTACGAGGCGATGGATGGATGTCAACGTCATAAGGAACCTTCCTGTTCTCCGAGTAACTGGGCATCGACCCCGTCGCACAGGCAGTGCAACGCGAGGAGATGGACTTCGTGGATGCGCGCCGCACGCTCGTGCGGCACGCAGACCTGGACATCGGTTTCACGCAGCGCACGACCGACGGCGCCGCCGGGATTGCTGCTCGCGCCACCGCCGGCCGCGTTGCCGAGCAGGGCGATCACGCTCATGTCGCGCGCGTGCGCCGCTTCGACCGCGGCCAGGACGGCGGCCGACTGGCCGCTCGCGCTCAGGGCCAACAGCACGTCGCCCCCCTGCCCCAGCGCGCGCACCTGGCGCGCGAAGCGATCGGGATCGGCGGCGGCCTCGGTGTCCGCAGCCGGGTCGGCCGGGTCATCGAGCGGCAGCGCGATGGCCGCCAGCCCCGGGCGTTCGCGTTCGAAGCGGCCGACGAACTGCGCCGCGAACTGTGCGGCCAGCAGGCCCGAGACGCCGGCACCGCAGGCCAGGATCTTGCCGCCGCTGGTCACGCAGACGAGCAGCGCCTGCATCGCCTGGGAGATCGGTTTGCTGAGGAGCGGGCCTGCCTGGTATTTGAGGTCCGCGCTGTCGATGAAATGCTGCTGGATCCGTTGCTCGAGCATGGGCCGGGATGATAACTGCGCGTCAGGAAACAAAAGGTACTGCTGCCCTTGAGTGCCGTGCGCGACAAGGGTTCCACGGATGTGGCTGCATGCATTCAATCCGCATCGAAGGCCGCGCGGATCCACTCGATGTGCGCCTCCACCAGCACCACGTCGAAGCGGCACGGCGGCAGCACACGCAGCCGGCTCAGGTAGTGGCGCGCGGCGAACACGATGCGCCGGCGCTTGCCGGCCGTGATGCTGCCTGCCGCGCCGCCATGGCTCGCGCCCGCGCGCTGGCGCACCTCGACGAAGACCAGCGCGCCGTCGCGCGGATCGCGCATGACCAGATCGATCTCGCCGCCGCCGCGGCCCGGCGTTCGATAATTGCGCGCGACCAGCACCAGGCCGGCGGCCTGCAGATGCGCGAGCGCGGCATCTTCCGCCGCGTCGCCGCGCTGCTTGGTGGTGGCGCGCGCCACCTTCTTGTTCTGGAGAAACACCCTTGACCTCCCTTGCCCCCGCCTCTTTCGGCGCCGCCTTGCAGGCCGCGCGCGATGCCGCGGGCGCCCAGCATTATCCCGAAGGCACGCTCTACATGGTCGCGACGCCGATCGGCAACCTGGCGGACATCACGCTGCGCGCGCTCCAGGTGCTGCAGATCGTCGACGCGGTGGCCTGCGAGGACACGCGCCACACGCAAGGCCTGCTTCGCGCCTACGGCATCGAGCGCCCGTCCTCGCAGCTGCTCGCGCTGCACCAGCACAACGAGGCCGAGGCGGCCCAGGCCGTGGTGGCGCGCCTGGCGGCCGGCGAGCGCATCGCCTACGTCAGCGACGCCGGCACCCCCGGCGTCAGCGACCCGGGTGCGCGCCTCGCGGCCGCCGTGCACGAGGCCGGCCTGCGCGTGCTGCCGCTGCCCGGCGCCAGCAGCGTGACGACCCTGGTCGCGGCCGCCGGGCTGGTGGGCGGCGCGGACGAAGGCGCCTTCGTCTTTGCCGGCTTCCTGCCCAGCAAGGCCGGCGAGCGCGAAGCCGCGGTGCAGGCCCTGGCGGCCGAGCCGCGCAGCGTGGTGCTGCTGGAGGCGCCGCACCGCATCGAGGCCTTGGCACGGGCCCTGTCCATGCTGGGCGAACGGCGCGTGACGCTGGGGCGTGAACTCACCAAGCAGTTCGAGGAGATCGCCACCACGACGGCCGCCGCCCTGCCCGCCTGGCTGGCTGCCGGCCGAGACCGCACACGCGGCGAGTTCGCGCTGGTGCTGCATCCCCGGCCCGCTGCGCAGGACGACAACGCCGAGGGCGAGCGGGTGCTGCGCCTGCTGCTGGCCGAGCTGCCGCTCAAGAGCGCGGTACGGCTCGCCGCCGAGATCAGCGGGGCACCGCGCAATGCACTCTACGAATTGGCGCTGCGCCTGCGCGGCGAGCGTGATCAACCATCCAGTTCCGGGTAGCACCGGAAGATGCCTTCCTCGTTGAACGGGATGCGCCGCGGACTGTCGAGGTAGTCGCGCACCCGCTGCCGGCGGGCGATGTTGGCATGGAGTTTCACCACCGCCGGCGTGTTCGCCAACGCGCGCGCCGTGGCCTTCGGGAAGGCGTAGCGCAGCCCGGCCACGAGCTGGAACAGCGAGAGATCGGCATAGCTCAGGCTGTCGCCCACCAAGTGCAGGTCGCCCGAGGGATTGAGCTGCAGCACGCGCTCGAACCAGTCGAGGAACTTCGGAATGCGCTCCTCTCGGAAAGCCCTGGCGCGGGCCCGGGCCGCTTCGCGCTGGTCTTCGTAGTAGGCGCCGGTGGAGATCGGATGGTGCGTGTCGTGCGCCTCGCCCACCGCATCGGCAATGGTGAGCTGCAGCTGGTGCGTCCACAGCGCATCGGTCTCGCCGGTGCCGGACAGCCCGAGCCGCGGGCCGAGGTACAGGAGGATGGCGGCCGTCTGCCCCACCACCACGTCGCCGTCCACCAGGAAGGGTGGCGCGAAGGCGGCACGCGGATTGCCGGGGTCGCGCAGCCGCCCGACCAGCGCGGCCTCGCCTCCGCCCTGGCCCGGCGGCGCGCGCGCCACATCGACGTACTCGGCACCGGCGGCCTCCAGCGCGAGCCGCACGAACTCGCCGCGGCCCTGGATGGTGGGCCAGTAGTGGAGCTGGTAGGTCATTTCGCGATCTTCGCGCCGATGGCGACGGACGAGTGTCGTCCAGTGCCGACGGAGTGTCCGGGAGTTTGCCCAGTGCGGCACCGCGGCCACACCGGCGGCGTTGCCCGGCGCTCCGGCCGCCACAAATCTTGCAATCAAGAAAACGCAAGACTAGACTGTCGAAATGAATGGAATCGACCTCACCAGCGCCAAGGATGCTGGGCCGTCCATCTCCGCGCGTGCATTGGGCCTCCGCATCAAGGCCGCGCGCGAGTCACGGGGCATGACCCAGGACAGCCTCACCTCCGACTTGGGCTTCGCAGACCGACAGACGCTCTCTGCGATCGAGCAGGGCGACCGCAAGGTCAAGCCCAAGGAGCTCTTGAGGATTGCCGAAGTCCTCGACTACGACATCGAACACTTTCTGGACCCTTTCGTCGTGGCCGGCGAGGCCGCGTTCTCATGGCGCGCCAATGAGCGGGTCCCCGCGAAGACCCTGGACGCCTTCGAAGAGCGCGCTGGCCGCCTGATCGGGATGCTGCGATTTCTGCGGCGTTGCCAACCGGGCAGTGCGCCGCCTTTCTCCTTGGCCCTCCGGCTGACGATCTTGTCCACCTACGAGGAAGCGCTCGCCTCGGGCGAGGCCGTGGCCCAGAATCTGGAGTTGGGCAGCCCTCCGGCGGAGCGGCTGATAGATCGCATCGAGTCTGCATTGGACATCGCCGTTCTGTACATCGATCCCTCGCCCTCCGCCGAGGGCGAAGCTGGCATTTCCGGCGCGACTTGCCATCTGCCCGATCTGGGTGTGATCCTGATCAACCGCAATGAATCACCCGCGCGGCGTCACTTCGATGCGGCACATGAGCTTTTTCATGCGATGACCTGGAATGCCATGAGGCCGGAGCGCCTCGATGTCAGCGCGCAGGCCGCGCGTGGCAAGGCGAAGCGCATCGAGCAACTTGCGGACAATTTTGCGTCCGGGCTGCTCATGCCGACCGTGAGCCTGGACAAACTGATCGACGCGCGCGCATTCGGTGATGTAGCCCACCTCGTCGAGGTTGCCGACCGCTTGCAGGTGTCGCCCGCAGCACTCGCATGGCGCTTGTTCAACGCGAAGCGGATCGATGAAACGGTGCGCCTTCGACTTTGCCAAGCCAAGTCCGGTTTGATCGATTCACCCAAGCCCAAACGGTACTCTGATTCGTTCGTCGCCCAGGTCCACGCTGGA
Source organism: Variovorax defluvii (assembly GCF_039541515.1). Taxonomy (NCBI): domain Bacteria; kingdom Pseudomonadati; phylum Pseudomonadota; class Betaproteobacteria; order Burkholderiales; family Comamonadaceae; genus Variovorax; species Variovorax defluvii. The sequence goes on from NZ_BAABGJ010000081.1 coordinate 163,265, forward strand.
ATCGAGCACGGCCACGTCTCGGCGCGCAAGGTCGCCAAGGCCTTGGGACTCACGCTTCCAAAGCTTGCAGAGTTGTTCGAAGAACACAGCAAGCCCCTGCCATTTGCCATGTGAGCGCGGGGAATGCCGAAACAGCGTGTTCTGGTCGACACATGCATCATCATCGAAGCCTTCCGCACGAACTGCTGGGGAGCGCTCTGCAATCGCTTCGCCATCGAGACAGTCGAGAAATGCATAGAGGAAGCTTGCACCGGCGATCCGCTCAATCCAAGCCGCCTCACGATAGATCGGCAAGCACTGACGAACGGACTTGCAGCGCGTCACATCGTCGATGACGAGCTGTTGGCTTTGCTCGCCATTGAACGCTCAGACCTGCCCGCCCTGGACGACGGCGAGCTTCATTTGATGGCCTGGCTCCATGGCAACGCGCCCGTCCCAGCCACTTTGCTCATTTCCACCACGGATAAGGCCGCCATCAGAGCGAGCCATTTGTTGGGGCTGCTCGACCAGGTGAGTTCGCTCGAAGCGATGGGAGAGGAGGCGGGAATTGCGAAGGCACAGTTGCGGCAGTTGGCGGATCACTTCCGCGTTCGGTGGCTGGCGGATATTCGAACCAAGCTTCTCCTGAACATTTTTGTTTAAGCGTCGGCGGGGTACACGAGAACGCTGGCACCAGCCTTCACCGCCCCCACCGCAGCACCAGCGGATCGAGCCGCCGGGCCACCTCGATCAGCCCCTCGCGCGTCTGCGGATGCAGCCTCGGCCAGGGATGCCGCGGCGCCTCGCAGGCGATCACGCCGCCCTCCTTCATCAGCGCCTTCGCGGCCAGGAAACCAGCCTGGCGGTTCTCGTAGTTGATCAGCGGCAGCCAGCGCTCGTAAAGCGCAAGCGCCTTCTCGCGCTCGCCTTGGCGATGGGCCTCGATGATGGGACGGATGCCGTCCGGGTAGCCGCCCCCGGTCATCGAGCCGGTGGCTCCCGCGTCCAGGTCGGGCAGCAGCGTGATGGCCTCCTCGCCGTCCCACGGTCCCTCGATGGCCTGGCCGCCGAGGCGGATCAGCTCGCGCAGCTTCGATGCGGCACCCGCGGTCTCGATCTTGAAGTAAGCGACATGCTCGATCTCCATCGCCATCCGCGCGAGGAAGGCCGCGGACAGCGGCGTGCCGCTCGCCGGCGCGTCCTGGATGATGACGGGGATGTCGATGGCATCCGACAGCCGCGCGTAGAAGGCATGGATCTGCGGCTCCGAGAAGCGGAAGGTGGCGCCGTGGTAAGGCGGCATCACCATCACCATGGCCGCGCCCATGTCCTGCGCGCGCCGGCTGCGGGCGGCACACACCTGCGTGCTGGTGTGGGTGGTGGTGACGATCACCGGCACGCGCCCCTTCACATGCTCGAGCGCGGTGCGCGTCAGCACTTCGCGCTCCTCGTCGGCCAGCAGGAACTGCTCGGAGAAGTTCGCCAGGATGCACAGGCCGTCCGAGCCGGCATCGATCATGAAGTCGATGCAGCGCTTCTGGCTCTCGAGGTCGAGTTCGCCGGCCTCGGTGAAGGTGGTGGGCACTACGGGGAAAATGCCGCGGTAGCGCGGCGTGTTCAGGCTCATGCAGGCTCCAGGAAAAGGCAGTTCAGTGCGAATGGCGCGGCACCTCCGCGCCGCGGCAGCCGACCAGGAAGTCGAAGTCGCAGCCTTCGTCGGCCTGCAGCACATGGTCGATGTAGAGGCGGGCATAGCCGCCGCGCGCGGCCGGCGCCGCAGGCCCCGCTTGGGAGCGTGCCGCCAGCCGCGCCGCGAGTTCCTCGTCGGCAATGTCCAGGTGAAGGCGGCCGGCCTCGCAGTCCAGCTCGATCCAGTCGCCGTCGCGCACCGCCGCCAGCGGCCCGCCCGCCGCGGCCTCGGGCGCAACGTGCAGCACCACCGTGCCGTAGGCCGTGCCGCTCATGCGCGCGTCGGAGATGCGAACCATGTCCTTGATGCCCTGGCGCAGCAGCTTGGGCGGCAGACCCATGTTGCCCACCTCGGCCATGCCGGGGTAGCCGCGCGGGCCGCAGTTCTTCATGACCAGCACGGAGTTCGCATCGACCTCCAGCGACTCGTCGCCGATGCGCCGCTTGTAGTCGTCGAAGTCCTCGAACACCACCGCGCGGCCGCGGTGCTTCAGCAGCGCCGGCGTGGCCGCCGAGGGCTTGAGCACCGCCCCGCGCGGCGCCAGGTTGCCGCGCAGGATGCAGATGCCACCATCCCCCAGCAGCGGCTTGTCGAGCGGGCGGATGACCTCGTCGTTGTAGCTGGGCGCATCGCGCACGTTGTCCCAGAGCGAACGGCCGTTGACGGTGGGCGCGTCCGGGTGCGGCAGCAGCCCGGCCTCGCCCAGGCGGCGCAGCACCGCCGGCAAACCGCCCGCGTAGTAGAACTCCTCCATCAGGAAGCGGCCCGACGGCATCAGGTCGACCAGGGTGGGCGTGCCGCGGCCGATGCGCGTCCAGTCCTCCAGCGCCAGATCGACGCCGATGCGGCCGGCGATCGCCTTCAGATGGATCACCGCGTTGGTCGAGCCGCCGATGGCCGCGATCACCCGAATCGCGTTCTCGAAGGCCGCGCGCGTGAGGATCTTCGACAGGGTCAGCCCCTCGCGGGCCATGGCCACCACCCGCGCGCCCGACATCTGCGCCAGCACGTAGCGGCGCGCATCCACCGCCGGAATGGCCGCGTTGTGCGGCAGCGCCACACCCAACGCCTCGGCCACGCAGGCCATGGTCGAGGCCGTTCCCATGGTGTTGCAGGTGCCCGCCGAGCGCGACATGCCGCCCTCGGCCGCGAGGAACTGGTGCAGGTCGATCTCCCCGGCCTTGAGCGATTCGTGCAGCTGCCACACCGCGGTGCCCGAGCCGATGTCGCGGCCCTCCAGCTTGCCGTTGAGCATCGGCCCGCCGCTCACCACGATGGCCGGGACGTCGCAGCTGGCCGCGCCCATCAGCAGCGCCGGCGTGGTCTTGTCGCAGCCGGCGAGCAGCACCACCGCATCGATGGGATTGCCGCGGATCGCCTCCTCCACGTCCATGCTGGCCAGGTTGCGCGTGAGCATCGCGGTCGGCCGCAGGTTCGACTCGCCGTTGGAGAACACCGGGAACTCCACCGGAAAGCCGCCGGCTTCCGAGATGCCGCGCTTGACGTGCTCCGCGATCTTGCGGAAGTGCGCGTTGCAGGGCGTGAGTTCGGACCAGGTGTTGCAGATGCCCACGATCGGGCGGCCGTCGAACTCGTGGTCCGGGATGCCCTGGTTCTTCATCCAGCTGCGGTACATGAAGCCGTTCTTGTCGGCCGGGCCGAACCATTGAGCGGAACGTAGTTTCTTGGAAGCATCCGGCATCGAATGGGCCTCGTTGGGAACGGACAGGAAGCGGTCTCAGCGCCGCGGCACCCGCGCGGTGAAGAAGCGCTGCAGCAGGCAGAAGAAGAACAGCAGCGCGCCCACGACGATGCGCGTCCACCAGGAGCTCAGCGAGCCGTCGAAGGCGATCAGGGTCTGGATGATCCCGAGCGTGAGCGCGCCGAACAGCGTGCCGGCCACGTAGCCCACGCCGCCGGTCAGCAGGGTGCCGCCGATCACCACCGCAGCGATGGCATCCAGCTCCAGCCCCATCGCGTGCAGGCCGTAGCCCGAGAGCATGTAGAAGGTGAAGATCACGCCGGCCAGCGCCGAGCAGAAGCCCGACAACGCATACACGCCCACCAGCGTGGAGCGCACCGGCAAGCCCATCAACATGGCCGACTGCTCGCTGCCGCCGATGGCGTAGACGGTGCGGCCGAAGGGCGTGCAGTGCGCGACGAACACCGCCGCCAGCAGCACCGCCAGCGCGATCACGGCGCTCACCGACAGCGAAGCGCCGCCGACCACCGGGATGCGCAGCTGCGACACCGCGGCATAGAACTCGTTGCCGATGCTGATCGAGTCGATGCTGATCAGGTAGCACAGCCCCCGCGCCAGGAACATGCCGGCCAGCGTGACGATGAAGGGCTGCAGCCGGAAGCGCTCGATCAGCACGCCCATCACCCCGCCGAAGGCCGTGCCCATGAGCAACACCAGCGGGAGCACGGCCGCGGGGCTCCAGCCATGCTTTTCCACCAGCGAGGCCGAGACCATGGTGGTCAGCGCGATCACCGAGCCCACCGACAGGTCGATGCCGCCCGAGAGGATGACGAAGGTCATGCCGACCGCCACCACGATGAGGAAGGCGTTGTCGATCAGCAGGTTGAGGAAGACCTGGAGCGAGAAGAAGCCGTCGTAGAGCACCGAGCCCAGCGCGCCCATCGCGACGAAGAGCGAAACGGTGGCGGCCAGCGGCAGGTACTTCGGGTTGTAGCGGGTGCGGCGGCCGGTGCCCGGTGCCGCCGCGTGCGAAGGCGCCTCGCGCTTGTCCATCACCGCGCTCATGGGGCCCCCTCGCTGGGCCGGCGCACCAGCACGCCGATGGTGGCCCGGAACTCCGGCGACTGCAGCAGCATCACCGCGAACACCACCACCGCCTTCACCACCAGGTTGATCTCGGGCGGCACGCCCATCGAGTAGATGGCGTAAGTCAGCGTCTGGATGATCAGTGCGCCGATCACGCTGCCCACCAGGCTGAAGCGCCCACCGGTCAGAGCGGTGCCGCCCAGGGTGACGGCCAGGATCGCGTCCAGCTCGAGCAGCTGGCCGGCGTTGTTGCCGTCCGCGCTCTTCACGTTGGAACTGATCAAGAGGCCCGCGACGCCGGCGCAGGCCCCGCAGAAGGCATAGGCGCCCACGATCAGCCGCCGCGCCTGCACGCCGGCCACGCGGGCCGCCGTGGGGTTGATGCCCACCGCCTGGATGAAGAGGCCCAGGGCGGTCCGCGTGATCGCCAGATACAGCAACACGAACAGCAGCCCCACCACGAACAGCGAGAACGGCAAGCCCAGCAGATAACCGCTACCGAGGAAGAAGAAGGGCTGGTAGTAGAGGGTGATGATCTGCCCGCCGGTGATCAGCTGCGCGATGCCGCGCCCGGCCACCATCAGGATCAGCGTGGCGATGATGGGCTGCATCCCGACGCGAGCCACCAGCAACCCGTTCCACAGTCCGCACACCAGCGCGATGCCGACGGCTGCCGCGATCGCCACCGGCATCGGGAAGCGGCTGACCTCGCCCGAGACCGCGCCGCCGATCATCCAGGCCGCGGTGGCCGCCGCGATGGCGACCACGGCGCCGACGGAGATGTCGATGCCGCGGGTGGCGATCACCAGCGTCATGCCCAGCGACACCAGCACCAGCGGCGCCGCGCGGTTGAGGATGTCGATCAGGCTGCCGTAGAGGTGCCCGTCGCGCCATTCGAGGTGCAGGAAGCCGGGATTGAAGGCCGCGTTGAGCACGAGCAGCAGCACCAGCGTCAGCAGCGGCCAGGCCAGCCGGTGGCGCCATGCCGCGGCGACGAAGCTGGGCGCAGGCGTGTTATTCATGTGTCGCCGCAATCAGTTCGCACACTTCGTCCTCGGAGCTGCCGGCCGGCAGCTCGCCCACCTTGGCACGGTCGCGCAACACCACGATCCGATGGGCCACGCGCACCACCTCGCTCATCTCCGAGGAAATGAAGAGCACCGCCATGCCGGCCTGCGCCAGGCGCACGATCTGCGCCATGATTTCCTGCTTGGCCGCGACGTCGATGCCGCGCGTGGGCTCGTCGAGGATCAGGAGGCGCGGCTCGGTCGCGAGCCAGCGCGCGATGATGGCCTTCTGCTGGTTGCCCCCGGAGAGCTGGCCGATGGGCGTGTCGACGCTGGCGGTCTTGATGTCCAGCGCCTGCACGTAGCGCTCGGCCAGCGCCGCCTGCTCGGCGCGCGAGAGGAAGCGGCGCACACCCCGCCGCGCCTGCAGCGCCAGCGCGATGTTCTCCCGCACCGACAGTTCGGCGACGATGCCATCGGTCTTGCGCTCCTCCGGGCACAGCGCGATGCCGTGGCGGATCGCATCGGCCGGGCTCGCGAAGCGCACCACCTCGCCGTCGATGCGCAGCTGCCCGCGGTCCGGCGCCTCCAGCCCGAAGAGCAGTCGCGCCAGCTCGGTGCGGCCCGCGCCCAGCAGACCCGCCAGGCCCACGATCTCGCCGGCCCGCACGCGCAGGTCCACCGGCTGCAACTGTCCGGCCTGCGCCAGTCCCTGCGCCTCCAGCAGCGCGGGCGCGTCGACGCCGACGGCGGGCAGCCCCGCCGTGCGCCCGGACTGCACCGCCAGTTCGCGGCCCAGCATGGCGGCGATCAGCGCCTGCGGCCCCAGCTCGGCGCAGCGCCACTCGCCCACCCAGGCGCCATTGCGCAGCACGGTGATGCGGTCCGACACCGCATAGACCTGGTTGAGGAAATGGGTCACGAAGACGATCGCCAGGCCCTCGCCGCGCAGCTTGCGCAGCACCTCGAAGAGCTTGCGCACCTCGTCCTCGTCCAGGCTGGAGGTCGGCTCGTCGAGGATCAGCACCTTCGACGAGACCCCCAGCGCCCGCGCGATCGCGACCATCTGCTGCACCGCGACGGGGTAGCTCGACAGCAGCCGCGAGACGTCGATGTCCAGCCCGATCCGTGCCAGCAGCTCGCGCGCGCGACGGTTCACCGCCCGCCAGTCGATGCGCCAGCCCTGCGCCGCGCCGTGCCGCGGATAGCGCCCGGCGAACATGTTCTCGGCCACCGAGAGATTGGGGCAGAGGTTGACCTCCTGGTAGACGGTGCTGATGCCGAGCTTCTGCGCTTCCAGCGGCGAGGCCGGCCGGATCGCCTCGCCGTCGAGCTTCATGCTGCCGCCGCCCGAGGGCAGCGCGCCGGTCAGCACCTTGATGAGGGTGGACTTGCCCGCGCCGTTCTGCCCCATCAGCGCATGGATCTCGCCGGGGTACAGGCGCAGTTGCACGTCGCGCAGCGCATCCACGCCGGCGAACTGCTTGCAAATGCCCGTTAGCTCCAGCACTGGCTGCATGGGGGTCTCCGAGGGTCTCACTTGTTCTTGTTGTACACGTCCACCAGCACCGCCGCCAGCAGCACCAGGCCCTTGATGACCTGCTGGTAGTCGATGCCGATGCCGAGAATGGACATGCCGTTGTTCATCACGCCCATGACGAAGGCGCCGATCACCGCGCCCATGACCCTGCCCACGCCGCCCGAGGCCGAGGCGCCGCCGATGAAGCAGGCGGCGATCACGTCCAGCTCGAAGCCCAGCCCCGCCTTGGGCGTGGCGGTGTTCAGGCGCGCGGCGAACACCAGCCCTGCGAGCGCGGCCAGCACACCCATGTTGACGAAGGCCAGGAAGGTCAGGCGCTGCGTCCGGATGCCGGAGAGCCGGGCTGCCTTCTCGTTGCCGCCCAGCGCATAGATGCGCCGGCCGACGGTGGTGCGGGTGGCGACGAAGTCGTAGGCCACGATCAGCACCGCCATCACGATCAGCACGTTCGGCAGGCCCTTGTACGAGGCCAGCAGCCAGCTGAAGAAGAGAATGATCGCGGCGAAGATGGCGTTCTTCGCCAGGAAGAAGGCGAAGGGCTCCGTCTCCATGCCGTGCCGCGCCAGCTGCGCCCGGCCGCGCAGCTTGAAGAACACGAGCGCCGCGGCCGCCAGCGCGCCGAGCCCGAGCGAGGTCATGCGCAGGCCGTCGGCGGCGAAGACTTCTGGAATGAAGCCCGAGCTCAGGCGCTGGAAGGTCACCGGAAAAGGCCCGACCGACTGCCCCGCCAGCAGCGCCAGCGCCAGCCCCTTGAACACGAGCATGCCGGCCAGCGTGACGATGAAGGAGGGCACGCGGAAGTAGGCGACGAACCAGCCCTGCGCCGCGCCGATCACGCCGCCGGCGACCAGGCAGGCGATGAAGGCAGGCACGAAATGCCAGTCGTACTCCACCATCAGCACCGCGGCCAGCGCACCGATGAAGCCGCAGACCGAGCCCACCGACAGGTCGATGTGGCCCGAGACGATCACCAGCAGCATGCCCAGCGCCATGATCACGATGTAGCTGTTCTGCAGCACCAGGTTGGTGAGGTTGAGCGGCTGCAGCAGCGTGCCGTCGGTCAGCACCTGGAACAGCACCATGATCGCGACCAGCGAGATCAGCATGCCGTATTCGCGCAGGTTGTCCTTCAGGAATCCCGGGTGCATGGCGGCCTGGCCTGCGGGGGCCTCCAGGCCCGGTGCAGCCTCCGCCACCTGCGATTCATTGGCCATGGCCGCCGCCCCCTGCATTCACGATCGCGCGCATGATGCGCTCCTGCGAGGCCTGCGCCGCCGGAAACTCGGCGACGAAGCGGCCTTCGTTCATCACGTAGATCCGGTCGCACATGCCCAGCAGCTCCGGCATCTCCGACGAGATCATCAGGATGCCCTTGCCCTCGCTCGCGAGGCGGTCGACGATGGTGTAGATCTCGTACTTCGCGCCGACGTCGATGCCGCGCGTCGGCTCGTCGAGAATCAGCAGCTCCGGATGGGCGAAGAGCCACTTGCTCAGCACCACCTTCTGCTGGTTGCCGCCCGAGAGGTTGACCACCTGCTGGTAGACGTCCGCGCAGCGAATCCGCAGCGCGCGGCGGTAGTCGTTCGCCACCTGGTACTCGCGGCCCTCGTCGATCACCATGGCGTCCGACACGGCCTCCAGGTTGGCCAGGCTGATGTTGGTGCGGATGTCCTCTTCCAGCACCAGCCCGGCCCCCTTGCGGTCCTCGGTGACGTAGGCGATGCCGTGGTCGATGGCCTTTCGGATGGTGCTGACATCGACTTCCCGGCCGTGCATGCGCACCGTGCCGCTGATGCGCTGGCCGTACGAGCGGCCGAACACGCTCATCGCGAACTCGGTGCGGCCGGCGCCCATCAGGCCCGCGATGCCGACGATCTCGCCGCGGCACACGTGCAGGTCCACGCCCTTGATCTGCTCGCGGTCGGCATGCTGGGCGTGGTGCACACGCCAGTTGCTCACCTCCAGCACCCGCTCGCCGATGCGCGGCGAGCGCTCGGGGTAGCGGTGCGCCATGTCGCGCCCGACCATGCCGCGGATGATGCGGTCCTCGCTGATCGGGGCGGCCCGGCAGTCCAGGGTCTCGACCGTGCCGCCGTCGCGCAGCACGGTGATCGAATCGGCCACCTTGGCGATCTCGCCCAGCTTGTGCGAGATGAGGATCGAGGCGATGCCTTGCGCCTTGAGTTCCAGCAGCAGCGCCAGCAGTGCGTCGCTGTCGCTCTCGTTGAGGCTGGCGGTGGGCTCGTCGAGGATGAGCAGGCGCACCTTCTTCGACAGCGCCTTGGCGATTTCCACCAGCTGTTGCTGGCCCACGCCCAGGTCGGTGACGAGCGTGGTCGGGCGCTGCTTGAGCCCCACCTTGGCCAGCAGCTCGCCGGTGCGGCGCCAGGCCTCGCCCCAGTCGATGATGCCCCGGCGCGCCGTCTCGTTGCCGAGGAAGATGTTCTCGGCGATCGACAGCAGCGGCACGAGTGCCAGCTCCTGGTGGATGATGATGATGCCCAGCGCCTCGCTGTCGGCGATGCCGCGGAAGCGCCGCGTCTCGCCGTCGAAGCGGATCTCGCCGGTGTAGCTGCCTGCGGGGTACACCCCGCTGAGCACCTTCATCAGCGTGGACTTGCCCGCGCCGTTCTCGCCGACCACCGCATGGATCTCGGCCGCGCGCACGGCGAGGTTGACGTCGTCCAGCGCGTTCACGCCGGGGAAGGTCTTGGTGATGGCGCGCATCTCCAGCAGAAAGGCGTTGTCGCTCAATCGGTCTCCTCGGCCGCGGCGGACAAGGCTGCTCGCGCCGCCGCCGCACACGCTCACTTGATCTGGCTTTCCTTGTAGTAGCCGCTGTCGACCAGCACCGTCTTCCAGTTCGAGGCGTCGACGCTGACCGGCTTGAGCAGGTAGGAGGGCACCACCTTCACACCGTTGTCGTAGGTCTTGGTGTCGTTCACCTCCGGCGTCTTGCCGGCCAGCAGGGCATCCACCATCGCGACCGTGACCTTGGCCAGCTCGCGCGTGTCCTTGAACACGGTGGAGGTCTGCTCCTTGCGCAGGATGGACTTCACCGACGGCACCTCCGCGTCCTGGCCCGACACCACCGGCATCGGCTGCTGCGGCGTGCCGTAGCCCACGCCCTTGAGCGAGGACAGGATGCCGATCGACAGGCCGTCGTACGGCGACAGCACGGCGTCCACGCGGTCCTTGCCGTAGTAGGCCGACAGCAGGTTGTCCATGCGTGCCTGCGCCACCGCGCCGTCCCAGCGCAGCGTGCCCACCTTGTCCATGCCCATCTGCTTGCTGCGCACCACCAGCTTGCCGCTGTCGATGTAAGGCTTGAGCACCGACAGCGCGCCGTTGTAGAAGAAGAAGGCGTTGTTGTCGTCGGGCGAGCCGCCGAAGAGTTCGATGTTGAACGGGCCCTTGCCGGACTTCAGATCCAGTGCCTTCTCGATCGACTGGGCCTGCAGCACGCCGACCTGGAAGTTGTCGAAGGTGGCGTAGTAGTCGACGTTCTTCGAGCCTCGGATCAGCCTGTCGTAGGCGATCACCTTGATGCCCTTGTCGGCCGCCTTCTGCAGCACGTCCGACAGCGTGGTGCCATCGATGGCGGCGATCACCAGGACCTTCGATCCCTTGGTCACCATGTTCTCGATCTGCGCGAGCTGGTTGGGGATGTCGTCGTCGGCGTACTGCAGATCGGTCCGGTACCCCTTCTCCTTGAAGTACTTGACCATGTTGGACCCGTCCGCGATCCAGCGCGCCGAGGACTTGGTGGGCATCGAGATGGCGATCAGGCCCTTGTCCTGGGCCTGCGCAGCCGAGGGAAGGCCGATCGCTCCGACGATGGCGAGGGCCGCGACGGCCAGCGCGGAGCGTAGGAAGTTGCGCTTCATCGACAGGACTCCTTCAGTACTTTCTCTTGGGAAATTCCCGTGCCGCGATCTCCATCGGGAAGATGGTCTCTTCCGTCACGATGCGCTTGGGCAAGGCCTTGCCCGCCTTGATGTCCTTGACCGCCGACATGAGCTGCGGTCCCAGCAACGGGCTGCACTCGACCGACACGTTCAGCTTGCCGGCGATCATGGCCTCGAAGGCGCCCTTGACCGCGTCGATCGAAATGATGGTGATGTCCTTGGCCGGCTTGAGGCCCGCCTCCTCGATCGCCTGGATGGCGCCGATCGCCATGTCGTCGTTGTGCGCGTAGAGCACGTTGATCTTCTTGCCCTCGGCCTTGAGGAAGGCCTCCATCACTTCCTTGCCCTTGGCGCGGGTGAAGTCGCCGGTCTGCGAGCGGATGATCTTGAACTTCGGGTCGGCCTTGATGATTTCCTCGAAGCCCTTCTTGCGGTCGATCGCGGGCGCCGAGCCCACCGTGCCCTGCAGCTCGACGATGTTGACCTCGCCCTTCTGGTCCTTCATCTTCTCGACCAGCCAGCGCCCGGCCTTGCGGCCTTCCTCGACGAAGTCGGAGCCCATGAAACTCACGTAGAGCGAGTCGTCCTTGGTGTTGACGGAGCGGTCGGTCAGCACCACCGGGATGTTCGCGGCCTTGGCTTCGCGCAGAACCGTCTCCCAGCCCGACTCCACCACCGGCGAGAAGGCGATCACGTCCACCTTCTGCGCGATGAAGGAGCGGATGGCCTTGATCTGGTTCTCCTGCTTCTGCTGCGCATCGGAGAACTTGAGTTCGATGCCGGCCTCCTTGGCCGCCGACTTGATGGACTCGGTGTTGGCGGTGCGCCATTCGCTCTCGGCGCCGACCTGGCTGAAACCCAGGACGATCTTCTTCTGCGCCAGCGCGGTGGACGGCAGCAGTGCGGCCAGGGTGGCGGCGGCGATGGCGGTGGTCAATGTGCGGCGGGTCAGTGTCATCTGGAGTCTCCTGTTTGATCTGCTTGCATGGGTTGCTCTTCTGGCTCGGTCGAACTCGTTCAGGCCCTCAGGTAGCCGGTCTTCAAGATGCTGTAGAACCCTGCGGCATGGCGCCCCTGCTCGCGCGGGCCATAGCTCGACGCCTTGCGTCCGCCGAAGGGCACGTGGTAGTCGATGCCCGCCGTCGGCAGGTTGACCATGGTCATGCCCACGCGCGCATGGCGGCGGAAGTGCATCGCATGGCGCAGCGAGTTGGTGCAGATGCCGGCGCACAGACCGAAGGGGGTGTCGTTGGCCAGCGCCAGCGCGTGATCGGCGTCGTCCGCGCGCAGCACGCAGGCCACCGGGCCGAAGACCTCCTCGCGGGCGATGCGGTGCGCCGGCTTCGCGAGGAAGAGCGCGGGGCTCAGGTAGTGGCCTTCGCTGGGGCGCTGCAGCTGCTCGCCGCCCCACACGTGCTCGGCGCCCTCCTCGCCGGCCGCCGCGATGGCGTCCAGGTTCTTCTGAAGCTGCCGCCCGTCCGCCACCGGCCCGATGTCCACACCGGGCTCCAGCGCATGGCCGACCTTCAGCGAGGCGATGCGCTGCTTCAGGCGCGCGACGAAGGCATCGTGCACCGGCGCTTCGACGATCAGCCGGCTCGATGCGGTGCAACGCTGACCGGTGGAGAAGTAGGCGCCTTGCACCGCGCAATCCACGGCCAGCTCCAGGTCCGCATCGGCCAGCACCACCAGCGGGTTCTTGCCGCCCATCTCCAGCTGCACCTTGGCGCGGCGCGCGGCGGTGGCGAGCAGCACGCGTTGGCCGTTGGCGGCCGAGCCGGTGAAGCTGACGGCATCCACCAGCGGATGCTCCGCCAGCGCCTGCCCCACCTCGCGTCCGCTGCCCATCACCAGGTTGAAAGTGCCGGCCGGCAGTGCAGCGCGGCTGATGATGTCGGCCAGCGCCCAGCCGCAGGCCGGCACCAGCTCGGACGGCTTGAACACCAGCGCGTTGCCGCAGGCCAGGGCGGGCGCGATCTTCCAGGCCGGGATCGCCAGCGGCAGGTTCCAGGGCGCGATCAAGGCCACCACGCCCACCGGCTCGCGCGACACGTCCACGTGCACGCCGGGGCGCAGCGAGGCGATGCTCTCGCCGCCCACGCGCAGGGCTTCGCCGGCGAAGAACTTGAAAATCTGTCCGGCGCGCGCGGCCTCGGCCACGGCCTCCGGCAGGGTCTTGCCCTCTTCGCGCGCCAGTAGCAGGCCCAGTTCGTCGCGGCGCGCAAGGATCTCGCTGCCGATCTGGTCCAGCGCATCGGCACGGCGTTGCGGGGTGGTCAGGCTCCAGGCCCGCAGCGCATCGGCAGCGGCGCGAACGGCCAGATCGGTCTGGTTGCGGTCGGCCCGTGCGTATTCGGCCACCGTCTCGCGCAAGTCCGAGGGGTTGATGCTCCGCCCGGTGGTCACGCCCGTCTCCCAGCGGCCATTGATGTACTGGCGCACGCTGTGCTGGAACTCGGGGCTGCGCTTCAACGTGGTGATTCCGAAGGATGAGAGTGCGGCGCAGTTTAGGAATCACACCGATATCTTTCCAATCAAGATTTGGATCGAATCGATGCCAGAAACAGGATTGGCAAAAACCCGATGACGAACTACACGCACTGGTTCATCCGCGCGCGGCTGAAGACACGGCAGTTGCTGCTGCTGGTCGCGCTGGCGGAGGAAGGCAACATCCACCGCGCGGCCCAGGTGCTGAACATGACGCAGCCCGCCGCCTCGAAGCTGCTGAAGGACCTGGAGGACGTGCTGGAGGTGCCGCTCTTCGAGCGCCTGCCGCGCGGCATGCGGCCCACGTGGTACGGCGAGAGCATGATCCGACACGCCCGCATGGCGCTGGCCAGCCTGAACGAGGCGCACGACGAACTGACGGCGCTGAAGGCCGGCCGCTTCGGCCAGGTGAGCGTGGGCACCATCACCGCGCCGGGCCTCACGCTGATGCCGACGGCCCTCGCGCTGGTCAAGCGCGACCAGCCGCTGCTGCGCGTGGCGCTGGAGATCGAAACCAGCGCGGTGCTGATGGAGCGCTTCGAGCAGGGCAAGCTGGACATCCTGGTGGCGCGGCTGTCCGCCGAGCACGACAAGGCCAAGCTGCGCTACGAGCCGTTGACGGAGGAACCGGTGTCGGCGCTGGTGCGGCCCGGCCACCCGCTGCTGGCGATGAGCGGCCTCACACTGCGCGACCTGGTGGGTGCGGGCTGGATCGTGCCGCCGGCCGGCAGCGTGCTGCGGCACCGCTTCGAGCTGATGTTCCGCGAGGAAGGGCTCGCGCCGCCGATCAACGTGATCGAAACCTCCGCCCTGCTCTTCATCACGCGCATGCTGCAGCAGAGCGACATGCTGGCGGTGCTGGCGACCGATGTGGCGCGCTACTACGCGGCGCACGGCATGGGCGTGGTGCTGCCGGCGTCGGTGCCCTGCCACATGGATGCCTTCGGCATCATCACCCACACCGACCGGCTGCTGTCGCCGGCGGCGAAGGTGATGCTGCGGGCGCTGAAGGAGGCGAGCCTGGAGGTGTACGGGCGGCGGCTCGAAGTCGAAGCCTGATCAGGCGTTCAGGTCCACCCCGCATCCACCGTGAACTCCTGCGCCGTGCACATGGCGGCATCGTCGGACGCCAGGAACAACACCATGCGCGCGATGTCGTGCGGCTGCAGCCGGTCGGGCAGGCACTGGTTGCGCTCCAGCGCCTTCTCGCCCTCGGCATCGAGCCAGAGGCGGATCTGCCGCTCGGTCATGACCCATCCCGGGGACACCGTGTTGATGCGGATGCGATCGCGCCCCAGCGTCTTGGCCAGGCCGCGCGTGAGTCCGTTGACCGAGGACTTGGCGATCGCGTAGCAGACGTAGCCCTCGCCCTTGCCCTGCCAGCCGGTCGAGCCCAGGTTGACGATCGAGCCTCCGCCCAGGCGCTTCATGCCCGGCACCACCGACTGGATGGCGAAGAGTGCCGGCCGCTCGTTGATCGCGATGCGCTCGTCGTAGTAGGCGGGCGTGACCGATTCGAGCGTGTGGCGGTCGTCGCTCGCGACGTTGTTGACCAGCACGTGGAAGTCGCCGCCGAGCGCGCCCGCCGCATCGGCGATGGCCGCCTGCAGCGCGGCGATGTCGCGCACGTCGCAGGCCCGCCACCACGGCGCCGCATGGCCCGCCTCGGCGATCTTCTCCGCGAGCGCGGCGCTGGCCTCCTGCGCGATGTCGATGAAAGCCACCCGTGCACCCTGTTCGGCGAATGCCGCGACGATCGCGGCCCCGATGCCGCTGCCGCCGCCGGTCACGAAGACGGCCTTGCCGCGCAGGCTCGGATAGGTGGTGAAGGCGGGCGGCGCGTCGGCGCGCGATGCGGTGGCGGTCACGGACGTCTCCTGGAAAGGGCGCGAAGCGCCATTGCAATTTGCGTATCTGTCAATACGAATCTACGCACTTTTGTTTATCAATATGCCTTGCTACGATGCGGCGCGTCAAGGGCCGGCAGCGGCCTGCCCGACTGGATCGGAGACCACCTTGAACCCCTCTTCGAGCATCGCCGTGCCGCGCCTCGCGGGCGCGCCCCGCTGCGTCCTGCCGGCGGCTGCCAGCCTGGGCGAAGGTCTCTTGTGGTCGGTGCGCGAGCAGGCGCTGTACTGGGTCGACATCCTGGAGAAGCGCCTCTACCGATTCGACCCGGCCAGCGGCGCGCAGCGCGAATGGCAGTTCGAGGAGGAGATCTCGGCGCTGGCCGAACGCGCCTCGGCGCCCGGGCTGGCGGTCACGCTGCGCCGCGGCTTCGCCCTCTTCGACCCGGCCGCACCGGACGCCCGCCCGCAGTGGCTGCACCAGCCGGAGCCGGACCAGCCCGCCAACCGCTTCAACGACGGCAAGTGCGATGCGCACGGACGCTTCTGGGCCGGCACGATGGACTTCGACTGCGTGGCCCCGACCGGCTCGCTCTACCGCCTCGACCCCGACGGCCGCTGCAGCCGGCACGACGGCGGCTTCGCGGTGACGAACGGGCCGACCTGGTCGCTCGATGGCCGCACCCTGTACTTCAACGACACGGTGAAAGGCGTGATCCTGGCCTACGACTTCGATCCCGCGCAGGGCACGCTCTCGCACCGCAGGCAATGGCTGCGCTTCGCGCGCGGCGACGGCCTGCCCGACGGCATGACCACCGACGCAGCGGGCCGCATCTGGGTGGCGCACTGGGGCGGGCGTTGCGTGAGCTGCCACGATCCGTCGAGCGGCGAAGAGCTGGCCCGCATCGAGCTGCCCGTGAGCCAGGTGACGAACTGCGCCTTCGGCGGTCCCGAACTGCGCACGCTCTACATCAGTTCGGCAAAGGTCGGCCTCGATGCGGCCCGGCTGGCGACCGAGCCGCTCGCCGGTGGGCTGTTCGCAGTGGACATCGACAGCCCCGGCCTTCCTGCTGCGCTCTTCGCCAGCTGAAATGATGCGCTCGCCAGCCCACTCCGTCGTCTGGCTGCGGCGCGGCGCGCAGCGGCTGGGCCTGGTGCCCACGCTCGGCGGCAGCGTGGCGGCATGGCAGCTGGAACGCGCCGAGGGGGCCTTCGACCTGTGGCGTCCGTGGGATGGCGGCAGCGACCTCTACCGCACGGCCTCCTTTCCCATGGTGCCGTGGTCGAACCGGATCAGCGGCGGCGGCTTCGAGGAGGCCGGCACCTTCCACCCGATGCGTCCCAACCGCGCGGGCGAGCCCTACCCGATCCACGGCGACGGATGGCTGCAGGCGTGGCAGCTGGAACGCCAGGCCGGGGATGCGGCGGCGATGACGCTCGAATCGCGGCATTTCGACGGCAGCCCCTACGCCTACCGCGCGACGCAGCACTTCCGCCTCATCGACGACGGGCTCGAGCAGACGCTCGAGGTGCAGCACCTCGGCACCGAAGCACTGCCGTATGGACTCGGCGTGCACCCCTGGTTCCCGCGCACGGCCGGCACGCGCATCGCGGCACCGGTGCGGGGCGTGTGGCTCAGCGGCAAGGACCCGCTGCCGACCGCGCATACGGAGCGCATCCCGCAGGATTGGGACCTGTCACGCGGCACGCCGGCCTTCGGCAGCTTCGTCGACAACGCCTACACCGGCTGGGGCGGACAGGCGCGCATCGAATGGCCCGGTCAGGGCATGCAGCTGCAGCTGGACATGCCGGACTTCGACGAGGACGGCGGCACAGCCGCGCACTATTGCCTGATGTACCGCCCGGCCGACGGACCGGCCTTCTGCTTCGAGCCGATCACGCAGCCCATCGACGCCTTCCATCTCGAAGGCCGGCCGGGCCTGCGCGTGCTGGCGCAGGGCCAGGCGATGCGGATGCGCATCGCCTGGCGCTTCGCGGAGCTGCCCGGCGCCGCGTGCGGCTGAAGGCGCGGGGGAGCCCACCGCACCGCGCGCCGCCTCCACCGGATGGAGGATGGCGGCCGCCCCGTTGTTGCGGCAGTCTCGCCCGGCCAACGGAGGAGAAAGGGCGACCCATGCGAACCAGGATCAGGGGCGGCGAACTCGGCGGCATCACCAACCTCGCCGTGCTCGCGCCGGTCAAGCCGGGCTTCGTCCCGGGCTTCGAGACCATAACCTATGTGGATCGGCTGCACCGACTGCTCGATGCGCTGAACGAGGCGCGCCAGAACCTGCGGGAGGCGACGCTGTATCCGCCGCCCTTTCCGGATGCCATCGGGCGCTTCGGCATCATCCGCAGCTTCCGCTACGTGGTCGTCCCGCCGGAAAAACACGCCGGCGCCACGGCCGGCCCGGGTGGCTACCGCCTCTCGCTGAACGTGACCTTCGACGGCGGATGGGAGCCCTACATGCGCGTCATCTACCGCGACCTGGGCCCGCTGCTGGACACCCTGTTCTGCCATTGCGACCACTATCCGGGTTCGCGCAGCGCGGACTTCGACACCTACTGCCGATGGGTGCGGGCGAACGAGCAGTCGGCCGGCCTGCTCTATGCCGACACCACGCTCACGCTGAGCGACCAGCAGTACCACGAGCGCATCGAGCGCATCCAGCGCGAGACCGCGAACCCGGCGGAGGCGGACCGGCGCATCGCCGCCTTCGCGGTGGCACCGCTCGAGGCGCAGGTCCGGGACGCCCTCGCGGCAGCGGCACGCGACCCGGGGCCGGCGGTGTCCACCTCGATGCGCGCGCTCAAGGGCCTGTACCGGCTGTCCTCGCTCTTCCCCGGCGACGAGCAGCGGATCCTGCGGTGCTTCACGGGCGAACTGCTGCACGATTTCGCCACGCTGCTGAAGCTGGGCCTCGAGCAGTCGCCGCGCTGGAAGGACATCGCCGACGCGGCGAAGGACGAACTGGCCTGGTTCAAGGAAGCGCTCGCGACCACCGCGGCTTCCCAGCCGGTGCCGCCGAAGAAGGCGCTCGACCCCACGGGCCTGCAGGCCGGCATCGTCGTGGGCGACGACACGATCACGCACGGCTGCCTGGTGCTGATGCAGGTGGTGAGTCCGAAGGCGGCCGGCTGGCTGCAGGCATGGCCGGTCAGCGCCCACGGCGAGGTCCCCACCGGCATCCGCCGCCACCTGGCCTTCAGCCATGCCGGCCTGCGTGCGCTGGGCATCCCGGCCGAGCGCCTCGATGCGCTGCCGCAGGCGTTCATGGACGGCATGGAAGCCCGGGCCGGCCTGCTGGGCGACGTGCGCAGCAACCACCCGGACTACTGGCCCCGTCCCGAACGCTGCAACGAGAAGCTCGAGGTCGACCCGGCCGACCGCGTCGATCTGAACACGGTGCACGTGGTGATGATGCTGCGGCTGTCGGACACGGACCCGGCGCAGGCCGGCGCCGGGCTGCATCCCTTGCTCGCAGCCGAAGTGAAGCAGTTGGACCCGACGACCTGCGGCCTGCAGGTGGTGGCCGTGCAGCCGATGCGCAGCTACCGCGAGGGCAGGATGTCGCGCGAACACTTCGGCTTCCAGGACGGCTTCAGCCAGCCCGGCATCGCGGGCATCAGCCCCGACCTGCTGCAGCGCGACGAGGTCCAGCCGGGCGACCTGTGCCTCGGCTATCCGAGCACCCAGGGCGACGGGGCCTGGGAAGAATCCGACAACCCGCTGCTCTTCAAGGGCAGCTTCCTCGTCGTGCGCAAGCTGCGCCAGCATGTGGACCGGCTGCAGGCGGCTCTGGACAGGCACTTCAGCCAGGCTGGTCTGGCCGGCGAAACGGCGGCAGCGAAGAAAGCGGAGCTGCTGGCCCGCATGATGGGCCGGCACCAGGACGGCACGCCCCTCGCGTCGTCCGGCGGCGGCCCGACACGCAACGACTTCGACTACGCGGGCGACGGCGAAGGCCTGCAGTGCCCCTTTCAATCGCATGCGCGCCGCGTCAACCCGCGCGACGGGCGGCCGGGCATGCCGCGCATCCTGCGCCGGGGCATGTCCTACGGGCCGCGCGGCAGCGATGGCGCGAGCGAGCGCGGCATCGTCTTCATGGCCTACTGCGCCAACATCGCCGAGCAGTTCGAGACGATTCAGCGCTGGATCGCCGGCGGCAACAGCAGCGGCGTGTCGTCGTCGCAGGCCGACCCCTTCCTCGCGGTGCCGCAGCCGGGCGAGAAGAGGACCTTCCGCTACATCGACGCGCACAACCGGGTGGCCCGCGTGGACCTGGGCGACGCGCCCTTCGTCACGCTCGAATGGGGCATGTACCTCTTCGTTCCCACGGTCCAGGCGCTGGGCAGGCTGAAGGACTTCTGCCAGCCGATCACCGCACCCGCGATCACGCCCGAGGCACCCGCTCCCCTGCCGACCGACCGCGAAGGCTGGCGGCGGCTGCTCGAGGACACCGACCGCGAGCGCTCGCCGGCGCGCGCGCTGTGGGCCTACGTGCGCAGCCAGCCGGGCGGCAGGCTGCCCGCGCCGGGCTATGGCGTGCTGATCGGCAAGCAGGAGGGCGCACCGGGCACGCCCGGCGTGCTGGACGTGCTGCAGAACAAGAAGGCGCTCTATTCCGTGCACGGCTACGGCCTCCGGATGCAGAAGTCGATCGGCCACAACCACCTCGGCATGGACAAGAACAGCGGCCATGCGGCCCAGTCGCCGGTGGTCAATGCGGCCATCGATGCCATCGGCGAGCGGGAGGCCTTCGAGGCCACCCTGCCGCTGGTGATGGGCGCACTGGGCAAGGTCCTGCCCTTGCAGCAGCGCCATCCGGACGGCGCCATCCGGGTGTCGGTGGACCTGATCGCGATGGCCGAACACGTGCTGGCCGGCCTCTGTACGAAGTGGGTGGGCCTGCCCGAACCCGACGACGTGCTGACCAAGTCGGGTGGAAGCGCCTTCATGGTCGCCGGCGGCCGCGTGGAAGGCTCGCCCCAGCCTCCGCGCTGCCCGGGCAACCTGCTCTCGGCCTCCCCCTTCGTCTTCACGCCGCATCCCAGGCCGCAGGTGGCCGATGCGGGCCGGACACAGGGCCCGCCCGCCCTTCGCGCTGTTCAGGACTGGCTGCACTCCGGCCGCGCCCTCGGCCCCTTGGCAACGAAGATCAAGAAGGGCCTGACGCAGGCCAAGGGCATGAAAGGCCTGCCGCCGGCCAGGCTCGACGAGATCATCGCCAACAGCATCGCCGGCGTGCTGCTGGGCTTCCCGCCGACCGTGTACGGCAACTTTATGCGCACCATGGACAGCTGGGTCGACGACAAAACGCTGTGGATCTGCCAGCGCCGCCTGGCCGACGTGCGGGTCGAGGGGAACGATTCGTACCTGCGCGCCAGGGAGGCGCTGCGCGGCCCGTTGATGGCCACGATGCGCAAGCGGCCCGTGCCCGAAATGCTCTGGCGCTGCCCGGTGGTGAACGGCAACATCGTCGGCGCCGAGGAAGGCGAAGCGGGCGACGACGAGCGCCTGATCCTCGGGATCGCCTCGGCCCTCACGGACCCCAAGACACCCGACGAGATGATGTTCGGCGGCAGCCGCGACCCGGCCAGCCCCGTCAAGACCGAACACGCCTGCCCCGGCTACGGCATGGGCGTGGGCGTGATGCTGGGCCTGATCGCCGGCCTGCTCGAGGCCGGCACGCTGCGCCCCACCGGCTCGCCGGTGCTGCTGATGCTCACCCCGCGCGCCGACTGGCTTGCTCGCGCAAGCGCACCGCCTCGCCCAGGTGCCACGCCATGAACATCGCATCGAAGGCGGCCGCGGCCTGATCGAGCAGCGCCAACGCCTGTCGCGCATGCCCGTGGTGCAACGCCATCTCGGCCTCGCACAGCTGGGTGACGGCGCGCTCGTGCGCCGAGTCGCGCGCGTCGGCCGTCGCGTAGGCCCTCTCGATGTAGCGGCGCGCGGCATCGGGCCGGGTGGCCGCGGCGTCGCGTGCCAGCGCCCGATAGGTCATGCCGACGCCGAGCAGGTCGCGCTCGCGCGCCCTCCGCAAGGCCAGCGCGGCGTGGTGGCGGCCCTCCTTCCGGCGGCCGACCGCGATCAGGCCCTCCGCCAGCCAGCCGTGATTGAGCGAACGGAACAACCCGCTTTCGCGCGGCGCGAGCCAGTCGGTGGCCTCGACGATGGCCTGCACCGCGCGCGGATCGCGCTCGAGCATCCATGCCGCGTGGGCGCCGATGGCGCGCGCGATCGACAGTTGCGACAGGCTGCGCGTGGCTTCGGCGATGCGCCCTGACTCGCGCGCCGCCTCGCTCGCCTCGGCCCAGCGGCCCTGCCACAGCAGCACGGCGCTGCGCCATCCGTGCGTGGTGGCGGCGATCTCGTGCGTCACGTCGCCGATGCAGGCCAGCGCCTCGTCGAAGCATTCGTAGGCCAGCGCGAACTCGCCGCGGTCGCCCAGCACGTAGGCGCGGCAGACGAGCGAGAAGGCCAGGCCGACGTTCGTGTTGCGGCCGCTGCGATGCCTGCGCTTGACGTCGATGGCCCGGCCCAGCAATTCGAGCGCGGGACCGTAGTTCGCGGCCGTGGCATGGCTTTCGCCCAGGGTCGCGACGATCTGGGTCGCCAGCCGCTGCTCGCCGGCAGCCTCCGCCTCGGCCAGCGCGCGCTCGCCATGGGCGATCGCAGCGCGCGCCTCGCCCAGCGAATAGCTGATGTACGCCAGCCAGTAGCGCGCCCGCGCGACGGTGGCGGGATCGCCGAACTGCTCGGCCAGGTGCAGCGCCCGGCGGGACAGGGCCAGCTCGCTGCGCAGCGGGTCGTAGACGCACACCAGGCCCAGGCGCTGGACGATCGCGACCCAGCGGCGCGCGCCCTCGGCCGAGGGTGGCAGCCGGTCGAGCGCGGCCAGCGCGGCGCGGTACTGCGCGCGGGCGCGGTCGAGCGCCGACGCCGCCAGGGCCTTGTCGCCGGCGAGCTCGGCGTAGTGCGCGGCCTGTTCGGCGTCGCCGCCGGCATCGAAGTGGTAGGCCAGCGCCTCCAGCGCCTCTTCCTGCGCCTCGGCCGCGCTGCGCTGCCGGATGGCCTCCGCGATGCGCCGGTGCAGCCGCTGCCTCGCATGCAGGCCCACGGACTCGTAAATGATGTCGCGCGTGAGGCCGTGCTTGAAACGCAGCGTGCCGGGATGCTCGCCGGGAAAGACGAAGTCCTGCGCCGCCAGGCCCCGCACCGCCGGGCTGTCCACGCCATGGCCGGTGATCGACGACAGCAGCCAGATGGGCAGCACGTTGCCGATCACCGCGGCCACGCGCACCAGCTCGATCTGCGCCGCAGGCAGGCGCTGGACGCGCGACTCGACCAATTGGTCCAGCCAGCCCGCGTCGCGACGCAGCCGATCCGGACGCAGGCCGCTGCCGCCCAGCGCCGCCGAGTGGCACAGCTCCTCGATGAACAGCGGGTTGCCGCCGGCATGGCGGGCGATCTCCGCGGCGACGAAAGGGTCCGCGCCGGGCAGTCGGGTGGCGATGGCCTGGGCCGCCTCGGCCTCGCTCAGCGGCGCGAGCACGATCGTCTGCGCCGCGACGGCGATCACCTCGCCGTGCTCGGCGGGGCGCGTGGACAGCAACAACAGTAGGCGGCGGTCTGTGAGCCGGCGGAGCGCGGCGAGGACCTGCTTCGACGCATCGTCGGCCCAGTGCCAATCGTCGACGAAGACCACCGTGGGTTGCGACTCGGCACGGCGGGCGAGCAGGCGCACGAAGTCCTCGGCCGCCTCCGGCCGCCCGTCGACACCTGCCTCCGATGACAACATCTGGCGAAAGGGCTGCAGCGGCACGGCGCCGAGGTCGCTTTCGCAATAGCCGCGCAACACCTGGCAGCCGCGCGCCATGGCCCGGCGCAAAAAGTGCTCGATCAGCCGCGTCTTGCCCATCCCCGGCGCGGCGGCGATGGCGACCGAGCGGGGCTTGCCACCCATCGCCTCGGCCAGCCGCTGCTCCAACAGCTCGATCTCGGCCGCGCGGCCGATGAAGGGCGACATCCCGCGCCCCGCATGGGCCTCGGCGCCCAGGGCGTCGTCGGCGCGCGCATCGACGGGATGGGCCAGCACGGGCGTGTCACGGCCCTTGACCTGCAGGCGGCGCGGCGCAGCGGTGCGGAAGTAGCGGCGCGCCGGGCCCAGGGCCTCTTCGCTGACAAGGATCTCGTGCGGCTGCGCCGCGTCCGACAGCCGCGCCGCGATGTGCGGCACCGCGCCGAGCAGTTCGAAGCGGCCGCGCTCGATGTCGCCGGCGCCGATCAGCACCAGCCCGGAGTGGATGCCGCTGTGCAGGCTGAGCGTGCGGCCGGCGGGCAGCGCCACGCGCAGGCCGCGCACGCTCCGGTGCAGTTCCAGCGCCGCGTCCACCGCACGGCGCCCGTCGTCTTCGCGGGTCTGCGGATAGCCGAACATCGCCAGCAGCCCATCGCCCTGGACCCGCACCACCACGCCGCCGTGCTTCGGGATCGCTTCCTGGTAGACGTGGCGCAGCGCGGACAGCAATGCCGCATAGTCCTCGGCCTCCATCGCACCGGCCAGCTCGGTGGAATGGGAAAGATCTGCGAACAGCAGGGCGACATAGCGCCGACCGGGTGCGCCCGGCCCCGCGTCAAAGTGCGAGTCGCTCATCGCTAGCTTCGCCTCCAGGCCCGCCCGCCGGCCGCAGGCATGTCAGGGTTGTTCTGACGGCGATGGTAGCGCCGACCCATGGTGGCGTGAATCCTCGTGAACGGGACCGCGCCGGGCTCGTAGAACCGGTGATCGCGCGGCTGGGCGCCGAGGCCATCCACACTCCCAGTCGTATCCACCTCGGCCCGAAGGAGGGCGGTCTAAGGGCCGTTCACGCTGGACGGACTCAGTTGAAGACCACGCGCGTGGCGATCAACACACCATTCACGACCCGCGAGCCCTCGACGCTCACCTTGACGCCGCTGCCCAGGTTCCCGGCCGTGCCGTTCTCGAACACCACGCCCGGCCCGCTGGCATCGATGGGCTGACCCCGCACGCGGAAGCTGGCCGGCGAGCTGAAGTTGCCCACGGTGCCGATGAGGGTGAAGGACACCGGCCCGCCCGTGCCGGGCACGTGGCGGATCTTCAGCTTCGAGGCCTGCAGCACGCCGTTCTGGATGATGCCGGCCACGTCCACCCTGACGCCGTTGCCCACCGATCCGGAAGGCCCGCCGGTGACCTGGGCCGAGGCCGCATTCACCTGCACGTTCAGCACGCGCAGCGAAGCCAGCCCCGCGAAGTCGGTGACGATGCCGGCGATCTGGACCGGTGTGCCGCTCGCCCTCGGCAGCGGGTACCACCATTGCACCTGCGCGGCCTGCAGCCGGCCGGCGGCCACCGCGCTCGCCCGCACGCGCACCAGGGTGCCATCGGCCAGGGGACCGCCGTCCAGGCTGCCCGACAGCACGGCCGCGCCGTAGTCCACACCGATGGCGCCGAGGGTGAAGGTGCGCCGCAGCGTGTCGAGGTTCTGGACCGTGCCCGTGAGGATCGGCGTGGCAGCCGCATGCTGCTCCACGCGGGTCGCGCGCAGCACGCCCGGCGCGCCTGGCAGGCCCCAGACCTGCACGGTGCTGCCGGGCTGGAGCGCGCTCAGGCCCGCGCTGTCACCCCACACCGTGGCCTCGTCCGTGGTGATGGTCGTGCCCAGCACCACGAAGCGGCCCTGCGCCGGGTCGACCGAGGCCAACGGACCCCGCACGTCCGCAGCCGATTCGACGCGCCGCGCGACACCGTTGTTGAAGTCCGCGTCGAGCGGCCCGGTGACCTTCGCGCTCATGCCCAGTTGCAGGGCCGGTGTGTCTTCGATGGTGACGATCGCGGAGTCGGTGTTGTAGCGAACACCGTTGACGATGATGCTGCCCGCGCCATCGACGCCGCCGACGCCGGATGCATCCGCGGTGCTGACGCCGGTGCCGCCCGAGCCCACACCACCGTCGCCCGCGGAGGCCGTGGCGCCACCGCCTGCGCCTGCGCCTGCGCTGCCACCCGCACCGGCCGATCCGCCGCTCGTGCCGCCGGGCCCGCCGCCACCACCGGACAGCAGGCCGCCGCCGTCGGAGGATGCTTCGCCACCCGCGGTGGTGCTGGTGCTGGTGCTGGTGCTGATGCTGGTGCTGGTGCTGGTGCCGCTGCCGCTCCCGATGCCGGTACCCGCCACCGTGCCGCCGGCGCCGACCACGGCGAAACTGCCGCCGCCGCCACCACCACCGCCGCACGAGAGCAGCATTGCGGCCGAAAGCACCAGGAATGCCGTGCGCAGGAATGACGTTCTCATGCTTGTTCGTCCGATCTCGCGGGAGGTGTCGTGGGGGACGCGGGCGTTGCTTGTGCCACATCTTCCGCGTCTTCGTAGTAGGTGTAGACGCCGATCCGGATACGGCCGGAAGCACCGGTATCGGCGGCCTCGTAGGCCCGCGTCAGCTCGCGCGTGAGCTCATGGTGCATCGCGCTCCAGCGCGTGCGCACGAGCTGGTGCACGCGCTCGCAGTCCGCCGCCGTGATGCCGGCGGCGAACACCGAGCGCTCCAAGAGAGGCGGCGCCGTGCCCAGCGTGTTCGCCACACCCGCGAGCAAGTGGTCGCGGGCGTTGTCGCCCAGGAAGGCGAGCATGGTCTTGAGATCCTTCGCCGGAACGAAGCCGGCTGCGTCGAGTTCCACCCGCCCGGCTTGTTCGCTGACCATCTTCAGGCGAACCAGCTCGTCGAGGATGGTGCGATGGTGCACGTTGCCGCGGCTGGCATGCCGGGCCACCGCCTCGAAGGAGGGCCGGTCCTCGTCGGCCACCAGGGGCAGGCTGCGCAGCGCAGGATCGTCGGTCGCCATCTGAAGCCACAGCGTCAGCGTCTTGGCGGCCGCGGAAGTCTCGGTGTGCGGCAGGCTTTCCTCGGCTTCGCGCACCTTGGCCGTGACCACCTTGCGGTTCAGCCCCGTGGTCACGGACAGCTGGCTGATGTTGGGCTCGGTGCCCTTGGCCTTCCACAGCCGCCGCGCCTCGTCGATGAGCAGCTCGCGCAGGATGGCTTCGAAATGCGCGTGCTTCAGGCCGAAGGCGAGCGCGAGGCGCACGACCGGACGGAGCACGCGTGCGCAGGCCTCCAGGACCCACGCCGTGCGTTCCGGCGTTCCTTGCGTGCCGCCGCTTCCCCCGTTGGGGAAGTCCGGCGTGCCTTTCGATCCAGTCAAGTCTCTCGCCATGAAGGCCTGTGTCTTCCTTGTGCCACGGCGTCGTGGCGCGTGTTGCCATTGTGAGGCGTGCCCGCCAAGCCCCCGTCGGATGGACCCTCGCGGACAGGTTCCGGTGCACGCATGCAATTGGACATGCAGACGAGCCAGCGTCTGACAAGCGCGCGCGCCGCTCTATAGGACAAAAGCGCATTAGATGTGAAATTTTCCCAATCCACGAGGAACTCATGCACAGATCTGTCACACGGCACCCCGGGAGGCCTGCAGCAAAAGCGCGCCGAAGCGCCATGGCACGGACCCGCTACGTGCGGGGGCCGTCGCCCGCCTCGCAAGACACGGAAGCTCAACAGAAGCGCAATGCCTGGATGGCAGCCGTGCGCGTGCGCAAGGCGGTACAGGCCCGCATTGTCGAGGCATTCCGCCGGCAACTCGAAGGCGCGGGCCCCGGCCCCTCGGACGAAGACCTGCTGATGTTCGCCCGGCTCGCCGTCGCGGAGCAACGACTCGTACCGCGCGCCGCCTGAGACCCACCGCATCGCTTCTCCCCCCGTTCCAGCCCTTCTCGAAAAGGACAGCCATGACAACAACAAGCATCGGGAACACGCTCTCGTCGCAAGAGCTGGCCTTCGGGAACCTGATCGACATCGCGATGCTGCGCACGGGCGCGGTCTCCGCGGAGGTGTGCGAGGCCTGCAGCACCATCAACCTCGGCGCCTCGCGCTTCTGCAAGGGCTGCAACCACAAGCTGCCGGCCTACTATGTGGCCGAGCTGGACGACAACTCGATCGCCAACCCGGGCACAGGGGTGGTTCGACACGGCTGGGCCCGGGCCTGGGATTTGGCGGCGTTCTGGGTCGTCATCAATTCGCTGGCGGGCGCGACGGTGCTCGTTCCGTGGATCTCCTAGACACGGAGCTCCACCATGCCGCCCCTCGCCAGCCCCGCCGAGAAAATACCCAACCAGCCCGATTGGAGTGATTGGAAACCGCCAGGGCCTGCCATTCCGCCGCACCAGCTGACACGGGTGTGCGGCAACTGCCAGACGCTGAACCGGGACACGGCCAAGTACTGCAGGCGTTGCGCACAGAAGCTTTCCGCGGGCAGGACCCTGCGCGCGGTCGGGGGATCCGATTGGGACGATGAGGACGAGGGCCCGCCAGGGACGGCGGCATCAAAGGCGGGGCTCTCCGCGCAACCGCCTCGCGAAGGCATGGCGGCCCGCCGGGTCCTGGGCATTCCCGTGCCGCCCGGAGTCGATGCCTCGATCGTGTGGCTCCTGCTCGTGCTGGCGGTGCTGCATCTCGCTTTCGTGCTGTGGTACCTGGGCAGGTCGGGCACGCAGGGACCGCCGTTGTCGCTGCCGAGCGCGGGCGTCTGGCAATCGACGCCGACGCCGGAGGGCCCCCCGGTGGCCACCAAGACGCCCGAGCTGCCATCGCCGCGCGCTGCAGCGCCTGCATCACCCCAGGAGCCGGCCGCGGCGCAGGCTGCCACGGCGCCGCTTCCTGCACCCGAGGCCCCCGTCGAAGCCAAGGTCGAACCCACGGAGCCAGCGAAGGTGGAGACCGCGGCAGCGCCGGTCGTGCCCGATGACCCGGCACCGCCCGTCGAATACCGTCCTGCCCCGCCCATGCGTACGCCTGCCCGTCCGATGACGACGGCAAGGGCGCAGGCGCCGGCGGCGGTGCCTGCAGTGCCAAGGCCGATCGAGACGGCCCGGGTCGTCACGCCCGCGCCGGTTGCAACGGCACCGGCACCGCGAGCAATTCACGAGCCTGCGCGCACGAGCGAGCCGCTCGGGACTGCGTCCGCACGGCCGGCCGCCCCCGTGGAGCTTCGACCTCGAGCCGTCACGCCGCCGCAGATCCAGGCTGCGTCGCCGCGACCTGCGGTGCCCACGGGTGGATGCGATCGCTACAACCCGTTCGGCGAAGCCCCTTGCATCTCGCGGCCGACCGCAGCCCAGGTCGCGCAGCCGCCCATGCCAGGCTCGCGAAACGCGAAGGGCCAGGGAGTCCCTGGTGGCAACGTCGGCAAGAACGACCGCTGGGTCTTCGCGGCAGGTGGTGGCGCCGGCGGCGGCGGCGGTAGCGGTGCGGCCGGCGCAGGTGACGGCGGCGGCGCAGGTGGGGGCGGTGCCGGTGCCGGTGCCGGTGCCGGTGCCGGTGCCGGTGCCGGTGCCGGTGGCGGTGGCGCCGGTGGCGGTGGCGCCGGTGGTGGCGGCGCCGGTGGCGGTGGCGCCGGTGGTGGTGGCGCCGGTGGCGGTGGCGCCGGTGGTGGCGGCGCCGGTGGTGGCGGTGCCGGTGGCGGTGGCGCCGGTGGTGGCGGCGCCGGTGGTGGCGGTGCCGGTGGCGGTGGCGCCGGTGGTGGCGGCGCCGGTGGTGGCGGCGCCGGTGGTGGTGGCGCCGGTGGCGGTGGCGCCGGTGGTGGCGGCGCCGGTGGCGGTGGCGCCGGTGGCGGTGGCGGTGGCGCCGGTGGCGGTGGCGCCGGTGGTGGCGGTGCCGGTGGCGGTGGCGGTCCTGGCGGCGGTGGTCCCGGTGGGGGCGGGCCCGGCGGGGGTGGCGGCGGTGGCGGCCCAGGCGGTGGCGGCCCAGGCGGTGGCGGCCCAGGCGGTGGCGGCCCAGGCGGTGGCGGCCCCGGCGGTGGTGGTCCCGGTGGGGGCGGTCCCGGCGGGGGTGGCGGCGGTGGCGGCCCTGGCGGTGGCGGCCCTGGCGGCGGTGGTCCCGGTGGGGGCGGTCCCGGGGGCGGGCCCGGCGGGGGTGGCGGCCCAGGTGGCGGCGGCGGCCCTGGTGGCGGCGGTGGACCCGGGAGGTAGTCACGATGAAATCGCGAACCCTCCGTCGCTCGGCGCACCAGGCCTTCAGCCACAAGGAAGGACTGCTCGGCACGCAGAACGAACACGCACGTTTGCTCCAAGGTCAGCCCTTGCCGGCGGCGCCCCATGGCGCTGCAATGCGCCACGCGCTCGTGAGTCACCTTCAGGCCCGACGCGCACAGCCGTCCTTGATCGACGCGTGGGAGGACGCTTCCCAGCAGGCGGAGGCCGAGGAGCAGCGCCCGCCGTGCCCCGAATGCTTCATCGCGGGCAGCGTCGTCGGCCTCGAGCCAGTCCAGTGCTTTGGCGACCTGGACCAGGTCCGCTGCCCACGCTGCCGAACCGATTTCCTGTTCGCTCGCGAATGACGGCGCGGCCGTCGACCCATGAGCGCTTTTCAAAGCATGTTTCAAGGAACCACGATGGACTCACGCGTGACGATGCTCCAACGAAATCGGCGACTGCTGTTCTGGACAGCTGTTGTCGCCACAATGCTGGCGCTGGCACTGCTCGCAGCGGACCTGGCCTTCCCTCCCGAGGCGCTGACCTACGCCACCGCATCGAACGCGGATCTTTCGGCCTTCCAGATGCGGGACTTCCAACTGTTGATGCTGGTGACCGCGCTGGTGGTCTCGGTGGCGGCGTTTGCAGGCGCCGGCATCGCAGCCTTGGGGGCATGGATGGCCCGCAGGAAGGACAAGGACATGGAGGAGCAGGTGCCCTCCCCGCCCATCCGCCGCCGCAGAAGAAAAGCCGAGCCCGCCCTCGCGCGCGAACCCGCCAACGAAAGGATTGCGGCACTCAGAGCCGTGATCGCGCCCGCGGACCAGGCGCCGGGCGCGAAGGCTTGATGCGTCTGCATCGAGCGCGGGCAAGCGCAGCCCGCTGAGGCGCCCCGTAAAAGAAACGAGAAAGCCGGACACTGCTCGCAGTGCCCGGCTTTCGGTAATTTGGTCCCGCCGCCAGGAATCGAACCTGGATCTCAGCCTTCGGAGGGCCGAATTCTATCCATTGAAATACAGCGAGGCAGGGGCTCCGGCAATTCGCCGAAGCTCGCCATTATCTCCGATCACGCGGCGGTCCTGCAGTTCACCTCGGCCGACCCGCCGCCGCACTCGAAACCCAGGCCCGCGAGGTAGACGCGGAAGACGTGCCGGCCGGCCGCCACCAGGTCGAACAGGCCGGGCTCCAGCAGCCAGTCCTGGATGAGGCCGGAGAAGGCGGCATGCAGGCCGAATGCCGCCGTTTTCACCGGCATCGGCAACGCGATGCCGGCCTGGCTGGCGGCCTGCTGCAAGGCACGGGCGAAGTCGTCCAGGAAGGCGTTGCGGGCGGCGCGATGGCGCTGCAGCACGGCATCCATGTCCTGCGTGTACTCGACTTTGAGCGTGGCGATCTCGAACACGCGGCGCACCTGCGGGTCGCTGACCATCAGGCTCAGCGCCAGCATCATCACCCGCTCGATCGCCGCCAGCGGGTCGGCGCCGTCGCTGCCGGCCTCGCGCTTGGCGGCCTCCAGCGGCAAGGTGACCCGTTCCATCATCGCGTTGAAGAGGTCGGCCTTGTCCTTGAAATGCCAATAGATCGCACCCCGCGTGGCGCCGGCCTGCTGCGCGATCTGCTGGAGCGAGGTCTTCGAAACGCCCTGCGTCTGGAACAGCAGCTCGGCAGCATCGAGCAGGCGATGCCGCGTCGCGAGCGCTTCTTCCTTGGTACGACGGACCACGCCAACCCTCCTTGAATTTCCATGCATGTCAGGGGTTGTCACTATACATGCATGAATGTATGTACACTTGGCCCCCTCCCGATGGTCAGATTCGCCGTGGTGCTACGCGCACCGCGGGCGCGCCTCCATTCCCGTTTTCGCTTCAAAGGATTCGCATGCCTCTCCTGCATGTCTCGCGCCCCACTTTGTCGTTCTTGCCGCGCCGCCCCGTCCTGGCCGCCGTCGCCGCCGCCGCGGTGCTGGCACTCGCAGGCTGCGGCAAGAGTGAAGCCCCGGCCGGCGGGGCGCCGGGCGCAGGCGCGGGCGGCGGCGCGCCGCCGCCGCCCGAAGTCGGCGTGGTGGTGGCAACGCCTCGCGACGTCGGCATGGTGACCGAGTTGCCGGGCCGGCTCGAAGCCTCCCGCGTGGCGGAAGTGCGGGCCCGGGCGGCCGGCATCCTGCAGAAGCGCCTGTTCCGCGAGGGCAGCGACGTGAAGGCCGGACAACTCCTGTTCAACATCGATCCCGCGCCCTACCTGGCCGCCGCCCAGAGCGCGCAGGCCAGCCTGGCGCGCGCCGAGGCGAACGCGGTCCAGGCCCGGGCGCTGGCAGAACGCTACAAGCCGCTGGTGGAAGCCAATGCGGTGAGCAAGCAGGAATACCTGAACGCCGTGGCCGCCGCCAAGACGGCCGAAGCGGACATCGCCGTGGGCCGCGCCTCGGTGCAGACGGCCAAGATCAACCTGGGCTACGCCAGCGTGACCGCCCCCATCGCCGGCCGCATCGGCCGCGCGCTGGTGACCGAGGGCGCGTTGGTGGGCCAGGGCGACGCGACGCCGCTGGCGGTGATCCAGCAGATCGATCCGATGTACGTGAACTTCACGCAATCGGCCAACGAGGTGCTCAAGCTGCGCCGCGCCATGGAGGGCGGCCAGTTCAAGCGTGCCAGCGGAACCGATGCGGCGAGTGTGCGCGTGGTGCTGGAAGGCGGCAGCGAATACGCGCTGCCGGGCAAGCTTCTGTTCTCGGATCTCACGGTGGACTCGACCACCGGGCAGGTCACGCTGCGTGCCGAAGTGCCCAACCCGAAGGGCGAGTTGCTGCCCGGCCTGTACGTGCGCGTGAAGGTGGAGCAGGCGCAGGCCACCAACGCGATCACGGTGCCGCAGCAGGCGGTCACGCGCACCCAGCAGGGCGACACGCTCACGGTGGTCGATGCCGAGGGCAAGATGCACAAGCGCACGGTGAAGATCAGCGCGGCGCAGGACAACCAGTGGATCGTGCTCGAAGGCCTGAAGGCCGGCGAACAAGTCATGGTCGACGGCTTCCAGAAGCTGATGATGATGCCGCCGGGCTCCCCGGTGAAGGCGGTGCCCTGGAAGCCGCCGGCACCGGCCACCGCCGTGCCCACCGCGCCCGCCCCGGCCCCCGCCGCCGCTGCCTCGGCTCCGGCCGCGAAGCCCTGAGGAGCGCGCCCGCATGGCAAAGTTCTTCATCGACCGGCCCATCTTCGCGTGGGTGATCGCGCTGTTCATCATCGTGCTGGGGGCGGTGTCCATCACCCAATTGCCGATCGCGCAGTACCCGCCGGTGGCGCCGCCGGCGATCGTGATCAACACAGCCTACCCCGGCGCTTCCGCGCAGACGCTGGAAGACAGCGTGCTGTCGGTCATCGAGCGCGAGATGAACGGCTCTCCCGGCCTCATCTACATGGAGTCGGTGGCGCAGGCGGACGGCACCGGCACCATCACCATCACCTTCGAGACCGGCACCAACCCCGACCTCGCGCAGGTGGACGTGCAGAACCGCCTGTCGCGCGCCACGCCGCGGCTGCCGGCCGCGGTGACGCAGCAGGGCGTGCGCGTGGACAAGTCGCGCAACAACTTCCTGTTGTTCACGATGCTGTCGTCCACCAACCCGGCGATCGACACCACGGCCCTGGGCGACTACGCCTCGCGCAACGTGGTGCCCGAGCTGCAGCGCGTGGCGGGCATCGGCCAGGCCCAGCTGTTCGGCACCGAGCGGGCCATGCGCGTCTGGATCGACCCGGCCAAGCTGCGGGGCTACAACCTGTCGGCAGCCGAGGTCAACGCGGCCATCCGCGCGCAGAACGCGCAAGTGTCCTCCGGCACCATCGGCGACCTGCCGAACGTGCCGGGCCAGGCCATCGCCGCCACGGTGGTGGTCAATGGCCAACTCACGAGCCCCGCACAGTTCGGCGAGATCGTGCTGCGCGCCAACACCGACGGCTCCACGGTGCGCCTCAAGGACGTCGCGCGCATCGAGCTGGGCGGCCAGAGCTACGCCACCTCGGCGCGGCTGAACGGCCAGCAGGCGGTGGGCATCGGCGTGCAGCTCGCCCCGAGCGGCAACGCGCTGCAGTCGGCCAAGGCGATCCGCGCCAAGATGAGCGAGCTGGAGCGCTTTTTCCCGCAGGGCGTGTCGTGGACCATCCCCTACGACAGCTCGCGCTTCGTGAACATCTCCATCACCGAGGTGGTGAAGACGCTGTTCGAAGCGGTGGCGCTGGTGTTCCTGGTGATGTTCCTGTTCCTGCAGAACTGGCGCTACACCCTGATCCCGACCGTCGTGGTGCCGATCGCGCTGCTGGGCACCTTCGCCACCCTGCTGGCACTGGGCTTCTCGATCAATGTGCTGACCATGTTCGGCATGGTTCTGGTGATCGGCATCGTGGTGGACGACGCCATCGTCGTGGTGGAAAACGTCGAGCGCATCATGAGCGAGGAAGGCCTGCCGCCGCTGGAGGCCACGCGCAAGGCGATGCGGCAGATTTCCGGCGCCATCGTCGGCGTGACCGTGGTGCTGATCTCGGTGTTCGTGCCGCTGGCCTTCTTTGCCGGCTCCACCGGCAACATCTACCGCCAGTTCTCGGCGGTGATGGTCGCCTCGATCGCCTTCTCGGCCTTCATGGCGCTGTCGCTCACGCCGGCGCTGTGCGCCACGCTGCTCAAGCCGGTGGAAGCCGGCCATCACCACGAAAAGCGGGGTTTCTTCGGCTGGTTCAACCGCAGCTTTTCCCGCACGGCCAAGGGCTATGAAAGCATCGTGGCGCGCATCCTCAAGCGCGCGGCGCGTTACCTGGTGATCTACGCCGCGATCATCGGCGCGGTGTTCGTCGTGTACCGCCAGTTGCCCACCTCCTTCCTGCCGCAGGAAGACCAGGGCTACATCATCGTCAACGTGCAGTTGCCCCCGGGCGCGACGCAGGAACGGATGCTGTCGGTGATGCAGGACGTGGAGGGCTACATCCTCAAGCAGCCCGAGGTGGAAAGCATGGTCGGCGTGCTGGGCTTCAGCTTCTCCGGCCAGGGACAGAACGCAGGCCTCGCCTTCGTCACGCTGAAGCCGTGGGAAGAGCGCCACGACCCGGCCCACTCGGCCGAAGCGGTCGCCGGGCGGGCCTTCGGCGCGCTGTCGCGCATCCGCGATGCCTTCATCTACCCGCTGTCGCCGCCGCCCATCCCCGAGCTGGGCAACGCCAGCGGCTTCAGCTTCCGGCTGCAGGACCGCAACGGCGCCGGCCACGAGGCGCTCACCAACGCGCGCAACCAGCTCCTGGGCATGGCCAGCAAGAGCCCGATCCTGACGCAGGTGCGCCCGGACGGGCTGGAAGACGCCCCGCAGCTGCAGATCGACATCGACCGCGACAAGGCGAACGCGCTGGGCGTGGGCTTCGACGCGATCAACGCCACGCTGTCGACCGCGCTCGGCTCCACCTACGTGAACGACTTCCCGAACCAGGGACGCCTGCAGCGCGTGGTGGTGCAGGCCGATGCCCCGGCGCGCATGCAGCCGGAGGACCTGCTGCGGCTCAACGCGCCCAACAGCAAGGGCGAGCCGGTGCCGCTCTCGGCTTTCGCGAGCACGCGCTGGGTCAACGGCGCGCAGCAGACGGTGCGCTACAACGGCTACCCGGCCGTGCGCATCTCGGGCTCGGCCGCGCCGGGCTACAGCTCGGGCGCCGCGATGGCCGAGATCGAAAAGCTCGCCGCGCAGCTGCCCCAGGGCTTCGGCTACGAGTGGACGGGCCAGTCGCGCGAGGAAAAGCTCGCCGGTGCGCAGGCCGTCATCCTCTACGCCTTCGCCATCCTGGCGGTGTTCCTGTGCCTGGCCGCGCTGTACGAGAGCTGGACCATCCCGCTGGCCGTGATCCTGGTGGTGCCGCTGGGCGTGCTCGGCGTGCTGCTCGCGACGATGCTGCGCGCTTACTCGAACGATGTGTACTTCCAGGTCGGCCTGATCACCATCATCGGCCTGTCGGCGAAAAACGCGATCCTGATCATCGAGTTCGCGAAAGACCTGCAGGCGCAGGGACGCGGCGTCGTCGAATCCGCGCTGGCCGCAGCGCACCTGCGGTTCCGGCCGATCATCATGACCTCGCTGGCCTTCGGCCTGGGCGTGATGCCGCTGGTCCTCGCCAGCGGCGCGGGCTCGGCCAGCCAGCGCGCGATCGGCACCGGCGTGATCGGCGGCATGGTCACGGGCACCGTGCTGGCGGTGTTCTTCGTGCCGGTGTTCTTCGTGGTGGTGCGCAGCCTGTTCAAGGGCAGCGAGCGCCAGCACGAGGTCGATCGGCGTCACGCAGAGGCTGCAGGCATTGAAGAAGCCCCCCATGCACCGAGCTGAAATGACACTCTCCCCCAGGCTCCCCCACTTCGTGTGGTCCGCCAACCCCCTCACCGGGGGCGCACCCAGCGGCCCGGCAAAGCCGGTTCCGCGGAGGATGTTGCTCCCCCCCAGGCTCCCCCACTTCGTGTGGTCCGCCAACCCCCTCACCGGGGGCGCACCCTGCGGCCCGGCAAAGCCGGTTCCGCGGGTGCTCCCGAACGGGCCGGCTTCGCGGCCGGCGTACTTCATGCGTCGCGGGTCACGCGATAGCGTGGTGGAGCACTGAGATGAAAGCACTCCTCCGTACATCGCTCGCCGCGGCGGCCGCCCTGGCGTTGGCCGGTTGCTCCCTGATCCCGACCTACGAGCGCCCGGCAGCGCCGGTGCCGGGCGCCTATCCTGGCGCTCAGCCCGCGGCCACCACCCGCTCGCCGGCCTCGACGCTGGCCTGGCAGGACTACTTCACCGACCCGCGCCTCGCGACGCTGATCGAGACCGCCTTGGCCAACAACCGCGACCTGCGCGTGGCGGTGGCCAACATCGAGCAGGCGCGCGCGCAGTTC
Source organism: Variovorax defluvii (assembly GCF_039541515.1). Classification (NCBI taxonomy): domain Bacteria; kingdom Pseudomonadati; phylum Pseudomonadota; class Betaproteobacteria; order Burkholderiales; family Comamonadaceae; genus Variovorax; species Variovorax defluvii. Next base: position 199,448 of record NZ_BAABGJ010000081.1, read on the forward strand.
CAGATCCAGCGCGCAGCGCAGTTCCCGGCGCTCGATCTCTCCGCCAGCGGCTCGCGCTCGGCGCCGAATCCGCTGGCGGCCGCGGGGCTGGGCGGCAGCGTGGCGTCGAGCTATTCCGTCGGCCTCGGCATCACGGCCTGGGAACTCGACTTCTTCGGCCGCGTCGCCAGCCTCAAGGAACAGGCGCTGGCGCAGTTCCTCGCCACCGAGGAATCGCGCAAGGCCACGCAGATCAGCCTGATCTCGGCGGTGGCGAGCGGCTGGCTCACGCTGATCGCCGACGAGGAGCTGCTCGCGATCACGCGGCAGACGCTCAAGACGCGCGAGGAGTCGCAGAAGCTGACCCGGCTGCGCTTCGACAACGGCGTGTCCTCGGAGCTCGATCTGCGGCTGGCCGATTCGCTGGCCGAGAGCGCACGCGCCACCTACGCGGAACAGCAGCGGCTGCGCATGCAGGACGAGAACGCGCTCGCGCTGCTGCTGGGCGCGCCGGTGCCGCCCGAGGCCACCGAGGGCGGCGCGCGCGGACTGGACGGGGTCGCGGCGATGCCCGAGCTGCCGGCCGGCACACCCTCCGACCTGCTGGGCGAGCGGCCCGACATCCGCGCCGCGGAGCAGCAGTTGATCGCGGCCAACGCCAACATCGGCGCGGCACGGGCGGCCTTCTTCCCGCGCATCACGCTGACCTCCTCCATCGGCACGGCCAGCAGCGAGTTCTCGAAGCTGTTCGAGCGCGGTACCAAGGCCTGGACCTTCGCGCCACAGCTCACGCTGCCGATCTTCGACGCCGGACGCAACCAGGCCGGGCTGGACGCGGCGCGGGCCGGCCGCGACATCGCGGTGGCGCAGTACGAGAAGGCGATCCAGACGGGCTTCCGCGAAGTCGCCGACGCGCTCGCGGGTCGCGCCACCCTGAGCGAGCAACGGCGCGCGCTGCGGGCGCAGACGGAGGCGGAGTCGGTGCGCCTCAAGCTCTCCGACCTGCGCTATCGCAATGGCATCGCGAGCGCCCTGGACCTGCTGGACGCCCAGCGTTCGCTCTATGGTGCCCAGCAGGCGGCCGTGCAGATCCACCTCGCGCAGCTGCAAAACCAGGTGACCTTGTTCAAGACGCTCGGCGGCGGCTGGGCGACCCGATGAGCGCGCCCGGGGCGCCTCCGGGCGCCTCTCTATAATCGCCGGTTGACCCGAAAGCCCCCGAAGAGCCCCACACTGAGGACCCAATGAGCGACGACGCGCACTACCAGGCCACAGAAGATGCCCACACAGGCCCCATCAAGAATCCCAAACAGCTGCTGCTGGCGGTCTTCTTCTCCTTCATTGCGCCGATCCTGATCATCGTCGGGCTGGTCTCCTACGTGAGCTCCGCCAACCGCCCCTCGGGGGAGGCCAAGGGCGAGAGCATGTCGCTCTACGGCGTCTCCAGCGATGCCCGCGACCGCGACCTGGCCGAGCGCCTCAAGAAGGTCGGGGCCATCGAGATCCGCGATGCCAACCGTCCGCTGGCCACCGGCGAAGCAGTGTTCAAGGCGCAGTGCGTGGCCTGCCACGGCGCCCCGGGCATCCCGGGCGCACCGCACCTCAACGACGCCGCGGCCTGGGGCCCGCGCATCGGCCAGGGCTACGCCACCCTGCTCGAGCATGCGCTCAAGGGCAAGGGCGCGATGCCGCCGCAGGGCGGCGGCGATTTCGAAGACGTCGAGATCGGCCGTGCGGTGGTCTACCTGGCCAACGCGGGTGGCGCCAAGTTCCCGGTGCCGGACCGTCCTGCGGCCGAAGGTGCGGCCGCCGCCGAAGGGGCCGCCCCAGCCGCTGCTGCCGCCCCAGCCGCTGCTGCCGCCCCGGCCGCTGCTGCCGCCCCGGCCGCTGCTGCCGCCCCAGCCGCTGCTGCCGCCCCAGCCGCTGCTGCCGCCCCGGCCGCTGCTGCCGCGGCAGCGCCGGCGTCCGAGGCCGCCAAGTAGTTCAGCTCGACTCTGCGGGCGCTGTGCCCAGCAAAAAGCCCGCAACAGCGGGCTTTTTCTGTTGTAGGTCCGAAGGCTTTGCCGGGCCGCGGGTGTTGCCATCGGCAAGGGGATTCGCGGACCATGCGAAGTGGGGGAGCCTGGGGGAAGAGCTAAGGGCCTGGAGTCATCACATGGCCGAAGCGCGCCGGCAGATCCGCTGCACGCACGGGCTCCGGCGTCCAGCGCCCCTGCTCCACGGCCTCCGCGGCCAGCCCCATGTCCTGCGTGTGCACCAGCCCCAGCCCCAGCGGCGTGACGAGGTAGAGGCGGCCTTCCTCGTCGATCAGGCAGGCCGAAGGCTCGACCGCCTGGCCCGTATGCGAGCGCACCGAGAGATCCTCGCTCACACGCCAGACCCAGGGCGCGGCCTCGAGCGCGACATACACGCGCTGCGGTCCGTTCTGGAAAAACCACTGGCCGCGCTCGTCGCTCTCGTAATTGCGCTGGATGAAGTCGATCAGCTTCTCGTGCTGCAGCAGCGAGCCCTTCGATGCCGGGAACGGTCCCGCGGCCTGCGTGCGGTCATCGCGCAAGTACCAGTTGCCGCGCGCATCCAGGCCCAGCCAGCCATAGCAGTGCGGCACATTGGGCCACTTCGCGAGCGCCTGCTTGACGATGTCATCCATGCGGGGATTCTGTTCCCGATCGGCCCGCGCCGCCATCGGACAAGGCCGATGCCGGAACACGGGCCTCAGAGATGCTGCGCCAGCCAGGCGCTCACGCCCTCCGGCATGCCGCGCACGTGCCCCGGCGGCAGCCCCAGCGGGAAGCCGACGTGGCCGCCATGGGCCGGCTGCCACAGCGTGACGTGCCGGCCGACGTCCTGCGGCCGCGGCAGGCTGGCCGCGGGCACGAAGGGATCGTTGGCCGCATTCAGCGCCAGCGTGGGGATGCGGATCGCCGCCAGGTGCGGCTTGGCCGAGGCGCGCGCCCAGTAGTCCTGCGTGTCGCGAAAGCCGTGCAGCGGCGCGGTGAACACATCGTCGAAGGCGTAGAGATCGCGGGCTGCCAGCAGTGCCTCGCGGTCGAACAGGCCCGGGTGCTGGGCCAGCTTGGCCAGGGCCTTGGGCTTCATCGTCGACAGGAACATCCGCGTGTAGACCAGCCGATTGAAGCCGCGCCCGATGGCCGCGCCGCCGGCCGCGAGGTCCAGCGGTGCGCTGACGGAGGCCACGGCGCGGGCCGTCTTGCCCGCCTCCTCGCCTGCCTCCTCGGCCCAGCGAAGCAAAGCGTTGCCTCCCAGCGAGACGCCCGCCACGAGCATCGGCCCCGCATGGCGTTCGCGCAGGCGTGCGAGGATCCAGCCGACTTCCTCGAAGTCCCCCGAGTGATAGGCCCGCGGAGCGAGGTTGATCTCGCCACTGCAGCCGCGGAAGTGCGGCACCGCGAAGGCCCAGCCGCGTGCCAGCGCCTGGGCCGCGAAGGCCTCGGCGTAGTGACTCTTCGAGGACCCTTCCAGTCCATGGAAGAGCACCAGCAGCGGCCGCCCCGCCGGCGCCTGCTCCGCCAGGAAGTCCACGTCGACGAAATCGCCGTCCGGCGTGGTCCAGCGCTCGCGGCGGTAGGGCGGCAGCGGCACCGCCGCGCGCCGTGCGAAGAGCGCGGGCCAGATGGTCTGGAAATGACCGCCCGGCAGCCAGCGGGGCGCGGCATAGGAAGGCGTCATCAGTGCAGGACCTGCGGCTTCTCGTCCGCCTCGTCGGGCGCTTGCACGGTGCCAGGGCTGGCATGGTGCGCCACCATGCGCCAGCCCTCGGCCGTCTTGTGATAGACGTTGGTCGCCAGCACGAAGGCATGGCGCGGGCCTTCCGCGGTCAGGACCTCGATGCGCTCGAGGACGTTGTGCACCGCGCTGGCGAGCGACTCCACCTTGCGCACGCGCGCCGGCGTGGCGTGGATCGCGCCCTTGGCGAACATCTGCTCGAAGGCGCCGCGGATCGCGACGGTACCCACCAGGCGCGGACCGCCGGGGTGCACGCAGAAGACTTCGTCCTCGTCGGCCCAGCAGGCCATCAGCGCGTCGACGTCGCCGAGTTGAAGCGCTTCGTAGAAGGCCGCCTCCACGTCGTCTGCGGTACCGCCGACGGTGGCGGCGCGGAGTTTGGTCTTGGTGGACATGGACAACGTCGACTGCGGCTGGGATGCCGATTTTGCCTCGCCCGGCGGCAGCACCGGCCCTCAACCCGGCACCGGCCGCAGCCAGCCGCGCGCCACCGACTCGAGCTCGCCCTGCGCCGCCTGCCAGACCAGTTCCGGCGCGGCCACGTGCACGCCCGGCGGGGCGATGCGCAGCGCCAGGTCGACCAGTTCGGCCACCTTGGCCGCACGCACCGGCTGCTCGCTGGTGGGCACCATGAAACGGGCGATGGACAGCATCCAGGCCGCCAGCCGCTCGGCCGGATGGGCCAGGCGCAGCGCCTCGGGCTTGCGCGCGGAGCGCAGGATGAGCACGCGCTCGAAGCCCTGCGCCACCACCGCCTGCTCGTCGAGGCTGGCCAGGCCGCGCTTGAGCGCTTCCGGCAGACGGCCCTGGTCGTGCGGCTGCACCACCGCCAGCGTGCGCACGCCGCAGGCCCGCAGCCAGGCCGCGAGCGCGGGCAGCTCGGACGGCGCGGGCGTCCACAACGCACGCTCGCGCTCGTAGTAGAGGCGCGGTGGTTCGAACAACACCAGCGCGGTGTCGGCGGCCACGCGCGGCCACCGGTCGATCTCGGGGCCGGGCGCGAGCAGCGTCTCGAGCCCGTGCACCGCATCGCGGATGGGTTCGCGCGCCAGCACGCGCGTGTGAGCGAAACGATGGCGGCCGGCCATCCGGCGCACCAGCTCCTGGCCCAGCGCACCGGTCGCGCCGGCGATCAGCAGCGTGCCCGCGTCGCCCGGGTGCGCAGGCGGCGCCGGCCGGCCCGCCGCCTGCAGTGCCTGAAGGGGATCGACTGCCATCGGTCTATGCTAACTTCGCGCTTCGGCCGGAACGGCAACAACGGCAACTGCGCAAGAAAGAAGAGAGGCTTCACGATGGCGATCATGAAACGCTGGCTCCTGGTTCTCCTCACCGCGCTTGGCGCACTCTCGCTCGGCGGCTGCGGCTACAACGACTTCCAGCGCCTCGACGAGGCCAGCAAATCGGCCTGGAGCGAAGTGCTCAACCAGTACCAGCGGCGCGCCGACCTCGTGCCCAACATCGTCGCCACCGTCAAGGGCGAGGCCAACTTCGAGCAGGAGACTTTGACCAAGGTGATCGAGGCGCGCGCCAAGGCCACCTCGATCCAGGTCACGCCCGAGACGCTCAACAACCCCGAGGCCTTCAACCGATTCCAGCAGGCGCAGGGCGAGCTCTCCGGCGCCCTGTCGCGCCTGATGGTGGTGGCCGAGCAGTACCCCAACCTCAAGGCCAACCAGGCCTTCCGCGACCTGCGCGTGACGCTGGAAGGCACCGAGAACCGGATCACCGTCGCCCGCAACCGCTACATCCAGACGGTGCAGGAGTACAACGTGCTGGCGCGCTCCTTCCCTACCAACATCACGGCCAAGGTCTTCAGCTACGACCCCAAGCCCACCTTCAGCGTGCAGAACGAGGCCCAGATCTCCACGCCGCCGACCGTCGATTTCGGCGCACCCAAGAAGTAGAAGGGCTTGTGAGCGTCAACAGGCCCTGATCGTGACCGCCTTCCTCCGGCGCGTGCTGGCGGCCTTCGTCCTGATGGCCGTCGCGCTCGCAGGCGCGTGGGCGCAGGAGCTGCGGCCGGTGCCCGTGCTCACCGCGCGGGTGATCGACCAGACCGGCACGCTCGACGCCGCACAGCGCGCGGCGCTGGAGGCCAAGCTCCAGGCCCTGGAGCAGCAGAAGGGCTCGCAGATCGTGATGCTCATGGTGCCCACGACCGCGCCCGAAGACATCGCGAGCTACGCCAACCGCGTCGCCAACGCCTGGCGCATCGGCCGCCGCGAGGTGGGGGACGGCATCCTCGTCGTCGTCGCCAAGAACGACCGCAGGATGCGCATCGAGGTCGCGAAGACGCTCGAGGGCGCGGTGCCCGACATCGCGGCGGCCCGCATCATCGACTTCGCGATGAAGCCGCGCTTTCGCGAGAACGACTTCGCCGGCGGGCTGGACGCGGCGGCCGATCAACTGATCGCGCGCATCAAGGGCGAGCCGCTGCCGGAGGTCGATGCGAAAAGCGGCGACTTCAGCGGCGGCCAGGGCGAGGACCGGGGCTTCGACTGGGAGGACCTCGCGATCTTCCTGTTCTTCGGGGTGATCGTCGGCGGCCCCATCGCGCGCGCCCTGCTCGGCAAGGTGCTGGGACCGCTCGCACTGGGCGGCGTGACGGGCGCCATCGTGATGGCGGTGACCGCCAGCGTCGTCGTCTCGGTGCTGGCGGGCCTGGGCGCCCTGCTCTTCACGCTGCTGTCCGGCGCCATGGGTGCGGGCGCGGGCCGCCGCGGACGTGGCGGGGGCTTCACGCCGATGCCGGGCAATTGGGGCGGCGGTGGCGGCGGCAGCTGGGGCGGCGGGTCCTCCGGCGGCGGCTTCAGCTCCGGGGGGGGCGGCGATTTCGGCGGCGGCGGCGCCTCGGGGGACTGGTAGCCATGGTCACACCCACCTCGTCGTCCTTCTTCTCCAGGCTCCGACGCCTGTGGCGCCATCGCTGGATCGACGATGCCGACGTGCGGCGCATGCTCCCCCCCGAGGCCCTGGAGCGACTGGGCGCCCGGGTGGCGGCCAGCGAGCGCCGGCACAGCGGCGAGGTCCGCATCTGCATCGAGGCCGGGCTGCCCTGGTCCTACATCCGGCGCGGTGCGCCGGCGCGCGAGCGGGCCATCACGATGTTCGGCAAGCTGCGCGTCTGGGACACCGCGCAGAACAACGGCGTGCTGATCTACCTGCTGCTGGCCGAGCACGCGATCGAGATCGTGGCCGACCGCGGCATCGACGCGCACGTGAGCGCCGAGGAATGGGCGGCAATGGCCCGGCGCATGGGCGCGGCCTTCCGCCATGGGCACTTCGAGGACGGGATCACGCAGGCGCTGGAGGAGGTCTCGGCGTTGCTGGTGGCGCACTTCCCGCGGAGCGAAGGCGAGGGCGACCGCAACGAGTTGCCCGACGCACCGGTCGTGATGTAGGGCCTGCTCACAGGCTCTGCGGGCTCAGCCGGCCGCCCACCTGCTGGTCCAGCAGCCGGCGATTGACCGAATGGACCGCATCCAGCTCCACCTGCAGGGCGCGCGAGACCTGCGAGAGCGTGCGCAGCCGGCGATTGCCCTCGCGCAGGCGGCCGGTGATGATGCGTGAGACACCGAGCAGCAGGCGCGCGCCCACCGACGGGTGTTGCTCGATCAGGCTCAACAAGGCCTGGCGCGACAGCACGCCGAGCTTGACGTCGGTCAGCGCGGTGCAACTGGCGGACCGCGGGCCGCCGTCGATCACGCCCATCTCGCCCAGCAGGCTGCCGGGCCCGACGACCGAGATCACGACCTCGCCGTCGGGAATGTTGGCGCTGCTCACCACCCGCAACTGGCCGTCCAGCACCAGCACCATGTAGTCGTTGTCGGTCGCGTCGCCTTCCTCGAACAGCAGCGTGTCGGCCAGCACGTGCAGGGGTTTCATGGCATCGACGACCGCCTCCGCTTCGGCGCGGGACATCCCGGCCAGGGACGCCGCCTGCTGCATCAGTTCGACGGCATGTTCGCGGAGATCGGAGGTGCGGGAAGACATGGCAGCGGCGAGGTTCAATGGGGAAGCGGCCACACGGCGTCGCCGCCGATGCCGAAGAAGCGCCGGCCGGCCGCGGCTTCCACCGGACATCCGCCGGTGAATTCGCCGAAGGCCGGGAGCACCATCCGATGCGCCTCCTGCACGAAGCAGGGCATCCGCAGGCTGTCGCGTCCGCGGCCTTGCAGGCGGCAGACCGGGTGAAGATGCCCGGCGAGGACGAAATGCGTCGCGTGCGCCCGGGGGTGATGGCAGGCGGCGAAGGGGCCGGTGAGATGCGGCTCGTCGACGATCTGGATGCCGAGTTCGGCGGGCGGATCGCCGGCCCGGCTGTCGTGGTTGCCCCTCACCACGACGCAGCGCAGCGCCGCGTGGCGTTCGCGCCAGTCCGACAGGCTGGCCAGCACGTGCGTCGTGCGGCCAGGTGCGTCGTGGAGGAAGTCGCCGAGCACCACGAGTTCGCGCGGACGATGCCGTGCGATCAGGGCGTCGAGGCGTTGGAGGTTCTCGCTCGTGGTGCCGTGCGGCACGGGCTGCCCGAGCGCGCGAAAGGCGGCCGCCTTGCCCAGGTGGAGGTCGGCCACGAACAGCGTGCCGCCGGCCTCCCACCACAGGGCGCGCTCGGGGAGCAGTTCGATGGACTGGCCGGCGAGTTCGAGCCGAAAGGGGGCAGAGGCATGGGGCACGCGGGAAGTTTCTCAAAAAGGGCGTGCCGCAAAAACTCGTTAATTGTCGCGAATCGGAGCCCGCGCGACACCTTTTGCACGCCCTCGCGCGGCACGCGCGGGCGCCGCTTGTTCACCTGCCGCGCCGTCTTCCACAGGCCGGTCGAAGGCCAGGGCGCGGCGCACCTGCTCGCCATCGCCGGCCGGCGCCGCGCCGCCGGCTGCCTCCTCGAGCTGGGCCACCATGCGGGCGATGCGATCGGCCACCGCCTCGTTCGACAGCTTCTCGCGGAACAGCTCCACCATCAGCGGAAAGGCGAAGGGTGTGGGCCGCGACAGGGCCTGCGTCACCAGCCGCTGCGTGGCCATGCGCTCCAGCGCTTCGCGCAGGCGCCCGATCTCCAGCTCCTGCGCGAGCAGTTCCTCCTCCGCCTGGCGCAGCAGGCGGTTGGCCGGGTCGTACTTGCGAAACACCTCGTAGAACAGCGAGGACGAGGCCTGCAACTGCCGGTTGCTGCGGCGCTCGCCCGGGTAGCCCTGGAAGATCAGCCCCGAGACGCGCGCGATCTCGCGAAAGCGCCGCCGCGCCAATTCGCCGGCGTTGAGCGAGGCCAGAACCTCGTGCAACAGCTGGGGCGCGGGCACGGGTGCCAGCACCTGCGGCAGCAGCGCAGGCCAGTCCACCTCATCGGCGCACAGCAGCTCGAAGCCGTAGTCGTTCACAGCGATCGAGAAGGTGCGCGGCCGATGCTGGGCGACGCGCCAGGCGATCAGGCTCGCCAGGCCCAGGTGCACCAACCGGCCCGCGAAGGGATAGAGGAAGAGGTGCCAGCCCTCGCGCGTCTTGAGCAGTTCGGCCAGCAGGGTCTGCGGCGTGGGCAGGGCCGACCAGCGCTGCTGGATCTCCAGCAAGGGCCGCACGCGCTGCAGCTCGGGCGCGTCGTAGCGCCCTTCTCCCGCACGCGCGAGCTGCTGCACCACCGCATCGGCCAGCGTGCTCGACAGCGGCATGCGCCCGCCATTCCAGCGCGGCACCGAGGGCTTGCGGCCGGTGGCGCGGCGCACCCAGGCGGTCATGTCGTGCACGCGCACCAGCTCCAGCAGCCGGCCGCCGAAAAGAAAGCAGTCACCCGGCTTCATGCGCGCGATGAAGCTTTCCTCCACGCTGCCGAGCTTGGCGCCGCGCAGGTACTGCACCGTCATGCTGGCATCGCTGACGATGGTGCCGATGTTCATGCGATGCCGCCGTGCCAGGCGCGTATCGGGCACGCGCCACACGCCTTCGGCATCGGGTACCGCGCGGCGGTAGTCGGGGTAGGCCGCCAGCGAGGGGCCGCCCTGCGACACGAAGTCCAGGCACCACTGCCAGCTCTCGCGCGAGAGGCCCGCATAGGCGCTCGTGTCGCGCACCTCCTCGTACAGGGCGTCGGGCACGAAACCGCCGCCCATCGCCACCGTCACCAGGTGCTGCACCAGCACGTCCAGCGGCTGCGCGGGGGAACGCCGCTCCTCGACGCGGCCCTCGGCCACCGCGGCGCGCACGGCTGCGCCCTCCACCATCTCGATGCTGTGCGTGGGCACCAGCGTGATACGCGAGGGACGGCCGGGCGCATGGCCCGAGCGGCCCGCCCGCTGCAGCAGCCGCGCCACGCCCTTGGGCGAGCCGATCTGCAGCACGCGCTCCACCGGCAGGAAGTCCACGCCCAGGTCCAGGCTGGAGGTGCAGACCACGGCCTTGAGCGTGCCGCCCTTGAGGCCCAGCTCGACCCATTCGCGCACCCCGCGGTCCAGCGAGCCGTGGTGCAGCGCGATCTGCCCGGCCCAGTCGGGCCGCGCTTCCAGCACCGCCTGGTACCAGATCTCGGACTGCGAGCGCGTGTTGGTGAAGACCAGTGTCCCGCTGCTGGCGGCGATCTCCGCGATCACCTGCGGCAGCATGGTCAGGCCCAGGTGGCCGCCCCAGGGAAAGCGCTCCACCTGCGCCGGAAGCAGCGAGTCGATCACCAATTGCTTGGGCAGCGCGCCCTGCACCAGCACGCCTTCGCGGCCGGCCAGCAGGGTGTTCAGCGCCTGCGGCAGGTTGCCGAGCGTGGCCGACATGCCCCAGGTACACAGCGCCGGGTTCCACCGCCGCAGCCGCGCCAGCGCGAGTTGCGCCTGCACGCCGCGCTTGTTGCCCATGAGTTCGTGCCATTCGTCCACCACCACCATGCGCAGCGTGCCCAGGACCTCCTTCGCATCGGCGCGCGACAGCATCAGCGACAGGCTCTCGGGCGTGGTGACCAGCACCGTGGGCAGGCGCCGGTTCTGTGCGCTGCGCTCGGCGGCGCCGGTGTCGCCGCTGCGTGCGCCGGCGCTCCACCCCGGCGCCAGGGCCGGCAGCGGCTGCTGCAGCGCGCGCAAGGTGTCGGCGGCCAGCGCGCGCATGGGCGTGAGCCACAGCAGGGTGAGCGGCGGCGCATGCCGGCCGGTGGCTGGCGTGGCGAAGGCCTGCAGCGCGCCGAGCCAGACGGCAAAGGTCTTGCCCGCGCCGGTGGTGGCGTGCAGCAGGCCGGAGCGGCCTTCGGCGATCGCCTGCCAGACCTCGCGCTGGAAGTCGAAGGCCTCCCAGCCGCGCGCAGCGAACCAGTCCTCCGGGGCGTTCATCCCGCAGCCGGCAGCAGCGCCGCCAGCGTCTCCAGCGTGTCGGCCTCTTCCACCGGCTTGTCCTCGCGCCAGCGCAGCATGCGCGGGAAGCGCACCGCGATGCCGCTCTTGTGCCGCGCGCTGCGGGCGATGCCCTCGAAGCCCAATTCGAAGACCAGCGTGGGCCTGAGGCTGCGCACGGGCCCGAAGCTTTCGACGGTGGTGCGGCGGATGACGGCGTCGACGCGCGCGATCTCGGCATCGGTGAGGCCGGAGTAGGCCTTGGCGAAGGGCACGAGCCTGCGCTCGCCCGCCTCGGGCGGCGCGTCCCAGACGGCGAAGGTGTAGTCGGTGTAGAGGCTGGCGCGCCGGCCATGGCCGCGCTGGGCATAGACCAGCACCGCGTCGACCGAGAGCGGATCGATCTTCCACTTCCACCACAGTCCGACGTCCTTGGTGCGGCCGACCCCGTACTGCGACGCGCGCTGCTTGAGCATCAGCCCCTCGACGCCCATGGCGCGCGCGGCCTCGCGCTGGCGGGCCAGGTCGCTCCAGCTGTCGCCATGCAGCAAGGGGCTGGCGATCAGCGAGGGGTGCTGCGCCTGCGCGACCCGCGCGTCGAGCAGGGCGCGCCGCTCGTGCAGCGGCAGCGCGCGCAGGTCGCGGCCTTCCCATTCGAGCAGGTCGTAGGCCAGCAGCACCACCGGGATCTCGCGCAGCAGCTTGGGCGTGAGCGTCTTGCGGCCGATGCGCTTCTGCAACTCGGCGAAGGGCTGCACCCGGTCCTCGCGCCAGACCACGATCTCGCCATCCACCACCGTGCCCTCGGGCAGGCTGCGGCCCATCTCGGCCAGTTCCGGAAAGCGGTCGGTGACCAGTTCCTCGCCGCGCGACCAGAGGCAGACATCGCCGCCGCGGCGCACCAGTTGCGCGCGGATGCCGTCCCACTTCCATTCGATGAGCCACTGCGCCGGCGGCCCGAGCACGCCATCGAAGTCGGCCAGCGGCAGCGCGAAGGGATGGGCGAGGAAGAAGGGATAGGGCTGCCCGCCGGCCTGCTGCTCCAGCTCGCTGCCGCTCTCCGGCGCGATCAGCGCGGCGAAGGCGGCGGCCGTGGGCTGGGCCGTGATGTGCGTGTAGCCCATCAGGCGCTGCGCCACGCGCTTCGGGTCCAGCCCGCCCACCGCCGCCAGCGCCTGCGTGACCTGCAGGCGTGAAACCCCGACGCGGAAGGCGCCCGTGATGAGCTTGAAATAGACCAGCCGCTCTTCCGGCGCGAGCCGGCGCCACTGGGCGCGCAAGGCATCGGCGAGCGGCTCCGGCGGCATGCCGCGCAAGGGCAGCAGGTGCTGCTCCACCCACTGCGCGAGGCCCAGGTCATGCGTGTCGCCGGGCGCGGGCAGCAGCAGCGCGATGGTCTCGGCCAGGTCGCCCACCGCCTCGTAGCTCTCGTCGAACAGCCACTCCGGCAGCCCCGCCGTCTCCTGCGCCAGCAGCCGCAGCAGCTTCGTCGGCACCAGTTGCCGCGGCTTGCCGCCGGCCAGGAAGTAGACGGCCCAGGCGGCATCGGCCGGTGATGCCTGGCGCAGGTAGCGCTGCAGCGCGGCCTGCTTGGCCAGGCTGGAGGTGCTGGCGTCGAGTTCGCGGTACAGCGCCGCGAACTGCTTCACGTCGCCGCCTTGTCTCCTTCCCCCACCGGGGGAAGGCCGGGATCGGGGCTCGCCGCCGCCACGGGCTCCAGGTCTTCATCACCGTACTCGGTATGAAAGGCCCGCGCATCCAGCCCGCTCTCCGCCAGCCAGCGCACCATCACCGCCACGCTGCCGTGCGTGACGTACACGCGCTCGGCCCCCGTGCCGGCGATGGCCTGCTGCAGGCCGGGCCAGTCCGCGTGGTCCGACATCACGAAGCCGCGGTCGACCCCGCGCCGTCGCCGTGTGCCGCGCAGTTGCATCCAACCGCTGGCGAAGGCGTCCGAGTAATGGCCGAAGCGGCGCATCCATGGTGTGCCCTGGGCCGACGGCGGCGCCAGCACCAGCGAACGCTTCAGGAGCGCAGCATCGACACCGGGGTCGGTCACGCGCAGGGTCGGCGGCAGCGCCACGCCGGCCGCGCGGTAGACCGCATTCAGCGGCTCCACCGCGCCATGCACCACGATCGGCCCGATGGCCGCGTCCACGCCGTGCAGGATGCGCTGTGCCTTGCCGAAGGCGTAGCACAGCAGCACCGAGGCGCGGCCCTGGGCGGCATTGGCGCGCCACCAGCCATCGATCTCCTCGAACAACGCCGGCTGCGAGGGCCAGCGGTAGATCGGCAGGCCGAAGGTGGACTCGGTGATGAAGGTGTCGCAGGGCACGGGCTCGAAGGGCGTGCAGGTCCCGTCCGGCTCGGTCTTGTAGTCGCCGGAGGCGACCCAGACGCGGCCCGCGTGTTCCAGCCGCACCTGCGCCGAGCCCAGCACGTGGCCGGCGGGATGCAGCGAGATCCGCACGCCATGGTGGACGATGGCTTCGCCGTAGGGCAGCGTCTGCAGCGTGATCTCGCCCAGCCGCGCGCGCAGCGTGCCGGCGCTGTGTTCATGCGCGAGGTAGTGGCCATGGCCCACGCGCGCATGGTCCGAGTGCGCGTGGGTGATGACGGCACGCGCCACCGGCCGCCAGGGGTCGATGTAGAAATCGCCCGGCGGGCAGTACAACCCTTCGGGGCGCGCGATGACGAGCTCTTCGGCAGGCATGGGCCGGCCATGCTAGCCCCGGCGCCCGCGCTTCGGCTGTAGGCCTGCGGCCCGGTCCGGCGTGATGCGCGCGCCCTGCCTGCCTGCGGCGCTTGCCCGGCATGTCGCGGTGGGCGGTGGCCGGCTGGCTGTCAGCCCTTGATGAAGGCCAGCAGGTCGGGGTTGACCACCTCGGGATGGGTGGCGCACAGCCCGTGCGGCAGGCCGGGGTACACCTTGAGCTGCGCACCCTTGACCAGCTTGGACGACAGCATGGCCGAGGCGCCGATGGGCACGATCTGGTCGTCGTCGCCGTGCATGATCAGGGTGGGCACGTCGATCTTCTTCAGGTCCTCGGTGAAGTCGGTCTCCGAGAAGGCCTTGATGCAGTCGTAGTGGGCCTTGATCCCGCCCATCATGCCCTGCAGCCACCAGTGCTGGCGGATGCCTTCGGACACCTTCGCGCCCGGCCGGTTGTAGCCATAGAAGGGCAGCGTGATCTCGCGGTAGAACTCGGCGCGGTTGTCGGCGACACCTTTGCGGATGCCGTCGAACACATCGATCGGCAGGCCGCCGGGATTGGCCTCGGTCTTCAGCATGAGCGGCGGCACGGCCCCGATCAGCACCGCCTTGGCGACGCGCTTGCTGCCATGGCGTCCCAAATAGCGGGCGACCTCGCCGCCGCCGGTGGAGTGGCCGATGTGGACGGCGTCCTCGAGGCCGAGCTTCCCGGTCAGCTCGGCCAGGTCGTCGGCGTAGGTGTCCATGTCGTTGCCGCTCCAGGTCTGGGAGGAGCGGCCGTGGCCGCGGCGATCGTGCGCGATCACGCGGTAGCCCTGCGAAAGGAAGAACAGCATCTGGCCATCCCAGTCGTCGCCGGACAAGGGCCAGCCGTGGGAGAAGACGATGGGCTGGCCCTGGCCCCAGTCCTTGTAGTAGATCTCGGTGCCGTCGCGGGTGGTGATCGTAGGCATGGCGCTTCCTCGTGTGGGTGGGATGAAGGGGGATGCAGCCCGACCCGGGCCGCAGGGGTGGCCGGCGCGCCGCTGGCTCGCGGTGGCTGGCGCCCCGCATGTTCGGGCCGAAGCGGCGGCGGCGCAAGCCGTGAACCGCCCGACGGACCGCGGGTCCAGCGGATTGGCTGATCTCCTACAGCGCCGGGGCGACAACCCTTCTACGGTGAAGCCTACGGGCGCGCGGCCCGGGCCAGGGGACGGCCCGGATGGGGCCTGCCTGCCCGGCCTACCCTCTGTCAGGAGCGAAGCCATGAAGAAACCCTCCCTCATCGCGGATGCCCCCCCGGGCGCGGCCCTCCCCGAACGCATCGACATCAGCACCGACCGCGCCCTCGACAACTGGTGCCGGCGATGGGACGTGACGCACGACCAGCTGCGCGAAGCGGTGCGCGCGGTGGGCAGCCGGGCCAGCGACATCGAGTGGCACCTGAAGGCCGGCCGCCGCACGCCGCTGGCGAGCATCCGCAAGGCGGGTGCCTCCGCATAGGCCCTGGCATGGGCACACGCGACGCCTTCCAGGAACCGCTGTTCGACGACGATCCGGCCCTCATGCTGGAGGGCTGGCGCTACGAGGGCGACTTCCTCGATCCGGAAGAAGAGCAGGAACTGCTGCAGGTGGTGCGGACACTGCCCCTGCAGCCGATGCGCTACAAGGACTACCAGGCCCGCCGGCGCGGCATCAGCTTCGGCGGCCATTACGACTTCGAGGCCAACCGGCTGCGCCCGTCGCCCGAACTGCCGCAGGCGCTGCTGCCGCTGCGCGCCAAGGTGGCGCAGCACATGGGCGTGGCGCCCGAAGCGCTGGTGCACGTGCTGGTGGCGGAGTACCAGCCCGGCACGCCGCTGGGCTGGCACCGCGACGTGCCGGAATTCGAGGACATCGCCGGCGTCTCGCTGATGGGGACCGGGCTGATGCAGTTCCGCCCCTACCCGCCGCAGCACGACGCGCTGGGGCGGCCCTTGCCCCACCTGGACCTGGTGGTCGAGCCGCGCTCGCTCTACTGCATGCGCGGGCCGGCGCGCTGGCGATGGCAGCACCGCGTGACGCCCGTGCAGGCGCTGCGCTATTCGATCACGCTGCGCACGGCGCGCAGCGTCTGAACTGCGGACGCCTCAGCCTCCCGGCACCCGCTCCAGGTCCGCCAGCCACACCGTCGCCTCCGAATCGCTGGGCGCACGCCAGTCGCCGCGCGGCGAGAGCGAGCCGCCCGACCCCACCTTGGGCGCGTTGGGCACGCAGGAGCGCTTGAACTGGCTGGTCTTGAAGAAGCGCCACAGGAAGGTGCCGAGATGCCGCTTGATGTCGGCCAGCGTGTACTCGTTGCGCTCCGTCTGAAGCTCGTCGGGCCAACTGCCGCGTGTGCGGTCGCCCCAGGCGGCCTGCGCGAGGAAGGCCACCTTGCTCGGCCGGAAGCCGTAGCGCAGCGTGTAGTAGAGGTGGAAATCCTGCAGCTCGTAGGGGCCGATGGTGTCCTCGGTGCGCTGGCCCGGCTGCGCCGCCGCGTCGCCGCCCGCCGCCGGCTCGGAGGGGGGGATGAGCTCGGGGCTCACCTCGGTGGCCAGGATGTCGTGCAGCACCTTGCTGCCTTCGTCGCCCAGGATGCGGCGCGTCTCGACCCAGTGCACCAGGTGCTTGATCAGCGTCTTGGGCACGCTGGCGTTGACGTTGTAGTGCGACATGTGGTCGCCCACGCCGTAGGTGCACCAGCCGAGCGCGAGTTCGCTGAGGTCGCCGGTGCCCACCACGATCCCGTGGTGGAAGTTGGCCAGCCGGAACAGGTGGCTGGTGCGCTCGCCGGCCTGCACGTTCTCGAAGGCGATGTCGTACTGCGGCTGGCCTTCGGCGAAGGGGTGGCCCAGGTCCTTCAGCATCTGCAGGCAGCTGGGGCGGATGTCGATCTCGCGCGCGCTGCAGCCGATGCTGGCCATGAGGCGACGCGCCTGCTGCAAAGTGCGGCCGGTGGTGGCGAAGCCGGGCATGGTGAAGCCGAGGATGTCCGAGCGCGGCTTGCCCAGCCGGTCCATGGCCTGGGCGCACACCAGCAGCGCATGGGTGGAGTCCAGTCCACCGGAGACGCCGATCACCAGCTTGTCGATGCCGGCCGCTTCGACGCGCTGCACCAGCGACTGCACCTGGATGTTGAAGACCTCCGCGCAACGGGCGTCCCGGGTCGCCGCATCGGAAGGCACATAGGGAAAGCGCGCCACGCCGCGCAGCAGGCCGTGGGGCACCTGGGCCGGCACGGGCAGCTCGAACTCGATGGTGCGCCAGCCGGCCAGCACCGCCTTGTGCTTGTGGACCGAGGTGCCGAAGCTGTTCTGCCGCATGCGCTCGCGCGACAGGCGCTCGAGGTCCACGTCGGCGGCGATGCGGTGCGAGCGGTTGCTGAAGCGCTCGCTCTCGGCGAGCATGTCGCCGGCTTCGTAGATCAGCGCCTGGCCGTCCCACGCGAGGTCGGTGGTCGACTCGCCGATGCCGGCGGAGGTGTAGAGATAGGCAGCCAGGCAGCGGGCGGATTGCAGGCTCACGAGGCGGTGCCGGTAGTCCGATTTGCCGATGGTGATGTTGGAGGCCGACAGATTGACCAGCACTGTCGCGCCCGCCAGCGCGGCATGGCTGGAGGGTGGGATCGGGACCCACACGTCCTCGCAGATCTCCACGTGCAGCTTGAACAGCGGCATCTGGCGCGACTTGAACAGCAGGTCGGTGCCGAAGGGAACGCGCTCGCCGCCGAGCACGACCTCCTGCGACAGCGCGGTGTCGGCGCCGTTGAACTGGCGCGCTTCGTAGAACTCGCCGTAGTTGGGCAGGTAGGTCTTCGGCAGGATGCCCAGCACGCGGCCATCGGCCACCACGGCGGCGCAGTTGAAGAGCCGGTGGTCCACCCGGAACGGAAGGCCCACCACGGCGACGGCGCCGATCTCGCGCGAGGTGGCGGCTATTTCCAGCAAGGCGCGCTCGCATGCATCGAGCAGAACGGCCTGGTGGAACAGATCGTCGCAGGTGTAGGCGGAGAGTCCCAGTTCCGGAAAGGCGACCAGCACCGCGCCGTCGGCCGCGGCCTCGCGGTACATGCGGATCGTCTCGGCCGTGTTGAAGGCCGGGTCGGCCACGCGGTTGCGCGGCACCGCCACGGCCAGCCGGGCGAAGCCGTGGGTGTAGGGGTTGTGGAACTCGTGTTCGGTCATGGCCGGATTGTGGTTCAGGCGGTGGCTACCGGCTTGGAGCTGCAGACGCGCCCTTGCGTCATGCTGAGAATCTGCGGGGGTCAGGGCGGGCCGGAATCATCTCATTTGATTGAGGACTTCATATATCAATTCTTTGGGAACCTGGTATTGCTGACGAAGAATCATGAACACTTCGCTTTTCGCATCCCTTGCAAGGCGTTCACCCAATATCTTGTTCTTTTCCTCTTCAAACGCCCTAAACTGCCAGGGAAGAGTCAATTTCCTCAAGTTCGGGCACGAATGCACAAGTTCACGAAGCTCAACAAATTGACCTGGATTCGAAAAAAGACTTTTCGAGCAATCCATGAGATCGAGCTCGATCTCTCTTATTGATTCGTTGTTTGAAACAAAAGCAAGCAAGGAAGCCAGATCGCCAGGATAAGCAAGCCAGCATTCCGAAATTTTTAATTTCTGCAGACCCTTGCCCGGATTTCTTCGCTCCCGACTCTGAATTGCCGACGTCAACTGCGCAAGCTCGGCCCCATCATCAAATCTATACCCGCTCAGCTCGAAGTCGACAATTGAACTCCTTTCAACAGCTACCATCAAGGCCTTGAACGCACTCGCGGATATTGGGTCGTTACGCTGCCGCTGCAGCGGTGATTTCATGAATTCCAATTTAAGTACGCGCAAGGCCGGCCAACTTGGCAATGCAACTGCCAATTGTTCCACTATCTCGGGCTTCAACGGAGTCAGGATCTTTTTCGGCAGCGAGAGTGAGGCGTTGGCCACTCCAGTCCAGTTCCGAGATTGGTGGATCCTGCTCCTCCATGGTTTGTCGCACAGCCTCGAATCCCTCGGTGTTCCGCTCATTGAGAAACTTGGCTGTCCATTGCCCCGCCGCCGCCGGCGTCAGTTGCTGGTGTTTGTATTCTCTGCGCCAGGTCTTGTAGTCATATGAAACACCGGAAATTGAGACGGCCTGCCATGGGCGATTTCTACTCCGGTCGTAAAGGTAAGAAGAGGACTGATGTTTCATGGGCGAATAAGCCGCACGGCGCTCAAGGAGTTGAAGTGTCCGTTAAGTAACCGGCCACCCCAAAAAAATCCCCTTGGCGCATTCCCCCTCAGCTCACTTCGACGCGCCCTTGCGCAGCGCGGCATCCTCGCCCTTGGCGTGCGCCTTTCCCTCCTGCTCGGCTCGGCGCATCTCGTCGGCCTCGGCTTCGCTCTGAGGACGCGCGTCGCGCGCGGCCTGATCGACCTTGCCGGACTGCACGAAGTCGGTCGTGGCCTTGTCGTAGCGGCGGGTGGCTTCGTAGTTGCCTTCGCCCTGGATGTCGGGGCTCTGGTCGGCAGGCTTGTTCATGCTCGTCTCCTAGTGGCTGTGGCTCGAATCTCTTCAATGTGCCTTCACGGTCGAAGGAACTCCACCATGCGCCTGCACGAGACTGAAGCGAGCGGCCAAGACCGACGGGCGGGATCGGACAAGCCGCAGGCCGGCGTAGGAGCAGGCCGACGAACTCGCTTACCTCACGGGCTCCCCCCTTCCGCGTGACCAGCGAATGTGCGCGGCGCCACGCGGGTGCATAGGCCCGCCAGCGCGGATCGCGCCCGCCTCAAAGTGTCAGCAGCCGCTGCAGAAAGGCCCGGTAGCGGCGCAGCGCCATGCGCAGCCGCTCAGTGCGTTCAGCTTCGTCGACCCCGTCTTCGCGAAAGCCCGCCCGGTCCGCCGAGAAGGTGCGCCCCAGGTCGTCGAGCACCTGGCGCACCAGCTCGTCCGCCTTGCGCACGGCCTGTTCCGGATCGTCGACGAAGCTGATCTGCACGGCATCCCAGCTCGCACGGAAGTCCCGCGTCATCTCGGGCGTGAAGAGCGAACTCAGCGCTTCCTGCGTCTCGCCGCGGACGTCGGACGCCACCGGCTGGGGGGCTCGCTGGACGGGGTGTTCCGGAAGTCGCTGCAGGTCGTCGGGCGCGATGTCGGCAGGTGCCTCGGGTGCCGTCGGCCGTCGGCGCGCCAGGGCTTGATCGTCGCGGCGCGCATCGAATTCGCGCGTCCGCTCGCGGGCCTCGAGCTCGCGCTCGCGTGTGTCGAAGTTCATGATCGGGCCTCCACCGGCCGCGCCGGCATGGGTTGGGGTTGGACTCTGCGCACTTCGAGCAACTCGTCGAAGAGCGCGCGGTAATGCATCACGGCCTTGCGCAGCTCTTCCGTCTCGACCTCGCCGCGCAGGTTGCGCGCGTGAATGTCCTGGGCCGCGCGGTAATTGCTCACCACCGCGGGATGGTCCACCGAGATGTCGGCTGCACGGTGCTCGAAGTCGCTCATCGGGTAGCCGCGCTTCTGCATGAGCTCGCGCACCAGTTCGTCGGCCTGCGCAACGGCGCCGGCCGGGTTGTCGACGAACGCCGCCTGCAGCTTGTTCCACGCGTTGCCGAAGCGTGCGCCATCCTCCGGCGACAAGGGGACGATGCGCAGCTTCCCGACGCGCGCCTCGCGCGCCCGCAACTCGGCCTCCGCCCTGGCGCGGCTTCCATGCGCCTTGAGCGTGCGGTGGTATTCCGGGCCGAAGCGCTCCGCGAGCTGCTGCGACTGTCGTCTTCGGTGGAAGAAATAGGCCCCCAGGGCCACCAGGACCAGGAGCACGACGCCAAGCGCCCAAGCGGCCTGCATGTTCATCGCATCCATACGGCATCTCCCTTCAAGTGATCGACATGAGGCATGGTCCACGCCAGCCGCCGTGCGACATCAGCAGCGCAGGGACGTTACTGCTGTGGGAAGGCACCTACGGCGTCGACGCGATGGACAATGCGGTCGGAAGGAATCCCAGAACGATGGAACAGAAAGCGGCCTCACCGCATCGACCACCCGGCACGCCGCCGCGCGTGTATCTCGCCGGTCCCGACATCTTCTTTCGCGACAGCGCGGCGATCTACGAACGCCTGAAAGCCGCTTGCGCGCAATACGGCCTGCAGGGCGTCGAGCCCTCGGACGGCGGCGTGCACAAAGGCTTCGAGGGCAGCGAGGCGGAGCGCGCCCGACGCATCTACGAAGGCAACATCGCATTGATCCGCTCGGCCGATGGCTTGATCGCCAACCTGGCCGCGTTCCGCGGGCTCGAGCCCGACTCCGGCACCGTGTTCGAAGTGGGCTTCGCCGTGGCGCTGGGCAAGCCGGTGGTGGTCTACGGGGTGCCGGAAGAAAGCTACGCGAGCCGCGTCTGCGCGGTGCGGGACTGCGCACCCGATGCGGATGGCGTGTTGCGCGAGCGCGGGAGCGGGGTCATGGTGGAAGGACTGGGCCAGCGCCTGAACCTGATGGTGGGCTGCTCGACGACGATCGAGGCATCGGCGCAAGCCGCGTTGGCGCGGCTCGCGCAACGGCTCGGCGCGGCCGGGTCCGCCTGCGCGCACTGAGAAGGTGTGAATGAATCCGGCTGCAAGGCCGGCACGGATGGCGGATGCGCTCTCCTTCACGGGGTTGCGCCATCAATTGCCGCAGAATCTTTCATCGCGTCGATGTCCCGACAAGCGATCGCTAGCATCCGCCGCTTCCGATCCTTGGACGAAGTGGACCATGACGCGCCATCTCATCGCATTGACCCTCGCGCTCGGCGGCCTGGTCGCGCATGCCGGTGAAGCGCAGGCACCGTCCCCGTCACCGGCGCAGGAGGCGGAAAGCATCCTCGGTGCCGAAACCATGGGCGTGGCCATCTACCGGCACGAACGCGCCATCGCAGCCGCCACGGAGGCCGTCCTCAAGCTGCCCGCCTTTCAGAGAGACCCGCGCGTCCAGGGCTGGATCACGGAAGAACTCGGCGACTCGATCGCGGTCACCTACGTCGACCGCACGCCCTCGGCGCTTTACCGCGTCACCGTCGCCATCGCGGACAACGAGATCCGCGACGTCACCACCTTCGACGTGCCGTCCCGCCTGAGCCCCTTCGAGGCCGGCGCCGCGGGCGCGCGCCAGTTGGCGATGCGCTCGGCCTTCGAGCCCTGTTCCGAACAGTACAACGCCGTCGTCCTCCCGGCCGAAGCCGTCGACACGCCGCGCCGATGGGTGGTCTACCTGCTGCCCGCCGCCACCTCGCACAAGGTGGTTCCGCTGGGCGGCACCTACCGCGTGATCACGGAAGGGCCGGCCGTGCTCGCCCAGCGCGGCTTCACGCGGACCTGCCTGGCGCTGCGGCAGGACCCGCGCGCGGCGGGCCTGTACCTGACGCACGTGATGGACGCCACGCCGACGGAGGCGCACGTGTTCTGGAGCCTGTGGGCCCGGCAGCCCATGTACGTCGGCACGCCCGACGGCAAGGTCTGGGCGGTGCACAAGGGCCGGATCAACCGGACCGGGCCCGATGCGGCCAAGGGCTGAAGCGCCCTCACGGACCTGACAGCCTTTGCAGCCCCGATGGTGGGCCGGTGAAAGTCGTCCTCACCACGCGGTCCATTTGGCATCGCTCCTGGACGACGCCACCACGCGTTCGATGAAGCGCACGCCGCGCGCACCCTCCTCGATCCGCGGGTAGTCGGCCTCCAGCGCCTCCGCAGGACGGCCCGCGAGCCGCGCGCGGATGTCGGCGAAGACACCCCCATACACATTGGCGAAGGCCTCGATGAACCCCTCCGGATGCCCGCTGGGCAGGCGGCTGGCGCGCCGCGCCGCATCGCCCAGCCAGGGCGATCCGCGCGTGAGCACGCGCCGAGGCCCGTCGTGCGGCAGGTGCCACAGCTCGCTCGGCCGCTCCTGCCGCCAGACCAGCGTACCCAGCGTGCCGGAGACGCGCAGGCGCAGGTCGTTCTCCAGCCCGGTGTTGACCTGCGAGGCGATCAGCACGCCGCGCGCACCGCCCTGGAAGCGCAGCAGCACGCTGCCGTCGTCGTCGAGCGGGCGGCCGGGCACCAGTGCGCCCAGGTCGGCGCACAGGCTCTCGATCTCGAGGCCCGTCACGGTCGCCACCAGGTTCTCGGCGTGCGAGCCGATGTCGCCGATCGCACCGGCGGCGCCGCTGCGCGCCGGATCGCTGCGCCATTCGGCCTGCTTGTTGCCCTCGCCTTCGAGGCGGGTGGCGAGCCAGCCCTGGTTGTATTCGACGACCACCTTGCGGATCTCCCCGAGCCGGCCGCTGCGGACGATCTCGCGCGCCTCGCGCACCATGGGGTAGCCGGTGTAGTTGTAGGTGACCGCGAACACGGTGCCCTGGCGCGCGACCGCCGCCACCAGTGCCTGGGCCTGCGCAGCCGTGTGCACCAGCGGCTTGTCGCAGACCACGTGGAAGCCCGCCTCCACGAAGGCCTGTGCCACCGGGAGGTGCAGGTGGTTGGGCGTGACGATGGAGACGAAGTCGATGCGCTCCTCCGGCGGCCGCTTCAGTTCGTCGTCGAGCAGCGCGCGCCAGTCGCCATGGTTGCGGCCGTCCGCCAGCCACAGCGCGCGGCCGGACTCGCGCGCCTTCTCGGGGCTGGACGAGAGCGCCCCGGCCACCAGCTCGGCCTGCCCGTCGAGCGCGATGGCCTTGCGGTGCACGGCGCCGATGAAGGCGTCGCGCCCGCCGCCGACCATGGCGTAGCGCAGCTTTCTTGTTGCCGGCATCGCCACCTCAGAAAGGAGAATTGGGGTGGTAGAAGTCCTTGGCGTTGTCCTTGGTGATGAGCACCGAGGGAATGATGGTCGTCGCCGGCAGCTTCTCGCCCTTGAGCCGCGCCTCGGCCGTCAGCTTGATCGCGTCGTAGATGAACTTGGGCGAATAGCTCACGTCGGCCTGGATGCGCGGGTCCTTGCCGTCGAGGATGGTCTTGACCATGCCCTTGGCACCGGCGCCGCCGAAGATGACCTTGATGTCGTCGCGCTTGGCCTGCTCGATGGCCTTGAGCACGCCGAAGGCCATGTCGTCGTCGGCCGCCCAGAAGGCGTCGATCTTCTTGAAGCGGGTCAGGTAGTCCTGCGTGACCTTGAAGGCGTCGTCGCGGTTCCAGTTGGCGTACTTGGCGTCGAGCAGCTTGATGTCGGGGTAGTTCTTCAGCACGGCGTTGAAGGCGTCCATGCGCTCGTTGTCCAGCGTGGTGGCGATGCCGCGCAGCGCGACGATGTCGCCCTTGCCGTTCAGTTTCTTGGCGATGTACTCGGCCGGGATCCTGCCGAAGGCGGTGTTGTCGCCGGCCACGTAGGCGTCCTGCGCGCTGGTATCGGTCAGGCCGCGGTCGACCACGGTCACGTAGGTGCCCTTGGCCTTCACCTGCGCCACCGGCTTGGTGAGCGCGGCCGACTCGAAGGGGAAGATCACCAGGGCATTGATCTTGGTCACGGTCGAGAGATCCTGCAGCTGGTTGGCCTGCTCGGGCGCGTTGGCTGCGGTCTTGATCGTGATCTTGAGATCCTTGTGCTCCTTTTCCAGGTCCTTCTTCGCCTGGTTGGCCCAGTAGTTGATGCCGCCCATGAAGCTGTGCGTGGCGGCCGGGATCGAGACGCCGAGGTTCACTTTCTCGGCGGCCAGGGCCGGACCCGCGGCAAGCGCGGTCGCGGCCACCGCGGTGAGGGCGAGGCGTCGGGTGAAGAGGTTCATGCTTTCTGTCTCCTTCGTTGAAAAGCGAACACATGGAAAAAAGGGAGCAGGCGGCCGCCGCCGGGCCGCCCCAAGGCGAGCCGCGCCTCCCCCTTGGGGGGTGGAGTTACACGAGCGCAGCGACGGATAAGCCGGGGGGCCATTACCTTCGGCCCCGCTGGAGGAAAGCGACCACGATGATCACGAAGCCCTGTACCGCGGCGTTGAGGTACACGCTGATGATGCTCGTGAGGTTGAGGATGTTGCTGATGACCGAGAGCAGGATCGCGCCGATCACGGTGCCGGTGATGCTGCCCGCGCCGCCCTTGAGCGCCGTGCCGCCGACGATGACCGCGGCGATGGCTTCCAGCTCCCACAGCAGGCCGGTGGTGGGCGAGGCCGAGCCCAGGCGCGGCACGTACAGCAGCGTGGCGATGCCCACGCACACGCCGAGCAGCACGTAGGTGAGGATCTTCACGTTGTCCACGCCCACCGCGGCGTAGCGCGCCACCTGCTCGTTGGAGCCGATGGCCTGCACGTAGCGGCCGTAGGCGGTGCGGTTGAGGATCAGCCCGCCGATCACCGCGACGACCAGGAACACCCACACCGGCACCGGGATGCCCAGCAGGCTGGCGTAGTAGACCGGTGCGTAAAGATCGGAGAGCTCGTTGTCCAGCGTGAGCGCGCCGCCGTCGGCGAAGTAGGTGAGGTAGGCGCGGAAAATGCCCAGCGTGCCGAGCGTGACGATGAAGGGCTCGATGCGGCCCTTGGTGATGAGCAGGCCGTGCGCCAGGCCGAACACCGCGCCCAGCACGACCGCCAGCATTGCGCCGAGCACCACGGCCATGAGCGGCGAGCCCAGCGCCGGCCCCATCGCATTGATGAACATGATCACGCAGCCGGCGATGAGCGCCGCCATCGACCCCACCGACAGGTCGATGCCGCCGGAGATGATGACGAAGCACATGCCCACCGCGATGATGCCGATGAAGGCGGTGCGCGTGAGCACGTTCATCACGTTGTCGAGCGTGGCGAAGTCGCTGTTGAGCACGGTGCCGGCGATGCACAGCAGCACCAGGCCGATCACGGGGCCGAGGCCGTGCAGGCGCTCGGTCCAGCGCGGCTTCGACTCGCTGCGGTGCGTCGCGCCCGCGGCCTCAGGCGTGGCTTGTGGCGGTTCCGGTGGCATGGGAGATCAGGGTTTCTTCGGTCAGTTGGTCGGCATCGAGGGTGGCGACGATCCGGCCCGCGCGCATGACGGCGACGCGGTGGCACAGGCCGATCAGTTCCATCAGCTCGGAGGAGATCACGATCACGGCCAGCCCTTCCCGGGCCAGCCGCTGGATCAGGAAATAGATGTCGCGCTTGGCGCCGACGTCGACGCCCCGGGTGGGCTCGTCGAGCACCACCACCTTCGGCCGCGGCTGCAGCACCTTGGCGAGCGCGAGCTTTTGCTGGTTGCCACCCGACAGCGAGGAGGCGCGGGCATCGAGGTTGCCGGTGCGGATGCCGTATTCCTTCACCGCGGCGGCCAGCGCCTGGCGCTCCGCTTCGGGCCGGAGCCAGGGCGCGGCATAGCGCTCCAGCGCCATGAGCGTGAGGTTTTGCCGCAGGCCCAGGTGCACGTGCAAGCCCTTGCCCTTGCGGTCTTCGCTGAGGTAGGTGAGGCCGCGGCGCGCGGCATCTCGCGGGTTGCGCAGCGCGACCGCCTGGCCGCCGATCTCGACGCTGCCGCTGCCCGGCCGCAGGCCCAGAAGGCCCTCGAAGAGCTCGGTGCGGCCGGCGCCGACCAGTCCGGCGAAGCCGAGGATCTCGCCGGGACGCACTTCGAAGGCCGCATCCTGCGCCCAGCCGGGCACGCCGAAGCCACGCACGCGCATCGCGGATGCGCCCTGCGCCGCGACCGGATCGCGTGGCGGATAGAGATCCGCCAGCTCGCGCCCCACCATGAGGTTGGCCATCTGGTGGCGCGTGAGCTCGGCGGTGGGCGCGCGCGTGACGAAGCGGCCGTCGCGCATCACGATCACCTCGTCGGTCACGCGCTCGACCTCGTCCAGCTTGTGCGAGATGTAGACGATCGTGACGCCATCGGCGCGCAGTTGCGCGATCAGCCTGAAGAGGCGCTCGGTCTCACCCGGCGTCAGGGTGGCGGTGGGCTCGTCCATGATCAGCAGGCGCGCGTGGCGCGAGACGGCCTTGGCGATCTCGACCAGCTGCTTCTCGGCCACGATCAGGCGGCGGACCTTGGTGCGTGGGTCGACCTTCAGGCCGACCTGCGCGAGGGCGGCGGCCGCATCGCGCTCCATCGCGGCATCGTCGAGCAGGAAGCCCTTCTTCTTTTCATGGCCGAGGAAGATGTTCTGCGCGACGGTGAGGTCTTCGGCCAGATTGAATTCCTGGTGGATCAGCACGATGCCCAGCGCCTCGGCCTCGCGCGAGCTGGCGAAGACCTGCGGCTCGCCGTTGACGCGCACCACGCCGGCGGTGATGGCTTCGTAGCCGGCCAGGATTTTCATCAGGGTGGACTTGCCGGCACCGTTCTCGCCGAGCAGGCCGTAGACGCGGCCGGGCGCCAGCGCGAAGCTCACGCCGTGCAGCACCTGCACCGGGCCGAAGGCCTTCACCACCCCTTCGAACTCGACCGCGACGCCGGGCTTCATGGCGCGACACCCCGCGCCTTGAGCGTCTCGTGCATCGCCAGCACCCCTGCGCCCACCAGGCCGGCCTGCCCGCCCAGGGGCGTGTACTGGATCTCCAGGTGGCGCGTCGACAGGGCCAGCGAGCGGTGGTAGACGCTCTGCCGCAGCGCCGCCAGGAACAGCGGGCCGATGTGGGTGATGCCCCCGCCGATGAACACATGCGAGGGATTGAAGAAGTTGACGATGGAGGCCAGCATCTGGCCGATGAGTCGGCCGGCCTTCTGCACGATGGCGTTGGCCGCGGCGTCGCCGGCGCGGCTGGCCTGGCCCACGTCCACCGCATCGATGCGGCCTTGATTGAGCAAGAGCTCGGCCAGCGGCTGGCTCTCCCCCGTTTCGGCCGCCTGCACGGCCATGCGCGTGATGGCGGGGCCGGCGGCCATGGCCTCGACGCAGCCCACGTTGCCGCAGTGGCACAGCGGCCCTTCCTGGTCCACGCAGATGTGGCCCACGTCGCCCGCCGAGCCGGCCGCGCCGCGGTACACCTCGCCATGGCAGACGATGCCGCAGCCGATGCCGGTGCCGACCTTGATCACCAGGAAGTTGGAGAGCGAGCGCTTCAGGCGCCAGAGCTCGCCCAGCGCCATGAGGTTCACGTCGTTGTCGACGAAGACGGGCGCGGCATAGTCCTCGCGCAGGTAGTCGCGGATGGAGAAGCTGTCCCAGGCCGGCATGAGCGGCGGGTTGACCAGTTGCCCGATCTCGAAGTTGACCGGGCCTGGCACGCCGATGCCGATGCCGATCACCTGCCGCGGCGCGACGCCGCATCGCGCGAGCAGTTCGCGCATGAGCTGCCGCACCCGCGCCAGCACCGTGCCGGGGCCTTCGCGCACGTCGGCGGCTTCGGCATGCTGTGCCAGCACCGAGAGGTCCGGGCGGAGCACCGCCACGTCGAGGCTGGTGGCGCCGATGTCCACGCCGATCAGCACGCCCAGGCCGGCATGCAGCTGGAGGTTTTCGGCACGGCGGCCGCCGGAGGAGCGCTGCAGGCCGGCTTCGGCGAGGAGCCCCTGCTCCACCAGCCCGGCGATCAATGCATTGGCCTTGCTCTTGGAAAAGCCCAGCCGCTCGGCCATGGCATGGCGCGAGCCGCCGGCGGACCAGAAGGTGGTCTCCAGCAGCGCCATCTCGTCGGCAGTGAGACCGCTCCAGGGTGCCAAGCGCCTTGTCTCCGTTGTTCGTCTTGCGCCCGGGCATGGCTGCCGGGTCGAAGGCGAATACTAGGCGCTGGGGTTCAGCCTAACAAGATTGAACTTCGGACTGATTCGGATCGAAGTGAAGCTCCGTCGATCAAGACAAGCGGCGGACCGGACCCCCGCGCGGTAGGCGCCGGACGTGGGCTAGACCAGGCCCCCCGCGGGCCACACCAGCGGCATTGCAAGCAGGTGCGCGGGGCCGTCCACCTCCGCCGGTTCCGGGGAGAGCTGTGTTTCCCAGAGAGAGTAGATGAAGACGTAAGCGTCAATCAACGCGGCGAAGGAGGCTGCATCCAGTGAATCGACCTCGCAGTGGCGCGACAACGTGAGCAGCCGCGAGTGTCCGTCGACCTCGATGTCCCACGGGGAGGGCTGGGGGTCCGCGTCCGCCGGCGGCTCCGGCCCGTCCGGCTCATCCTCCTCCTCCTCCTCATTGCCCTGCCCGCTCGCTTGCGCTGCGGGTGCGACGTATCCGGGGCTGGACAAGACAGTCATCTGCCCTTCACCCGGGCCGGCGCGCAAGGCCAGCAGAACGTCCTCCTCGATCTGCAGCGTCCACACGCCTTGCTCGTCCTCGCGGGCCGGCGCGAGGCCGCGCGTACGGGTGAACTGGTGGATGAAGGAGGCAACGGCATTGAGAGACATGGCTGTCATGGCAATCAAGCATCGAGCCACATTTTCAGGGACGCCCGTAACTCCAGGCAGTTCTGAAAATGCTCGGCATCGGTTGGCACGGCGATGCACCTGTCGAAAGACATGTCCACCAGCTTCGTGAGACGGTGCAGCGCCTTTCGGTTCTCTCCAAATTTCATGGGCTTAAGGTCCAGGTAACGCACTGTCAACCGCAAGACGCCTGACATGAAGGCCGCGAGCTGTTCTGGATCCGCCTTGACCCAGTCAGCGTCCGACCACCTGTGAAGCAGGTCAGAGAGGAGGCGCACGAACTCGGAACCTGCACTCGTCCAGGTGCAGCATTGCTCACCCAGCCAAGCCAACTGTTCCGGCGACGGTCGCGAATAGCCGCCATACAGGCGGGCTCTCATGAGCAGGGCCAGCAACAGATTGGGCTGCCTCATGAGCGCCCCGCTGTTCACCATCATCTGAAGCTCGATGTAAAGGAGGTCCTTCTGGATCAATGTATCGACGGTCTGAGCGAGCGCTAGCAGGTCTTGGCCGACTTCCGTCAACGATGGGACATTACCCAGCTGCAGAGTTCCATGCGCGGATGGCGGCAAGGGTAACGTGATCACATGATCGTTCCTTGCCTCACGCTTCCTGGCTTTCATTGCCGTGCGGAAGTCACTCAAGAGATCTGCGAAGGAACTCTCCGTCGGGTGCCTGCTGGACTCCTCTTCCATCACCGTCATGACGTAGCCCATCGTCGCGACGGAGACCTTGGAATCAATGAGATGAGACAGGATCATCACGCAGACTCGAAGAAGCATCTTCCGATTCCAATGAAATCCAGACAACCAATCGGTGAACTTCTCCTTCCACCGTTCCTTCTCTACCTGCGTCATCTGCTCCACGCTTGTGCCGGGCAAGGGACTGAGCTTCGACCGAAAGATCGTTGCTTGGAGCCTCTTCTCATCTCGCTGTTTCGGAAAGGCACTGCAGAGCCTTCCCGCTGCCAGCATGGTGCCATCCTCGTCCAATGCGCTGATCAAGATGGAGAACTCCAGGCGTCGCCACGGATCAGCCGGCGCACCGTTCAGGGCGTCATAGATCCAGGTGGGCTCGTCCAAGGTATGGCTCGTAAATCGGACCTTCTGAGAAAGTAGATGGGTGACCTCCTTGAGGAATGGTGTATTGCGCAAGTCGAAGCGCAGCACGCAATCTGCGAGCACGCTCATCGGCAAACAGAGGCTCCACCTGGTGCCTTCTCGAGATTGGCAAAACTGGTCGACGGACGACTGCACGTCAGCCGGCGCACCGCTGAGCAGTTTTCGGATCGCCGCCGTGCCAAGCAGAAATGGATACATCTTCAAAGCCTTGCAGGCCTGACGCAATTCGTCCCACGTGCTTGGCTTTCCAGAGCCGACGCAAGCCTCCAGGATCAGCCTCAGCCCGTCTTGACGGTATGACCATTCGTTCGTCAGCAGATCGGCGAGCCCCTGCGCCGAATCGTCGAGCGGCAACGTCGGTACCAGTGGGCATATCGCCACGGCAAGGGCGAATCGGTCATGATCGGTCGGCGCGGCAAAAAGAGTCAGGTACAACTTGGCCGGCTCGAGGTGCAGCTTCGGCCCCAGAAGCGAGACCATCACGGTTTGAAGCACGTCATAGTTGGCCGCTTTCGCCATCCAGTGGACGAAGCTGCGCCAGGCCGGGTCGTCGAGCAACGCGTCGAGAATGGCTTGTTGCTCGCCTCCCGTCATCTCGACCGAAGCATCGGCGTCTTCGCCCCTCAGGATGGTCCCGAGCGCGCGTTGGATCGTGAGCCCGCGGCCGCGCAGGACGTCATCATCCGAACAAGGCTTGAGGAGGATCTCGCACTCTTGCATTGCTGCCTGATAGCCCGCGGGCCCATCCAGCAAGGTTGCGCTCGATGCCGTGTAGGGTATGCCAAAGCCGGCGCTCACGTTTTCATAGATCCTGTTCAGCGTTTGCAGCGCGGATTCGATTTCAATTTCAGGAAGCTGCTTTTGCTCTCGCGCTTGGAAAAGTGCGGCCAAGATCTCGTCGAGAATGGCCTTGAGTTTCGCCGCCTCGGTGTCGCGCCAGCGGTGCTTCTCGATGTCGGCCAGCATGGGAAGCCAGATCGCGAGCTGCGCGGCGCCGAGGAAGAAGCTTGTGTGTACGACGTACAGGAACGGCAGCAAATCTCTTGGCGGAGCGCTTTCGCTGGCTTCCGGAATCTCCGTCAAAAATTCCCAGGGTTTGGCTTTCGGCATACCCCACGCGGTCAAAAGACGTTCGCGTGCGACTTGGGCCAGCTCATCTGCAAGACGTGTCTTGAATCCATCGTCCGAGAATTCGGCAGCCAGCACACGCGCCAGATCGCGCAATCGGGACATGTCATTGCAGGGTTTGCCCGGCAGATTGAGCAGAACCCGTCGCATGGAAGCAGGTGAATCCGTTTCCATCACCCACGCAACACGCAGCGCCTCGACGGCCGTGCGCGCTTTGTCGGCGGCCTCGCGCGCCTCCTTGACACGCGTGTCTTCAGGCAATTGAGGCGCAAGAGCTTCCTTGATCCAGGATGGAAGCTCGCGGCTGGCGATCAGGTCGCGCAAGAGTGGGGCCCCCTCGGGCTGAAGCTGATTGCCAACCTGCTTCAGCATTTGGATCAGGAGGCTTCGCGGGTGGGGCCAGTGCCCAAATGCCGCAGTGCGCTGCGACAACACAAGGGGCATCAGATACTTCAGCTTGGTGCCACAGTGCACAAGCAAGTTGCAGCCTGCTCCGGGGTAACCCGCGTCGATCAACGCGGCCGTGAATTGGACGATGGACTCGGAGGGGAGCTTCTTGATCGGAGGCTTGCCGCCGAAGTGGCTATTGAGCCTGAAATTTGTGGGGCCGTTGCGATCCACGAAGCTCACGACATTGGGGAAGTTCTTGAGCACCCGCGCCGCTTCCGGTGCGATCAGGCCAAGTTGGAACAGCAGGTTGATGCTGGCTTCGGCGGCCTTCACGTATCCGATGGTGGTCTTGGCGTCAACGACATGCGGCAGAACGATGACGCAGCCATCCGACGATGTGCGGCATGTGCCCGGCCCCGTCAACGCTTCGACACAGACTGGGATCGCCGACCACAGGTCGGGGTCTGATCCTTCGATGCACTGGATCTCGACGCGTCCATCTTTGCTGACGCTGCAGGCCAGCCGGATCGATGGGGCGTCCATGACGCGCATTTGCGCGTAACGATGTGACGACGCCAGGCTGGCTGGACCACCGGGTGGCCTTGGTGGCTCGTCGTCCTTGTCTGCTGGGCGGAACTTGCTCGTCAAGAGCTGGTGAACGGACGTCCTTGGCACCGACATGATGAAGCCTGGTGGGTAGTTGTGGAGACCTTGAACGCCCATGGCGACGTTCGGACACGCGGACGAGCTGTCGCGTGTCAGCGTCTGCGCTGCCGGTGGGTAACAGCACCGTTGCTGTGAGTTCCTCGCCGTTCGGCGACGACGCCGGGCCGCCGCGTGGCCGGCGCACAATTGAAAAAGCCGCCCAAGGGCGGCTTTTCAACGGAGCGGCGGTCGGCCGCTGTCTTATTTCTTCTGGCGGTACTTGCGCAGCGCCGCAATCTGGGCTGCCATCACGGCCAGCTCGGACTGCGCCATCGCGATGTCGATGTCGCTCTTGGCCTTCTTCAGCGCTTCCTCGGCCGCAGCCTTGGACTTGTTGGCCTTTTCCTCATCGAGGTCCTTGCCGCGGATGGCGGTGTCGGACAGCACGGTGACGGCGTTGGGCTGCACTTCCAGGATGCCGCCGGCCACGAAGACGAACTCCTCGTTGCCGTCCGCCGTCTCGATGCGCACGGCGCCGGGGCGGATGCGCGTGATCAGCGGCGTGTGGCGCGGATAGATGCCGAGCTCGCCGGCTTCACCCGGCAGCGCGACGAACCTGGCCTCGCCCGAGAAGATGGACTCCTCGGCGCTGACCACGTCCACATGAATGGTGCCTGCCATGGTGATCTTTCCTTAAGCGACCTTCTTGGCCTTCTCGAAAGCCTCGTCGATCGTGCCCACCATGTAGAAGGCCTGCTCCGGCAGGTGGTCGGCTTCGCCGTTGACGATCATCTTGAAGCCGCGGATGGTTTCCGACAGCGGCACGTATTTGCCGGGCGAGCCGGTGAACACTTCGGCCACGTGGAAGGGCTGTGACAGGAAACGCTGGATCTTCCGCGCGCGGGCCACGGCCAGCTTGTCGTCGGGGGCCAGTTCGTCCATGCCCAGAATGGCGATGATGTCGCGCAGTTCCTTGTAGCGCTGCAGCGTGCCCTGCACGGCGCGGGCCACGTTGTAGTGCTCTTCGCCGACCACGTGCGGGTCGAGCTGGCGCGAGGTCGAGTCCAGCGGGTCCACGGCGGGATAGATGCCCAGCGAGGCGATGTCACGCGACAGCACCACGGTGGAATCAAGGTGGGCGAAGGTCGTGGCAGGCGAGGGGTCGGTCAAGTCATCCGCCGGCACGTACACGGCCTGGATCGAGGTGATCGAGCCGACCTTGGTGGAGGTGATGCGCTCCTGCAGGCGGCCCATTTCCTCGGCCAGCGTCGGCTGGTAGCCCACGGCGGAAGGCATGCGGCCCAGCAGCGCGGACACTTCGGTACCGGCCAGCGTGTAGCGGTAGATGTTGTCGACGAAGAAGAGGACGTCGCGGCCTTCGTCGCGGAAGGACTCGGCGATGGTCAGGCCGGTCAGCGCCACGCGCAGGCGGTTGCCCGGGGGCTCGTTCATCTGACCGTAGACCATGGCCACCTTCGACTCGCCGAGGTTCTCCAGGTTCACGACGCCGGAGTCGGCCATCTCGTGATAGAAGTCGTTGCCCTCGCGGGTGCGCTCACCCACGCCGGCGAACACCGACAGGCCCGAGTGCGCCTTGGCGATGTTGTTGATGAGTTCCATCATGTTCACGGTCTTGCCCACGCCGGCGCCACCGAACAGCCCCACCTTGCCGCCCTTGGCGAAAGGGCACACCAGGTCGATCACCTTGATGCCGGTTTCCAACAGGTCCTGCGAGGGCGAGAGCTCGTCGTACACGGGGGCCTT
Organism: Variovorax defluvii; assembly: GCF_039541515.1. Classification (NCBI taxonomy): domain Bacteria; kingdom Pseudomonadati; phylum Pseudomonadota; class Betaproteobacteria; order Burkholderiales; family Comamonadaceae; genus Variovorax; species Variovorax defluvii. The sequence continues at coordinate 233,502 of NZ_BAABGJ010000081.1, forward strand.
GCGGTGGATGGAGGCGGTGAGCGCCTGGTCCACGTCGCCGCGCTCGTCGATCGGGCGGCCCAGCACGTCCATGATGCGGCCCAGCGTGGCCTTGCCCACGGGCACCGTGATGGGGGCGCCGGTGTTGGTGACCACGATGCCGCGGCGCAGGCCGTCGGACGAGCCCAGCGCAATGGTGCGGACCACGCCGTCACCCAGTTGCTGCTGCACTTCGAGCGTCAGGCCGCCTTCTTCGTACTTCAGGGCGTCGTACACCTTGGGCATATGGTCGCGCGGGAACTCCACGTCCACCACGGCGCCGATGCACTGAACGATCTTGCCTTGAACTGCTGTTTCTTGAGCCATCATCTGCTCCGATAAAAATTGAATCTGGTTGTCGTCGATGCGGCGTTCAAACGCCGGCGGCCGCCGCGGCGCCCGACACGATCTCCGACAGTTCCTTCGTGATGCCGGCCTGGCGGGTCTTGTTGTAGACCAGCTTGAGCTCGTCGATCACGTTGCCGGCGTTGTCGGTGGCCGCCTTCATCGCGACCATGCGCGCCGACTGCTCCGAGGCCATGTTCTCCGCCACCGCCTGGTAGGCCAGCGACTCCACGTAGCGCACCAGCAGCTCGTCGATCACGCTCTGCGCGTCGGGCTCGTAGATGTAGTCCCACGAGTGCTGACCCTTTTCCATCTTCAGCGCGTCGGGCGCCAGCGGCAGCAGTTGCTCCACCACCGACTCCTGGCGCATCGTGTTGATGAACTTGGTGTAGCAGAGGTAGACCGCGCTGAGCTTGCCTTCCGCATAGGCGTCGAGCAGCACCTTGACCGGGCCGATCAGCTTGTCGAGATGCGGCGTGTCGCCCAGCTGCGTGACATGCGAGACCACGCGCGCGCCGATGCGATTGAGAAAGCCCAGCCCCTTGTTGCCGATCGCCACCGCCTCGACCTTGTTGCCGGCCTGCTGCTGCTCGCGCAGCTTGGCAGTCACGGCACGCAGCACGTTGGTGTTCATGCCGCCGCACAGGCCCTTGTCGGTGGTGACCACGATGAAGCCCACCGCCTTGGCGTCGTGGGTCTTCATGAAGGCGTGGGTGTACTCCGGGTTCGCCTGGCCGAGGTTGGCCGCGATGTTGCGGATCTTCTCGCTGTACGGCCGGGCGGCGCGCATGCGGTCCTGCGCCTTGCGCATCTTCGACGCGGCCACCATTTCCATGGCCTTGGTGATCTTCTTGGTGTTCTCCACCGATTTGATCTTGCCGCGGATTTCCTTGCCGGCTGCCATAGCGCTACTCCTTCTCGATCAGGCGAAGGACTTCTTGAAGGAAGTGATCGCGGCGGTCAGCTCGGCTTCGGAATCCTTGTCGAGCGCGCGGGCCTGTTCGATCTTGTCGAGCAGGGCGCCATGGCTGGACTTGAGGAACTGGTGCAGGCCATGCTCGAAGGGCAGCACTTGCTTGACTTCGAGGTCGTCCATGAAGCCCTTGTTCACCGCGAACAGCGAGGCTGCCATCAGCGAGATGGGCAGCGGGCTGTACTGGGCCTGCTTGAGCAACTCGGTCACGCGGGCACCGCGATCCAGCTGCTTGCGGGTGGCCTCGTCCAGGTCGGAAGCGAACTGCGCGAAGGCGGCCAGTTCACGGTACTGCGCAAGGTCGGTACGGATACCGCCGGACAGGCCCTTGATGACCTTGGTCTGCGCCGAAGAGCCCACCCGCGACACCGAGATACCGGCGTTGATGGCGGGGCGGATACCGGCGTTGAACAGGTTGGTTTCCAGGAAGATCTGGCCGTCGGTGATCGAGATCACGTTGGTCGGCACGAAGGCGGACACGTCGCCGGCCTGCGTCTCGATGATCGGCAGTGCCGTGAGCGAACCGGTCTTGCCCTTGACTTCACCCTTGGTGAAGGCTTCGACGTACTCGGCGTTCACGCGGGCGGCGCGCTCCAGCAGGCGGCTGTGCAGGTAGAACACGTCGCCGGGGTAGGCTTCGCGGCCCGGCGGGCGGCGCAGCAGCAGGGAAACCTGGCGGTAGGCGACGGCCTGCTTGGACAGGTCGTCATAGATGATCAGCGCATCCTGGCCGCGATCGCGGAAGTATTCGCCCATCGTGCAGCCCGAGTAGGCGGCGACATACTGCATCGCGGCCGATTCGGAAGCGGAAGCGGCGACGACGATGGTGTAGTCCATCGCACCCGCCTGCTCCAGCGCGCGCACCACGTTCTTGATCGACGAAGCCTTCTGGCCGATCGCGACGTAGACGCAGGTCATGTTCTGACCCTTCTGGTTGATGATCGCGTCGATGGCCACCGCGGTCTTGCCGGTCTGGCGGTCGCCGATGATCAGCTCGCGCTGGCCGCGGCCGATCGGCACCATGGAGTCGATCGACTTCAGGCCGGTCTGCATCGGCTGGTCCACCGACTTCCGGGCGATCACGCCAGGGGCGACCTTCTCGATCACGTCCGTGAGCTTGGCATTGACCGGGCCCTTGCCGTCGATGGGCTGGCCCAGGGCGTTCACCACACGGCCGATCAGCTCGGGGCCGACCGGCACTTCCAGGATGCGGCCCGTGCACTTGACGGTGTCGCCTTCGGAGATGTGCTCATACTCACCCAGAATCACGGCGCCGACCGAGTCTCGTTCCAGGTTCAGCGCGAGGCCGAACGAGGGGGCGCCGTCGGCCGTGGGCGGGAACTCGAGCATTTCGCCCTGCATCGCGTCCGACAGGCCGTGCACGCGCACGATGCCGTCGGTCACCGACACCACGGTGCCTTCGTTGCGGATGTTCGCGCTGACGCCCAGGCCCTCGATGCGGCTCTTGATCAGCTCGGAAATTTCTGCGGGATTGAGTTGCATGACTCTTTCCTTCTTTCGTTGAGGGGGCTGGCGGCCTCAGGCTGCCAGCGCAACTTTCATTTGTTCGAGGCGAGCCTTGACGGAGGTGTCGAGCACCTCGTCGCCGACCACCACGCGGATGCCGCCGATGAGCGAAGGGTCCTGTTGCACGCTCACCTGGAGCTTGCGGCCGAATCGCTTCTCGAGCGCGGCGGCCACGCCGTCGAGGGCTGCGGCGTCGATCGGAAACGCGCTGTAGACGATGGCGTCGGACGAGCCACTCTGCGCGTTCGCGAGCGCGCGGAACTGCTTGGCGATCTCGGGCAGCGCGGCAAAGCGGTTGTTGTCCAGCAGAGCCATCAGGAAGTTGCTGGCAGCTTTCGGAAGCTCCGCGCCGTAGGCGCCGGCAATCACGCCGAGCACCTGGTCCGGCGTCACCTTGGGGTTGTCGGCGAACTGCTGAAGCTCGGGGTTGGCAGCGATGGCCGCGACCTTTTCGAGCCAGGCGCTGGCGCCGGCGAGGTCCGACGACGACGCCTTGAACAGCGCCTCGGCGTAGGGGCGTGCGATGGTAGCGAGTTCAGCCATGGCGTGCGGTTCAGAGTTCGGTCTGCAGGCGGGCCAGCAGGTCGGCGTGCACGGCCGGGTTGACTTCCTTGCGCAGGATCTGCTCGGCGCCCTTGACGGCCAGCACGGCCACCTGTTCGCGCAGGGCTTCACGGGCCTTCACGGCCTGTTGCTCTGCTTCGGCGCGGGCGGCGGCGACGATCTTGTTGCCTTCTTCCGTGGCGCGGGCCTTGGCCTCTTCAACGATGGCCTGCGCACGACGTTCGGCATCGGCAAGGCGCTGCGCGGATTCGTTGCGCGCCTTGCCCAGTTCGACTTCCACACGCTTGTCCGCCTCGGACAACGCGGCCTTGGCCTTGTCGGCGGCAGCCAGGCCGTCGGCGATCTTCTGGGCACGCTCGTCCAGTGCCTTCGCGATCGGCGGCCACACGTACTTCATCGTGAACCCGACAAGAATCAGGAACACGATCATCTGGACGATCAGGGTACCGGTAATGCTCACTTTTCACCCTCTCATTGGGATTGAATCCGAAGCCGCTCCCATCTGGAAACGACAGGAATTCGACGAGAAGACTCGGCCGATTACTTCGGCAGGTTGGCGATCTGCGAGAGGAAGGGGTTGGCGGTGGCGAACCACAGCGCGATACCGGTACCGATGATGAACGCCGCGTCGATCAGACCGGCCAGCAGGAACATCTTGGTCTGGAGTTCACCCATCAGTTCGGGCTGGCGGGCGGCCGACTCGAGGTACTTGCTGCCCATGATGCCGATGCCGATACAGGCGCCGACGGCGCCGAGACCGATGATCAGGCCGGCGGCCAGAGCGACAAAGCTAATAACTTCCATGATGACTCCTAAGGACTTTGGTTGAAGAGAAAGGAAAAACGAAAACAGGGATCAGCGTGCGATCGATGCCCGATCAGTGGGCATCGTGCGCCTGGCCGACGTACACGAGCGTGAGCATCATGAACACGAAGGCTTGCAGGGTGATGATCAGGATGTGGAAGATGGCCCACGCGGTGCCGGCGATGACGTGGCCGATCGACAGCAGGATGCCGGTGGCCGAGAGCGACCAGGCGCCGCCCATCAGCGCGATCAGCAGGAAGATCAGCTCGCCGGCATACATGTTGCCGAACAGACGCATGCCATGCGAGACCGTCTTGGCGACGAATTCGATGAGCTGCATCGCGAAGTTGAAGGGATAGAGCGCCCAGTGGTTGCCGAAGGGTGCGGTGAACAGCTCGTGCACCCAGCCGCCGGCACCCTTGATCTTGATGTTGTAGTAGAGGCAGATCAGCAGCACCGAGACCGACAGCCCCATCGCCACCGACAGGTCGGCCGTGGGAACCACGCGCAGGTAGGCGTGGTGCGGGTCGCCGTGGATCAGGCCCCAGATCCAGGGCAGCAGATCGACCGGCAAGAGGTCCATCGCGTTGAGCAGGAAGATCCACACGAAGACCGTCAGCGCGAGCGGTGCGACGAACTTGCGGCTGGTCGCGTTGTGCACGATGCCCTTGGCCTGCTGGTCGACCACCTCGACCAGGATCTCCACGGCCGCCTGGAAGCGGCCAGGCACGCCGGACGTGGCCTTGCGCGCACCCAGCCAGAGCAGCCAGCAACCGAGCACGCCCAGCAGGATCGCGAAAAAGATGGAGTCGAAATTGAAGACCGAGAAATCGGCAACACCTGCCGGCTTGGAGCTTTGAAGATGGGTCAAGTGGTGAACGATGTATTCACCAGCGGTCTGACCCCCATGTTCCGCAGCATTTTCAGCAGCCATCCGTTCACTCATCTCTAAGGTTTAGGAGCCTTGGGCGCCAGCATCACTGCCACCCAGGCCGCCTTCATTGTCACTACCAGGCCCACCAGCATGGCCGGCCAGCTCAGCGCCGCTATCAGTCTCGGCGCGGCAAGAAGCATCGCCACCGACAAGACCAACTTGACCATTTCCCACAAGAAGAACCCGAACACCGCAGTGCCCGCATTCAACGAAGAAAACCTCCCGGTCAGCCCTCTCGCAAACACGGCGGCGGGAATCACCACCGCCAGCGCACCGTACCCGGCCGACCACCCCACACTTTGCTTTCCCGAAAGGCCCCAGGCGGCCAATGCCACCAGGAGCCCTCCCGCGATCTGGATCGCAATCACGCGCCACGGCGAGATCGACGGCTTCCGTTCGCGCAAGCGCTGCGCCTCTTCGGCATTCAGCGGCTTGAAGTCCACTTCCGGGTCTTGTTCGTCCTCGCGGACATCGTCACGGCGGGCCATTGTTTTCATATCGTAATGAAGCCCGGATGACGACCCAGAATTTCCACAAAGCCACTGATTATAAGTAGAAACCCAAAGCGCCCCGCCAGCTTCCAGTCAGGTTGAGGACGGCACGCGGATGGCGACGCGTCCATTGAAGCGAACCCCACACGCATCGCGGACGTCGCGAGACGCATTGGAAAGCAGGCCGACGCCCCCACCATAATCCCGCATGCACCCGATCATCGATGCCCTTCCGGGCTCCCTCTGCTACCTGGACGGCGAGTACACGCCCCTTCGCGACGCGCGCATCAGCGTGCTCGACCGCGGTTTCATCTTCGGCGACGGCGTGTACGAAGTGGTGCCGGTCTATGGCGGCGCCCCCTTCTGTTTCGAGGAACACATGGCCCGCCTCGACCGCTCGCTGGCCGAGCTGCGCGTGTCCAATCCGCTGTCGCACGTCGAATGGCTGGACATCGCCAAGCGGCTGATCGCGGCCAGTCCGGCGGCCGAGCGCGCCGGCATGCAGGGCATCTACATCCAGGTCACGCGGGGCGTCGCACCGCGCGAGCATGCGATGCCGGCGGGGCTGACGCCCACCGTGTTCATGATGCTCAACCCGCTGAAGGAGATGCCCGACGCGGTGCGTACCGATGGCGTCGCCTGCGTGAGCGCATACGACTTCCGTTGGCAGAAGGCGCACATCAAGACCACCAGCCTGGTGGGCGCCGTGCTCGCCAGGCAGATCAGCGTGGAGGCCGGCGCGGCCGAGACCATCATGTTCCGCGGCGACTGGCTCAGCGAAGCATCCTCCAGCAATGTCTGGGTGGTGAAGGATGGCGTGGTCTCCGGTCCCTTGAAGGACGAGCTCGTGCTCGCCGGTATCCGCTTCAACGTGATCGAGCGCATCTGCGCCGAGGCCGGCATCCCCTTCACGCTGCGCCGCATCGGTCGCGAGGAGGTCTTCGGCGCCGACGAGCTGTTGATTTCGTCGGCCAGCAAGGAAGTGCAGCCCGTGGTCACGCTCGACGGCCGGCCCATTGGCAGCGGCCGCGTCGGGCCGGTGTATCGGGCCATCGATGCGGGCTATCAGCGCGCCAAGGCGCGCAGCGCGCAGGAACAAGGCCTCGCCCCGGTGAGCGTCCCGGCAGCCAGGCCGATCGACGCGCCCATCGACGCGCGCAAGGACTCGCTGATCGAGTACCCCTCCCAGTTTCCGATCAAGGTGATGGGCGCGAAGGTCGACGGCTTCGTGCATGCGATCACCCAGATCGCCGAGCGCTTCGACCCGGCTTTCGATGCCACCACCGTCGAGCTGCGTCCCAGTTCGGGCGGCAAATACCTGGGCGTGACCATCACCGTGACTGCCACCAGCCGCGAGCAACTGGACGACATCTACCGCGCGCTGACCGCGCATCCGATGGTCAAGGTGGTGCTGTGACGCTCGATGTCGACTGGCTCGGCCGGGTCGACTACCTGCCCACCTTCGCCGCGATGCAGCGGCTGACGCAGGGGCGCACGCCGGAATCGCCCGACCTGCTCTGGCTGTGCGAGCATCCGCCCGTCTACACGCAGGGCCTGGCCGGCCGCGCCGGCCATGTGCTGGCCCCGGGCGCGATCCCCGTCATCCAGGCCGACCGCGGCGGCCAGGTCACCTACCACGGCCCAGGCCAGGTGGTGGCGTATCCGTTGATCGACCTCCGGCGGGCCGGCTACTACGTCAAGGAATACGTCTACCGGATCGAAGAGTCGGTGATCCGCACGCTGGCGCATTTCGGCGTCACCGGCCACCGCGTGGGGGGCGCCCCCGGCATTTATGTACGACTGGATGATCCGTTTTCCCATGCGGCGCTGACCGGCCCGACCCACCCGGCCGACCCCTTCCGGGGCCTGGGCAAGATCGCCGCGCTGGGCATCAAGATCAGCCGCCACTGCACCTACCATGGCGTGGCGCTGAACGTGGCGATGGACCTGGAGCCCTTCACACGCATCGACCCTTGCGGCTACGCTGGCCTGAAAACGGTCGATCTTTCTACAATCGGCGTCCAGACAAGCTGGGACGAGGCCGCGCAGGTATTGGCAGCCAAGCTCGCCGTCTACCTCGCACCCTGAACACCCCCCACGCCCCACCCACTGTCATGAGCACCACCGAAGTCGTCCGCGACGCCCAAGGCGCCGACACCTACAACCCGCTGGCCAAGCAGAAGGCCGCGGCCAAGCTCTCCCGGATCCCGGTCAAGGTGGTCCAGGGCGAGGTGCTCAAGAAGCCCGAGTGGATCCGCGTCAAGGCCGGCAGCCCCAGCACCCGCTTCTACGAAATCAAGCAGATCCTGCGCGAAAGCAACCTGCACACGGTCTGCGAAGAGGCCTCCTGCCCCAACATCGGCGAGTGCTTCGGCAAGGGCACGGCAACCTTCATGATCATGGGCGACAAGTGCACGCGGCGCTGCCCCTTCTGCGACGTGGGCCACGGCCGCCCGGACCCGCTGGACAAGGACGAGCCGGTCAACCTCGCGAAGACCATCGCGAAGTTGCGCCTGAAGTACGTGGTCATCACGAGCGTGGACCGCGACGACCTGCGCGACGGCGGCAGCCAGCACTTCGTGGACTGCATCCGCCATACGCGCGAACTCTCGCCGCAGACCCAGATCGAGATCCTGGTGCCCGATTTCCGCGGCCGCGACGATCGCGCACTCGAGATCCTCAAGGCCGCCCCGCCGGACGTGATGAACCACAACCTCGAGACCATTCCCCGTCTCTACAAAGAAGCACGGCCCGGCAGCGACTACCAGTTCAGCCTCAACCTGCTGAAGAAGTTCAAGGCGCTGCACCCGAATGTGCCGACCAAGAGCGGCATCATGGTCGGCCTGGGCGAGACCGATGAGGAGATCCTCCAGGTCATGCGCGACATGCGCGCGCACGACATCGACATGCTGACCATCGGCCAGTACCTCGCGCCGAGCAACAGCCACCTGCCGGTGCGCCGCTACGTGCATCCCGACACCTTCAGGATGTTCGAGGAAGAGGCCTACAAGATGGGCTTCAGCCACGCCGCGGTGGGCGCGATGGTGCGCAGCAGCTACCACGCCGACCAGCAGGCCGGGCACGTCCTGGGCGATCTCCAGGCAGGCCGCTGAGCCTATCGTCGCCGGCAGCGCGGCAGATGGAGTCTGCCGACGCAGCGCCGCTGCAAGTCCTGACACGATGCGCGGCCTCGTCCACCGCACGGGGCGCGGCTGTTCGCGCGCGAGCTCGCACGCTGGCTGAGACGCTTCGCGCAAGCAAACGAATACTTTCCATCTCGGTTGCCGACATGCGGTGTTGCAGAAGCTCGCACGCCGGCGTGAATTTGTGCCGAAAACGCCGCCCAAAACGCAGGGCAGATCGATGTGATTTTTTCCCATGTGTAACATGGGGATACGTTTGTAAAGATTCGCGAGAGCGCCGGACTCGCGAAAGGACCACAGCGATGTGCCCGTTACCCGTCTACTTCTCGAGTCCTCCCGACCACCCCCGCTGGGCTGCGCGCTGCGGCGCCGTGCGACTTCCGTCGCGCGGCTTCACCTTGATCGAACTGATGATCACGGTGGCCGTCGTCGCGATCCTGGCCGCTGTCGCCTATCCCTCGTACACCCGCTACATCGTTCGTTCCAACCGAAGCGCGGCCCAGGGCGCCATGCTCGAGCTGAGCAACCTGCAGCAGCGCCATTTGTTGGATGCACGCAGCTACGCCGCGAACCTCGCCGCCCTGAACTGGACCGTGCCGTCGACCGTGCAGTCCAACTACACCATCACCACGGCTCCCAAGACGGGAGCGGCCTTGCCAGGGTTCACGGTCACGGCCACACCCATCGGAAGCCAATTGGCAGGCGACACGGCCTGCGGGACCCTCGCCATCGACGAGGCGGGCGTGAAGAGCGCGTCCGGCACCAGCGGAGTCGCAGGATGCTGGTAGCCCCCCGCCCCCCCCGGCGCCGCATGCGCGGCTTCACCCTGATCGAGCTCGTCACGGTGGTCACCGTCATGGTTCTGCTCGCGACCCTCGCGGCGCCGTCGTTCCGCACCTTCGTCGCGAATCAGCGCATCCGCAATGTCTCCTTCGACCTGATGGCCGCCCTCACGCTGGCGCGCAGCGAGGCCGTGACACGCAGCCGCAGCGTCGATCTGAAGAAGGCCGGCACTTCGTGGAACGGCGGGTGGACCGTGGAGGAAGGTGCCCGCATCTTCCACAGCCAGGAAGGCTTCAAGGGCCTCTCCATCAGCGACTCGAGCGGCCTGGGCGTCATCACCTACGGCAAGGACGGCCGCACCCTGACCACCGGCACCAAGTTCACCATTGCGCCCGCCTCCACGACGCCGGGTGTCAGCGCGCGCTGCATCTCCATCGGCCTGAGCGGCCTGCCGAGCAGCAGCATGGGAGCCTGCTGAATGACGTGCTCCACCAGGCTCCCCCACTTCGCGCGGTCCGCCAATCCCCTCACCGGGGGCAACACCGGTGGCCCCGCAAAGCCGGCTCCACGGTGTTCCCCGACCTGTACGCATCGCATCGTGCGCCGCGGCGGCGCCCCCACCCGTGGTGCGCTCGGCATCGCGCTGATCGAGGTCCTGGTCACGATCGTGATCCTGCTGTTCGGCCTGCTCGGCCTGGCCGGCGTGAGCAGCCGCGCCAACCTGGCGGAGATGGAGGCCTACCAGCGCATCAAGGCCCTGCAGCTGGTCCAGGACATGGCCGATCGCCTGAACGCGAACCGCAAGGTCGCGAACTGCTATTCCAACGGCAGCACCGGCGTGACATTGAGCGCGAGCACCACCACCCTGCCCGCCTGCACCACCGGCAGCCTGCAGGAGCAGACGCAGGCCGCGGCCGACCTCGCCGCCTGGAAGGACCTGATCAGCGGCCAGGCCGAGACGCAGTCGGGCACCAAGCTCGGCGCGATGATCGGCGCCGTCGGCTGCGTGACCCTCGACGACGCCGTCGACAAGGTCTACCTGGTCGCCGTGTCGTGGCAAGGCCTGCACAAGACGGTGGCGCCCAAGCTCGCCGACGGCAGCACCGCGTTTTCCTGCGGGAGCGGCGCCTACGGCGACGAAACGCTGCACCGCGTGGTCAGCACCAAGGTCCGGATCGGGTCGCTGTCATGACCATGAGCACGCGCACGCACTCCCGCCCACGGCATCGCAACCGCGGCTTCACGCTGGTGGAGCTGATGGTGGCCATCGTGCTCAGCCTGTTTCTGATGATCGGCCTGATCAGCCTGCTGGTCTCGACCGTGAACTCGCGCTCCGAACTCGACAAGACCGGGCGCCAGATCGAGAACGGCCGCTACGCGCTCCAGTTGCTGGCCGAAGACATCCAGATGGCCGGCTTCGTCGGTGCGTCGTCGAGCACCGCCTTCTCCGCGGTGGCACCCGTGCCCTGCCCCGCGAACGTCGCCGCGCTCGGCTACCACGCGATGACGGCTCCGGGCACGTCGACCGTTCCCTTGCCGGTCTACGGGCTGAGCAGTACGCCGGCGTGCATCACCAACGTCATGACGGGCACCGCCATGCTGGTCGTCACGCGCGTCAGCACCAACGCCGTGAACCTGGCCTCGGCCGCCGCGTCCGAGGCCTACCTGCAGGTCTCCACCTGCGCCACCGACACGCTGCCCTTCGCGGTCGCGAGCGGCGGGGCGAGCTCGAGCTACCCGCTGATGCAGAAGAACTGCCTGTCGAGCAACCCCGCGCCGCTGCGCAAGGTCGTGCAGCGCGTGTACTTCGTGAGCACCTGCAACGACTGCGGCAACGACGACATCCCCACGCTGAAGATGGCCGAGTACATCGGCGGCGGGATCAAGATCACGCCCCTGGTCGAAGGCATCGAGAACCTGCAGATCGACTACGGCATCGACATCGACGGCAACGGCTCCCCGGACTGCTACACGAGCAACCCGGACAGCCCGCCGGCCGCGCAGATCGCCCCCGCCGTGTGCCCGCAGACGACGCCGCCCTACGACTGGACGGTCGCCTTGACCAACTGGGCCAACGTGATGGCCGTGCGCCTGCACGTGCTGGCCCGCAACACCGCCGGCAGCGGCGGCTGGACCGACGCCCGCACCTACGCCATGGGCCTGGCCACGCCGACGGCCGGCCCCTTCAACGACAACATCAAGCGGCACGTCTACAGCACGGTTGCGCGCCTCTACAACAGCGCCGGCCAGAGGGAAACACCATGAAGTGCGTCCAGCGCATCGGGCGCGGCGCGACGCCGCGCAGGCAGGCGGGCGCCACCTTGCTGGTCGCGATGATCTTCCTGGCGCTGATCACGCTGATCGTGACCTCGTCCATCAAGGCAGTCAACGTCAACACCAAGCTGGTCGGCAACATGCAGACGCAGAAGGAGGCCGACGCCGCGGCGCTGCAGGCGATCGAGAAGACGATCAGCAGCGACTTCACCGCGCTGCCCACGCCGGCCACCTTGACGATCGACAACGGGCAAGCCGTCGCGGCCTACACGGTCAGCGTGCCGGCACCGGTGTGCACCGGCATCAAGGCCATCAAGCTGAGCGAGCTGGATGCCGCCAACGCCGACGACCAGCCCTGCTACGCCAGCGGTGCCGCGCAGAACACCGGCATCGTCGGCTCGGGCGCGAGCGGCAACTCGCTGTGCTCCAACTCGAACTGGGAAGTCAACGCGACCGCCACCCCGCCCGCCAGCGAGCCGGCCCCCACCGTGCATCAGGGCATTGCCGTGCGCGTGGCCGTCGGCGCCGCGTGCTGATCCATCCAAAGCAGGAACAAGCGCCATGTGCCCCCTTCATCTTTTCCGACTGGGCGCCGCGGCCGTTCTGGCGCTGGCCGGCGCCACCGCGCAGGCCGAGGACATCGACATCTACCAGGGCACCACCACCGGCGGCGCCCCGAACATGCTGATCGTCCTGGACAACGCGGCGGCGGCCAGCGCGAGTTCGAGCTTCACCTGCTCGACCATGACGGTCAACGATCCCGCCAAGAACCTGGGCTTCGAGCAATGCGGCCTGCACCAGGCGGTGTCGGCCATCGGAACCAACGCGGCCCTCAACGGCAACATCAACCTGGGCCTGATGTACTTCCCGGGGGGCCCCACCGACGGGGGTACCTTCGTCCTTCCACAAGCATCGCCGGCGCCGGGTTCGCTGCTGCTCATGGACGGCACCGCCAACGACAACAGCAAGGGCGTGGGGAAGATGCTGCGCCGCATCGAGGCGCTCAGTCTGAGCAGCGACAAGGGCAACAACAACCAGATCGCGCAGGCGATGCAGGAAGCCTGGGCCTTCTATCACGGCAAGACCGGCCTGTCGGGCACCCGCTACCCGGGACTGACGAACCAGCAGGCCTGCGGCAGGAACTTCGTCCTCTACATCACGCTCGCGACCAACAACCAGAAGCCGCAGGACGGCGGCAACCTGGGCGCCAACGCGCTGGCGGCCGCCCAAGGCCAGAGCGCGCCGCCGGCGCAATTGAGCTTGCCGAAGTGGAAGTCGCCCATCGCGCCCAACGCCACGGCCTCGGCCAAGTACCGCAGCGACTACTCCGACGAGTGGGCGAACTTCATGTACACCGGCAGTTCGCCGAATCTGTCGATCACCTACCCCGGCATCACCACGTACACCATCATCCTGAGCGACGGCAGCAACCCGGACTACGAACAGCTCATGGTCAGCATGGCCAACCAGGGCGGCGGGCAATACTTCGTGGTCCGCCTCGGCGACGTCCAGGGCCTGGTGGACGCCATCGGCAAGGTCTTCTCCGACGTGCAGGCGGTCAACAGCGTGTTCGCCGCCCCGGTACTGCCGGTGAGCGCCAACACGCAAGGCACCTACCTGAACCAGATCTACATGGGCATGTTCCGGCCCGACCCCGACGTCAACCCGCGCTGGATGGGCAACCTCAAGCAGTACCAGTTCGGCGTCGACATCACCGACCCGTCGGCGCCGCAGCTCTTCCTGGCCGATGCCTCCTGGGGCAACTACTCGGCCGGCACCAATGCCAACCGCGCGCTGAGCGCCGCGGGCACCGGCTTCATCTCACCCTCGGCGGTGAGCTTCTGGACCTCCAAGTCGGCCGGCACGCTGCCCGATTCCCAGGGCGGCTTCTGGCTCAATGCGTTCAAGGCCCAGGGCGCCAGCGACGGCTACGACTGGGCGGACGGCCAGGTGGTCGAGAAGGGCGGCGTCGCGCAGCAGATCCGCCTCAGGCACCTCACCAACAGCTACCCGGCCAGCGCGACGACCACCGCCACGGCCACCGCCACCACTGCGCGCAACGTGTTCACCTGCCTCGGCACGAGTTGCAGCACTGGCGCCGCGCTGAGCGGCATGCCCTTCAAGGTCGGCAACGCGGACCTCACGTCCACGGCCCTGGGCATCAGTTCCGGCACCATCACTGCCCCCAACCTGATCAACTGGGTGCGCGGGCAGGACACGTACGCGGCCGGCGACGCGGCGGCGGGCCGGGAAGGAAGCACGCCGCCCGACGCGAGCATCACGATCCGCGGCTCCGTCCACGGCGACGTGCTGCATTCGCGGCCCGCGGTGATCAACTACGGCGGCACCACCGGCGTGGTGGTGTTCTACGGCGCCAACGACGGAATGTTCCGTGCCGTCAACGGCAACCAGCCGAACAATCCCACCGACAGCACCAAGCCCATGGGCCACTGCACGGTGTCGTCGACTTGCGCCATCGCGATGAAAGACGCCACCGGCGCCAACATCAATGTGCCGCCCGGCGGCGAGCTGTGGAGCTTCGTGCCGCAGGAGTTCTACCCGGGCCTGCAGCGGCTCTACCAGAACAGCCCCAGCCTGAAGCTGGGCAGCCTCGCCACCGGCAGCGCGAAGACCTACTTCTTCGACGGCGCGCCCAGCGTCTACCAGAACAGCGCCACGGGCAAGGCGTACATCTTCCTGTCCGCGCGCCGCGGCGGACGCCTGCTCTACGCGATCGACGTGAGCGACCCGACGAACCCCAAGTTCATGTGGAAGCGCAGCAACACCCACAGCGGCTTCTCGGAGCTCGGCCAGACCTGGTCGCAACCCAAGGTGGCGATGATCAAGGGCCACACCAATCCCGTGCTGATCTTCGGTGCCGGCTACGACACCAACGAAGACCTCGAGCCACCCAGCCCCGACACCATGGGCCGGGGCATCTTCGTCGTCGACGCGGTGACGGGGGACGTCGTCTGGCAGGCGGGCCCGGGCGGCAGCGGCAGCGGCTGCACCGGCAACCCGTGCCGGCTCGCCGACATGACCTATTCGATCCCCGCCGACATCACCCTGGTGGACCGCGACTTCGACGGCCTCATCGACCGGCTCTATGCCGCCGACACCGGCGGCAACCTCTGGCGCGTGGACCTGCAGCCCACCGGCAGCGGCGACGTGAGCACCTGGCAGGCCACCCACCTGGCCGCCCTGGGCGGCAGCGGCGGCACGCGGCGCAAGTTCTTCTTCCCACCGGACGTGGTGCTGACCAAGACCTACGACGTGGTGCTCGACATCACGGGCGACCGGGAGCATCCGCTCATCACCCACCAGTCCCGCAACGTCGTGAACCGCTTCTACATGATCAAGGACACCAAGGTCGGCATGAGCGCGAGCGGTTGGGCACCGGTGCGCGACGACAGCAGCAGCACGGCCGACGTCGCGCCGACGTCGCTGTTCAACGCCAGCAACACCGCTGCGTACGACGGCTCGCTGGGCGGCTTCTACGTCACCCTGGCCGGCGCCGGAGAAAAGGGCGTGAACGCGCCGACCACCGTCGGCGGACAGGTCTACTTCGGCACCCATCAGCCGATCGTTCCCAGCACCACCTCCTGCCAGGCGAACCTCGGCGCCGCGCGCAGCTATTCGGTCAACTTCCTCACCGGCGCCTCGCGCTTCACACTTCTGGATGGCGGCGGGCTGGTCCCGTCCCCCGTGTTCGGCATCGTCACGGTCAAGGTCGGTGGCGTGGATCGCCAACTGCCTTTCCTGATCGGCGGCGGCGGCGGCTCCGGCGCGGACGGCCGCTCCGGCCTCGGCGCGCAGAAGCCGGTCATCCCCACCAAGAACATCCGCAAGAGAACCTACTGGTACCGGGAAACCGACCGCTGACGCAGCGCCACCCAGCGAGGAGCAGGACGCGCTTTCAGCCACTGCCGGGGCCTGCCGCTCATCAATAATGAGCGCTGGCCGCGGTGCTGCGGCCGCCTCCGGAGACTTAGCGATGACAGACCCCGTATCGGGAAGGCGCCGCCCATGGTGAGCCCGACCGAAGCAGCGATGGCCCGCGAGTTCGGCGTCATCGCCGACCTGATCAGGCTGCATGCCCAGGAAGCGCCGGCGCGGCCCGCGCTGGCCGACCCCGACCTTCGACTCGACTACGGCGCGCTCGACGCACTGATGGACCGCGTCGCCGCGGCGCTGCAACGCGACGGCCTGCGCGCGGGCGACGCGATCGCGGTCTGCGCCACCTCCGGTACGCGCTACGCGGCGCTGTTCCTGGGCGCGCTGCGTGCCGGCATCGCGGTCGCCCCGCTGGCACCCAGCGCCACGCCGGCCAGCCTGGCCCGCATGACCGAGGACGCCCAGGCCCGCCTGCTCTTCCTCGATGCCACGACCGCCCAGTTGTTCGGTCCCCCCGCCGAAGGCACGATCCCGCGCGTAGCCCTCGACGGCAGCGCAGCCGGATCGGGCTTCGAGGCCTGGCTCACACCGGCTGGCACGCGCCCCCAAGCGGTCGAGCCGCAGGCGTCCTGGCCCTTCAACATCATCTATTCCTCCGGCACCACCGGCGAGCCCAAGGGCATCGTGCAGGGCCACGGCATGCGCTGGGCGCACGTGCGCCGGGGCGCGACGTATGCATACGGCCCGGAGACGGTCACGCTGCTGTCGACGCCGCTGTACTCCAACACCACGCTGGTGGTGTTCTTCCCCACCCTGGCCTACGGTGGCTGCGTGCTGCTGATGCCGAAGTTCGACGCGGCCGCCTACCTCGCGCTGGCCGAGCGCCACCGCGTGACGCACACGATGCTGGTGCCGGTGCAATACCAGCGCCTGATGGCGCACCCGGACTTCGACCGCCACGACCTCTCGAGCTTCCGCTTCAAGTTCAGCACCAGTGCGCCTTTCGGGGCCGCGCTCAAGGCCGACGTGCTGAAGCGCTGGCCCGGCGGCCTGGTCGAGTTCTACGGCATGACCGAGGGCGGCGGCACCTGCATCCTGGATGCCCACCTGCACCCGGACAAGCTGCACACCGTGGGCCGGCCGGCCGAGGGCAGCGACATCCGGCTGATCGACGAAGCCGGCCGCGAACTGCCGCGCGGCGAGGCCGGCGAGGTGGTGGGCCATTCGGCCGGAATGATGGTCGGCTACCACGGCCAGCCGGAGAAGACGCGCGAGGCCGAGTGGTTCGACGCCACCGGCAAGCGCTTCATCCGCACCGGCGACGTCGGCCGCTTCGACGAGGACGGCTTCCTCATCCTGTTCGATCGCAAGAAGGACATGATCATCAGCGGCGGCTTCAACATCTACCCGAGCGACCTCGAAGCCGTGCTGCGCGGCCATGCCGCGGTGGCCGAGGCCGCGGTGGTGGGCGTGCCCTCCGAACAATGGGGCGAAACCCCGGTGGCCTTCGTCGTGCGGCGCGCCGGCGACGACACGCCGGCCGAGGCGCTGCTCCAGTGGGCCAATGCGCAGGTCGGCAAGACCCAGCGGCTGGCGCGCCTGCACCTGATCGAGGAGTTGCCCCGCAGCGCCATCGGCAAGGTCCTCAAGCGCGAGCTGCGTGAACGCGACGCCGCCTGACGCCGGCGCGGAACACGGCGGCGGCAACGGCCTGCTGTGGGTGCTCCTGGCCGTGGCCATCGCCTTCGCCGGGCTGCGCCCGCGCGCGCCGCTGGACTACCTGGCGCTGGTCGACTGGCAGACCATCGGCGCGCTGGCCGGCCTGCTGGCCATCACGCAGGGGGTGGAGAAGAGTGGCGTGTTGCAATCCGTGGCCGCGCGGCTGCTGGCGCGGACCACCGAGCTGCGCCACCTGGTGCTCTTGCTGGTCGCCGCCGCGGCCGGCCTCTCTGCGCTGGTCACCAACGACGTGAGCCTGTTCCTGCTGGTGCCGCTCACGCGGGTGCTGGCCGCCCAGGCCCACCTGCCGCTGGCGCGGCTGGTGGTGCTGGAGGCGCTGGCCGTCAACGCGGGCTCGGCCCTCACGCCGATCGGCAACCCGCAGAACCTCTACCTATGGCACCGCTCGGGCGAGAGCTTCCTCGGCTTCATGGGCATGATGGCGCCCACCGTGGCGGTGATGCTGTTCTGGCTCTTCGCCGCGGTGCGCTTCCTGGTGCCGCGCGTGGAGATCCAGCTCAAGCCGGCGGGCGAGGCCGCACCCGCGCAGCCGCGCTTGCTGGCGCTGTCGGCCGTGCTTTTCGTGGGCTTCGTGATCGCGCTCGACCAGCGCTGGCTGCCGGCCGGCCTCGCCCTGGTGTTCGGCGGCTTCCTGCTGCTGCGCCCGCGCGTGCTGCTGGGGATCGACTGGACGCTGCTGCTGATCATCGCCCTGATGTTCATCGACCTGCGGCAGCTGGCCGAGTTGCCGGCCGTGGCCGCGCTGCTGCGGCAGTGGCCGATCGGCGAGGGCTGGCGCGCCTACCTTGCCGCCATCGCCGCCTCGCAGCTCATCAGCAACGTGCCGGCCACCATCCTGCTGGACCGCTACGTCCACGACCTGCCGGCACTGGCCGCCGGCGTGAGCGTGGGCGGCTTCGGCTGCGTGCTGGGCTCGCTGGCCAACCTGATCGCACTGCGTTTGGCGAAGGTGCCGCACGGCCTGCGCGAATTCCACCGCATCGCGATTCCGTTCCTCCTGGTGTGCGGGGTGTCGGCGATGGCGCTGCGGCTCTGACGGACAAGAGCGACACCGGCGTTTCCAAGGGCGCGGGCCAGGGACAAGGCCCCCATAATTCCGCGTCATCACGATCTGCGGCCGCCCTCCATGTCCTTCGCTTCCACGGAATTCCTGAAAGGCGGAGGAGAGATGGGCGCACGCATGCGCGCCTTCGACTGGCGGCGCACCTCGCTGGGCGATCCGGCCGGTTGGCCACAAAGCCTGAAGACCACCGTCCGGACCATGCTGGACTCTCGCTTCGCGATGTGGATGGCCTGGGGCCCGGAAGGCATCTTCTTCTGCAACGATGCCTACCTGCCCACGGTGGGCATCAAGCGCGACTGGGTGCTCGGCGCGCGGGCCGACCGGGTCTGGGAAGAAGCCTGGGATGCGGCCGGCCCCCGCATCGCGCACGTGCTCGCCACCGGCGAGGCCACCTGGGACGAGGGACTGCGCCTGTTCCTGCGCCGAAGCGGCTACGAGGAAGAGACCTTCCACACCTTCTCCTACAGCCCGGTCTACGAGGAGTCGGGCCGCGTGGCCGGCATGCTGTGCGTGGTGGCGGAAGAGACCGAGCGCATGCTCAGCGCACGCCGGCTGGCCCAGTTGCAGGACCTGGCCGGCGTCTCCGTCGTCGAGGCCCGCAGTCTCGACGACGCCGGTCGCCTGATGCTGGCCGCACTCGGCACCCGCCGGCACGACGTGTCCTTCGCCACGCTGTACCTCGCCGGCGAAGGGGCGAACGAGCTGCGCCGCGTCGAGGCCGTCCCACACCCCGGCAGCGGCCTCGGGCAGGGCGCCGACGCGCAGGCCCGCGCCTTCGCGCTGCGCGTGCAGCACACCGGCCGCGAGGCGCTCACGCACGAGGTGAAGTCGCTGTGGGGCGAGCTGCACGGCGCCTGGCCGGAGCCGGTCGAGGAGGCGCTGGTGCTGCCCCTCGCGGGCCGCGGCGGCGAAGCGCCGATCGGCGCCCTCGCGCTGGGCATCAGCACCCGGCGGCGACTCGACGACGCCTACCGCAACTTCCTGCGCCTGGTGGCCAGCCAGTTCTCCGTGCAACTCAACGACGCGCGCACGCGGCTGGAGGCGCAGCAGCGCGCCGAGGCGCTGGCCGAGCTGGACCGGGCCAAGAACCTGTTCTTCAGCAACGTCAGCCACGAGCTGCGCACGCCCCTGACCCTGATGCTCGGCCCGGTCGACGACCTGCTGGCCCGCGCCGCACTGCCCGCCGAGGCGCGCGAGCCGCTGGAGCGCGTGCAACGCAACGGGCTGCGGCTGCGCAAGCTGGTCAACACCCTGCTCGACTTCTCCCGCATCGAAGGCGGCCAGGTGCAGGGCCGCTATGCCGCCACCGACCTGGCGCGCTACACCGCGGAGCTGGCCTCGGTGTTCCGTTCCACGGTCGAGCAGGCCGGCCTGCGGCTGGTCGTGCGCGGCAGTGACAGGCCACTGCCGGCCTACGTCGACCGCGAGATGTGGGAGAAGGTGGTTTTCAACCTGCTGTCCAACGCCTTCAAGTTCACCTTCGAAGGCGAGATCGAGGTCCGCGTGGCCGAGGTGGGCCAGCGCGCCCGGCTTACGGTGCGTGACACGGGCGTGGGCATCGAGCCCTCCGCCATCGCGCACATCTTCGACCGTTTCCACCGCGTGCACGGCGCACGCTCGCGCACCCACGAGGGCACCGGCATCGGGCTGGCGCTGGTCAAGGAACTGGTGCGCTTGCACGGCGGCAGCATCGACGTGGAGAGCACGTCCGGACAAGGCACCTGCTTCACGGTGGAGATCCCGCTGGGCACCGATCACCTGCCCGCGTCGAGCATCGTGGCCACCGAGGCCGAGGCGAACATCGCGGGCCCTGCCGCGCAGCGATCGAACTACCTCGAGGAGGCGCTGGCCGCCGAGACCACCTGGCTCGCGCGTCGCTCCGCACACGAGTCACCGGCCTCGCCGGTGCACCGCAAGCCCGAACGCGTGCTCGTGGTCGACGACAACCCCGACATGCGCGACTACGTCCGCCAGCTGCTGGACCCGCACTGGCACGTCGAGACCGCCGCCGACGGCCAGGAGGCGCTCGCCACCATCGCGCAGCGGCTGCCGGACCTGGTGGTGACCGACATGATGATGCCCGGCATCGATGGCCGCGCCCTTCTTCGGCGGCTGCGCGACGACCCGCGCACGCGGTCGCTGCCGGTGCTGGTGCTGTCCGCCCAGGCCGGCGAAGAGGCGCGGGTGGCGGGCCTGCAGCAGGGCGCCGACGACTACCTGATCAAGCCCTTCTCGGCCACCGAGCTGCTCGCCCGGGTCGAGGTCCAGGTCATGCGCGCGCGCGTACACCGGCAGGCCACCCTCGCGCGCGAGGCGGCCGAAGCCGCGAACCGCGCCAAGGACGAGTTCATCGCCATGCTCGGCCACGAGCTGCGCAACCCGCTCGCGCCGATCCTCACCGCCGTGCAGGTCATGAAGCTGAAGGACGGCGATTCGCCCAACCGCGCCATCATCGAGCGGCAGGCCCGGCACATGGCGCGCCTGGTCGACGACCTGCTCGACATCTCGCGCATCGCCCGTGGCAGCCTCGAACTGCGCCGCACCACGCTGGAGCTGCGCGCGGTGGTCGAAGGCGCGATCGAGACGGCCAGCCCCATCCTGGAGAACAAACGGCACCGGCTGGAGCTGGACGTGCCGGCGCAGGGCCTGCCGGTCTTCGCCGACGAGGCACGGCTGCGCCAGGTGATCGCCAACCTGCTGGTCAACGCGGGGCGCTACACCGACACCGGCGGCCGCGTCGAGATCCACGCCCGGCGCAGCGGCGACGAAGCGGTGCTCGTCGTCCGCGACAACGGCGCGGGCATGGCGCAGCAGGAACTGGAGGTCGTCTTCGACCTGTTCGTGCAGGGCGCGCAGGGCATCCACCGTCCCCAGGGTGGCCTCGGGCTCGGCCTGGCCATCGCGCGCAACCTGACGCGCTTGCACGGCGGCACCCTCGAGGCTGCCAGCCCGGGCCTGGGCCTGGGCAGCGAGTTCACCCTGCGACTGCCGCTCGCGGCCTCGGCGCAGGAGCATGGGGCGGCCCTGCCGAAGGCCATCGACGGGGGCCACAAGCGCGTGCTGGTGGTCGAGGACAACGTCGATGGCGCCCAGGCCCTGGGCGAACTGCTCGCGCTCTCCGGCCTCACGCCCTTCATCGCCCACGACGGGCCGAGCGCGCTGGCGCTGCTGCAGCGGCAGCCGGTGGACGTCGCATTGCTGGACATCGGCCTGCCCGTGATGGACGGCTTCGAGCTGGCCACGCAGATCCGCCGGCTGGACCCGACCCGGAACATCCGCCTGATCGCGATGACCGGCTACGGCCAGCGCAGCGACATGGCGCGCAGCCAGGCGCACGGCTTTGCCTCGCATTTGGTGAAGCCGGTGGACCCGGAGGCCCTGCTCCAGGCCATCGGCTGACCGGCACGGCTGCATCGCCCGGCGTGACACGGGCAGAGCCCGCGGGGGACAATATCCGCCGCCATGCCTGACCACGCCTCCCCGGCCTCGCCGCCACCGCTATCGCTGCGGCACTACGGCGCCTCGCGCGGCAGCCATGCGCATGGACACTTCCAGGTGCTGGTCGGCCTGGAGGGCGTGCTCGAGTTGGAGGTGGAAGGCCGTGGCCTGCGCCTGGGCACCGGTGAGGGCCACGTCGTTGCGCCGGGCGACCGGCACGACTTCGAATCGCGGGGCGGGAGCCGCTGCCTGGTACTCGACACGCCCCTGGCGCTCTGGACTCCCTTCGCCGGCCAGGGGCCGCATGCGCCGCGCCTGCTGCCGCTGGCGCGCTACCTCGCCGAATGCCTGGCATCGCCCGCGCCCTCGCCGCTGGCGCTGCACCATGCCCCGGCGCTGCTGCTGGAAGCCTGGGGACCGGCCCGGCCGAGGCCGCGCGGACGCGCCATCGCCTGGGCCGCGCTGGCCGCTTGGGCGCAGGCGCGCTGGCACCAGCCCCTGGGCATCGCCGATCTCGCCGCCTTCGCCTGCCTCAGTCCCAGCCAGTTCGCGCAGCGCTGCCGCGAGGAGCAGGGCATGAGCCCCATGCACTGGCTGCGCGCGCAGCGCCTTCTGCAGGCACGGCAACTGCGCAGCAGCGGCCTGAGCGTGGCCGAGGTCGCCCGCCGCACCGGCTACCGCTCGCCCTCCGCGCTCACGGCCGCGCTGCGCCGGGACGGCGCCGCAAGCGACTGAGCCTGCCGCGCGGACCGTCAGCGCGCGACGACGCACCGTCATCGCGCGACGGCCGCGCCGCTCGATGCCCCTTAAGCTCGTGGCCATGCCGTCCATCCTCTACGCCCTCGCCGCCATCGCGCTGTGGGCCACGCTGGCCTCGCTGGGCACCGCGCTCTCCCACCTGCCACCCTTCCTGCTCACCGGACTCGCGCTGATCATCGGCAGCGTCATGAGCTGGCCCCGCGTGCTGCGCAACCGCCAGGCCTGGGCCGTGCCCCCGCGCACGCTGGCACTGGGCATCTACGGCCTCTTCGGCTTCCACTTCCTGCTGTTCACCGCCCTGCGGCATGCGCCCCCGGTGGAGGTCAACCTGGTCAACTACCTGTGGCCGCTGCTGATCGTGGTGCTGGCGCCGCTGCTCCTGCCGGGCCTGTCGCTGCGCCCCGCACACCTGGTGGCGGCCCTGCTGGGCTTCGCGGGGGCGGCCATCGCGATCCTGGGCGCGCGCGGCGCATCGGCCGACGCGGTCGAACCCGGCTTCTGGGGCTTCGTTCCGGCCCTGGGCTCGGCCTTCATCTGGGCCAGCTACTCGCTGTGGACGAAACGCGTGGCGACCTTTCCGACGAGTGCGATCGGCCTGTTCGGCCTGGTCTCCGGCGCGCTGGCCCTCGCTTGCCACGTGCTGCTGGAGCCGCAGGCGACGCTGTCGGCACGCGACTGGCTGCTGGTCGCCCTGTGCGGGCTGGGGCCGCTCGGCGCGGCCTTCTTCCTCTGGGACCTGGCCCTCAAGCGCGGGGATGCACGGCAGATCGGCATCCTGAGCTACATCACGCCGCTGGCGTCGACGGCGCTGCTGATGCTGGTCACGCAGCGGCCGCTGAGCTGGACCATCGTGGTGGCGGCTGTCCTCATCATCACGGCAGCCCTGATGGGCACGCGCGTCAGGGCCTGAACGCTGCGCGAAACCGGCGGCCGGCTCAGCCGACGTCCCGCACCGACTTCCAGTCGTCCCAGACCGCGGGGTTCGTATCGGCCTCGCGGTGCTTGTCGTTCGCGGCGGCGCGGGAGGGATCCGGTTCGGTGTTCGAGGGCGAGGCTTCACCGCCTGCAGGCGACAAGGCCAGGCGTTCGGCGCGTGGGTGTTCGTATTTCATGCGCCGATCGTACGGACGGCTGCTGCGCGGACCAAGACAGCGGACGGCAACTCGGTATTGACGGTATCGAAACAATGCCAGGGTGTGACGATCGCAGCCGGCAAGCGGACGGCGAGGCTGTCGCCCCATCTCGATGTCTTCATGCATGCCTCCCTGGATAGCCGATTCGGGCAAGCCTATTCGTCCGCCACCTTGAGCACCAGCTTGCCGAAGTTCTGGCCGCTGAAGAGCCTGTTCAACGCTTCGGGAAAGGTGTCGAGGCCCTCGACCACGTCCTCGCGGCTCTTCATGCGGCCGTCCTTCAGGTAGCCCGCCATCTCGGCCACGGCCAGGTGGTAGCGGTCGGCGTAGTCGAACACCACCATGCCCTGCATGCGAGCCCGGTTCACCAGCAGGCTCAGGTAGTTCTTCGGGCCTTGGGCCGGCGCACTGTTGGGGTTGTTGTACTGGCTGATGGCACCGCAGATGACGATGCGCGCGCCGCGCGCGAGGCGGGCCAGGGCGGCGTCGAGAATCTCGCCGCCGACGTTGTCGAAGTAGATGTCGATGCCCTTGGGGCAATGGGCCTTCAGGCCCTCGCGCACGGCGGAGGGGCCGGCCTTGTAGTCGATGCAGGCGTCGAAGCCCAGCTCATTGACGACCCAGTCGCACTTGGCCTGGCCGCCTGCGATGCCGATCGCGCGACAACCCTTGATCTTCGCGAGCTGGCCCACGGTCTGCCCGACCGCGCCGGCGGCGCCCGAGACCACGACCGTCTCGCCGGGCTTCGGCTCGCCGATGTCCATCAGGCCGAAGTAGGCCGTCATGCCGGGCATGCCCAGCACGTTGAGCCATTGCGTGATGGTGCCGGCGCGCAGGTCCACCTTGGCGAGGCCGTTGCGCTTGATGTCTTCCTGCGGAATCAGGATGTATTCCTGCACGCCCAGCGTGCCGTACACGGTGTCGCCGACCGCGAAGGCCGGATTGCGCGAGGCCACCACGCGGCCGATGCCGCCGGCGCGCATCACGGCACCGATCTCCACCGGCGGGATGTAGCTCTTGCCCTCGTTCATCCAGCCGCGCATGGCGGGGTCGAGCGAGAGCGACAAGGTCTTGACCAGCACGCCTCCCTCGGCCGGCTCGCCCACCGGCTCGGTGGTGAATTGCCAGTTGTCACGGGTGGCGGCGCCCTCGGGGCGCTTGGCGAGGCGGACCTGGCGGTTGCTCTGGGTGCTGCTCATGGGCTGTCTCCTGAGGGGGTCGAGGGGCTGGCATCGTAGCGCCGGCCTGCACGCGCCGGGGTAGCGCAGGCGACAGCGTGCAGCAGGTCAGTGCCACCCCAGCAGCACGCGCACCGCCTCGGGCAGCGAATTCACCTGCGGCATGAACAGGTCCATTGCCACCCCCAGCAGCACCGCGCACAGAAGCGCACCAAGCAGCGGCTTCCAGGTCAGCCGCGCCGCAGCCGTCAGCCAGCCCTCGCGCGCCACGCGCATCGCCGCCGTGGCGGTGACATAACCGAAGGCCAATTCGATCGCCACGGCGAGCAGGACCTCCGAGCCGAAGTAGAGCAGGACCAGTGCGCCGGCGCCGAAGATGATGGCCGTGCCAACCACGAACATGGCGAGCACCGGCACCACCACGATGGCACCCTCGTCAGCCCCCGCCGCGGCGTCCAGCGCACCGCCGGCCAGGTCTGCGATGCCGTGTCCTTCGACGGCCGTGTCACTGCCGCCGCGGAACGAGGGCCAGTCGGCGATCTGCGGATCCGGCAAGTCGGGATTGAACTGCGTGTTCCTGCGGATCAGCATCGCGGCCCACCACCGCAGGATCCACAGGTACCCCAGATAACCCACGCCCAGCGTCAGCAGGTAGCGCAGGGCCAGCGAACCGACGCCGGCCTTCATCTGCAACCAGGACGCCAGCCACATGAGCAACAGCGTGGAGGTCCCGATCAGCACGCCGTGCAATCGCAGGTCATGGCGGCGGTGCAGGTCGCGTTCGACCTGCGTTTCCCAGAGGCGCACGGAACGCCAGTTCGACAGGGTCTTCAACAGCGCCAGCGTTGGGTCAGTCCACCGTCACCGGCACGCGGGGCGCCACTGCGCACATGAGCTCGTAGCCGACAGTGCCGGCGGCCTTCGCCACCTCGTCGATGGGCAGCACGGTGCCAGTGGAGGCCCGCCCCCACACCGTGACCTCGCTGCCGAAGCACGCCTGCGGCACCGGCGTCAGATCGACGGTGATCATGTCCATGCTGACCCGTCCCACCATGCGGGTGCGCACGCCGTCGACCAGCACCGGCGTGCCGGTGTCGCAATGGCGCGGGTAACCGTCCGCGTAACCCACCGCAGCCACACCGATGGTCATGGGCCCTTCGGCGGTGAAGCGGGAGCCGTAACCGACGGTGTCGCCAGCCTGCAGCGTCTGCACCGAGATCAGCCGGGTGGACAGCGTCATGGTCGGCTGCAGTTGCCAGTGCGCCGCATCGTGCTCGGGGAAGTCCGGCGCGCTTCCGTAGAGCAGGATGCCGGGACGCACCCAGTCGCAGCGCGTGGCGGCGGCATGGCGCAGGGTGGCGGCGCTGTTGGCGATCGAGCGCTCGCCCGGCAGGTCGCGCGTGACGCGCTCGAAAGCCTCCAGCTGGTGGGCCACGCCGCGCGCGCCATCGGCGTCGCTGAAATGGGTCATGAGCGAGATCTCGTCCACCTGGGGCAGCGCATCGAGACGGGTCCAGGCGGCGCGGAAGCGCTCGGGCGCGAAGCCCAGGCGGTTCATCCCGGAGTTCATCTTGAGGAAGACGCGCTGCGGCACCTGCGTCTTGTGGGCCGCCAGCATGTCGATCTGCTCGTCGCAATGCACGGTGTGCCAGAGGTCCAGCCGCGAGCACAGCTCCAGGTCGCGCGGCTCGAAGACGCCCTCCAGCAGCAGCACCGGACCGCGCCACCCCAGTGCGCGCACGCGCTCGGCTTCGGCCAGATCGAGCAGCGCAAAGCCGTCGGCCGCCCGGAAGGACTCGAACACGCGCTCGATGCCGTGGCCATAGGCATTGGCCTTGACGACGGCCCAGACCCGCGAATCGACCGCCGCGCGGCGGGCACGATCGAGGTTGCGGGCCAAGGCGTCGGTGTGGATGGTGGCGAGGATGGGACGAGGCACGGTGAAACCGGTTCAGTACATGAGGAAAAACACCGGTACGGTGTGGGCTTGTAGCCTCATTTTGACATTGCACCCCCATGCTATAACCGCGCATTCCGCCAGTACCGCGGCCTCAAATCCACTATTGCCAGCAGTCCCCCCTGGCCAGCCTGCCCCTCGATGAAGCGCGGTTTCTACACGATCATGTCGGCCCAGTTCTTTTCGTCGCTGGCCGACAACGCGCTTTTCGTTGCGGCGGTGGAACTGATGCGAACCAGCGGTGCGCCCGAGTGGCAGCGTGCCGCGCTGGTGCCGATCTTCACCATCTTCTACGTGGCGCTGGCGCCGCTGGTGGGCGCCTTCGCCGACTCCATGCCCAAGGGCCGGGTCATGTTCATCAGCAACGCGATCAAGGTGATCGGCTGCGTGATCATGCTGTTCGGCACCCATCCGCTGCTGGCCTACGCCGTGGTGGGCCTGGGCGCAGCGGCGTATTCGCCGGCCAAGTACGGCATCCTCACCGAGCTGCTGCCGGCCTCGCAGCTGGTCAAGGCCAACGGGTGGATCGAGGGCCTCACCATCGCCTCCATCATCCTGGGCATCGTGCTGGGCGGCCAACTGGTGGGCCAGGCGCTATCGAGCCGCATGCTCGCGCTGGACTTCCCGGTCATCGACACCGGCATCAGCACGCCGCCGGAGGCGGCGATCGCAGCGCTGATCTTCGTCTACGCGATCGCGGCCTGGTTCAACACGCGCATCCCCGACACCGGCGTCGAGATGCGGCCGCTGCGCGCCAACCCGCAGCAGGGCATCCTGCGCAACCTGCTGGCGCTGCTGCCGGACTTCTGGCACTGCAACTCGCGCCTGTGGCGCGACAAGCTGGGCCAGATCTCGCTGGCCACCACCACGCTGTTCTGGGGCGCCGGCGGCAACCTCAAGTACATCGTGCTGGCCTGGGCCTCGCTGGCGCTGGGCTACAACACGGCGCAGGCCTCCTCGCTGACCGGCGTGGTCGCGATCGGCACGGCCGTGGGCGCGGTGGTCGCTTCGATGCGCATGCGGCTGGACACGGCGACGCGCGTCATTCCGCTGGGCATCGGCATGGGCATCGTGGTCATTGGGATGAACTTCATCGGCAACATCTGGATCGCGGTGCCCTTCCTGATCATGCTGGGGGGCCTGGGTGGCTTCCTGGTGGTGCCGATGAACGCGCTGCTGCAGCACCGGGGCCACAACCTGATGGGTGCAGGGCGCTCGATCGCGGTGCAGAACTTCAACGAGCAGGCGTGCATCCTGGTGCTGGGCGCGTTCTACAGCGCCTGCACGGGGCTCGGTCTGTCGGCCTACGCGGCCATCACCGCCTTCGGCGTGGTGGTGGCGGGCTTCATGTGGCTCATCAAGCGCTGGCATGAAAGCAACCTGCGGCGCTATCCGGAGGAGGTGGAACACCTCCTTGCCATCGCGCGCAGCGACAAGCACCACTGAGGCCGGGTCGCCGCCACCGCCTTGCCTGCCCTCGCGCTTGTCTTCAACGCCTTTGTCTGGGGCGTGTCCTGGATTCCCTTTCGCCACATGGAAGGCCATGGCCTGCATCCGGTCTGGGCCACCGCATTGATCTACGCGGTGATCGTGCTGGCGATGGGCTGGATGCGCCGCCATGCCTGGCGCGCCTTCGCGCAATGGCCGGGGCTGGTCCTGCTGGCGCTGGCGGCCGGCTTCACGAACCTCGGCTTCAACTGGGCGGTGACGCAGGGCGACGTAGTGCGCGTGGTGCTGTTGTTCTACCTGATGCCGCTGTGGAGCGCGCTGCTGGCCTGGCTGCTTCTTGGCGAGCGCCCCACGCCCACGGCCCTGGCGCGCATGGCGCTGGCCCTGGCGGGCGTGGCGGTGGTGCTCAAGACCCCCGAGACCGACTGGCCGGTACCGGCCAGCCTGCCCGACTGGCTGGGCGTGGCCGCAGGCTTCAGCTTCGCGCTCACCAACATCCTGCTGCGACGGCTGCGCGGCGCGCCCGGTGAATCGCGCGCGCTCGCCATGTTCTGCGGCTGCGCGGGGGTGGCAGGCCTGGCCGCCGCGGCGGGCACGGCCTTCGGCGCGATCACGCCGCTGCCAGCGGCAGGGGCCGCCGGGGCCTGGCTGCCCTGGGCCGCGCTGCTGGGCACCGGCTTCGTGTTCGCCAACATCTGCCTGCAGTACGGCGCCGCCCGCATGGCGGCCAACGTCACCGCGGTGATCATGCTCTCGGAAGTGCTGTTCGCCAGCGCCTCCTCGGTCGCGCTGGGGGCGGCCGCGCTCGACGCGCGCGTCTGGGCCGGCGGCACGCTGATCGTGCTGGCGGCGCTGTGGTCCTCGTTTGCACGAACGAACGGCGGCGACGATGATCGGCATTCCCGCATCCTGGAGGACAAGCCATCATGACGAGCGTCTACGACTTCGAGGCCCGGCAGATCGACGGCCAGCAGGTGCCGCTCGCGAAGTTCAAGGGCCGGGTGCTCCTGATCGTCAACACGGCCAGCAAATGCGGCTTCACGCCGCAGTTCGAGGGACTGGAGACGCTCTACAAGAAGTACGCCGACAGGGGGCTGACGGTCCTCGGCTTCCCGTCCAACCAGTTCGGCAACCAGGACCCGGGCAGCAACGAGGAGATCGGCGCCTTCTGCGTGCAGAACTATGGCGTGAGCTTCCCGATGATGGAAAAGATCGAGGTCAACGGCCCCGGCGCCACGCCGCTCTACAAGTGGCTCACCAAGGAAGCCCCCGGCCTGCTGGGCAGCACGGCCATCAAATGGAACTTCACCAAGTTCCTGGTCGGCAAGGACGGACAGGTGATCCGGCGATACGCGCCGGTGGACACGCCGGCCTCGATGACGCGCGACATCGAGACCGCGCTGGCCGCCTGAGTTCAGAAACGGAAGTCGGCCGTCTGCGATCCACGGCCGACGGTCACCGTGTGGCTCTTGGTCATGCCCTCGGTGCTGGCCTCGACGGTGTAGCGGCCGGCCGGCAGGTCGACCAGGCACACGGGCCCGGAGGCGCGCATGGCGAGCGCGGTGTCGCCGCCGGCCGCCTTGATGGTCACGTCGACATTGGCCAGGTATTCGCCGGTGGCACGCGCGAACAGCAGGCTCAGTGGATGGTCCTTCATCGCGGCCCGCATGGCGCCGGATTCGTCCGAGCCGATGCCACCGCAGGCGAAGCGCGCATTGCCCTGGACCTTCATGGCGGGAAGCGCGCCGGCTCCGGGGTTCACGGTCTGCGCCTGCGAGGTCAGCGGGGCAGCGATCGAAGCGCAGGCGAGCGCCGCGCACAAGCCTGGTCGGCCAAAGAAGAGGTTGCGCATCTTCTTGCTCCCAAAGTGAAAGAAAGGCGCATCTTCGCTGCGCCCGCGTCATTTCAGGGTCGGAACAACGCTTCCTTGCTTGTGCGACGGAGCCGTCATCCCAACGCGCGAGCCACTTTGCGGAAGTTGACACAAATCTGACGAAAGGTCGCGAAGCGCAAGGAGGGCTGCAAGCCTTCGCCACACTCGGGTCCCGATCTTGGCCTTCACGTGGCATTCCCATGACTGAATTTCTCGCTGGATCTCTTCGCCGCTTCACCGCAGCCGTACTCTGCGTGCTTCTCGCGGCGTGCGGCGGCGGCGGCGATCGCGGCTGCACGACTTGCAGCATGCTGGCCGCGGCAGCAAGCGCCCCTGTAGCGGCGGCCACGCCACCCGATGCGACGGCGACGGCATCCGACACGACGGGGACGCCGCCTTCGAGCGCCGACCCGGTGGAGAGCGCACCCCCGACCCATACGATCGGCGGCACCCTCGCGGGGCTGGCCACCCACACCAAACTGGTTCTGCTGGACAACGGCGGCGATGCGCTGACCCTGACAGCCAACGGCCCGTTCAGCTTCGCCACGCCACTGGCTTTCAACACGGACTATGCAGTCACCGTCGGCACGCAGCCTTCATGGCAGAACTGCAGCGTCGCCCAGGGCAACGGCACGGCCACCGCGAATGTGACCAGCGTGTCGGTGAGTTGCGCCGAAGCACAGGCGCGCGTGTCGACCTTCGCAGGCACGGGAACGGCCGGCTCGAATGATGGCAGCGGTACCGCGGCATCGTTCAACGACCTGCTTGCTGTCACGGTCGACGCCGGTGGCAACCTCTACCTCGCGGATGGCGGGAACAACATGATCCGAAAAATCTCGCCGGCCGGCGTCGTCGGCACCGTGGCTGGCTCGCCGACCGCCGGTTATGCCGATGCCACCGGCGCTGCCGCACGGTTCAGCGGGCCCGCTGGCGTGGCGGTGGATGCCGGCGGCAATATCTATGTGGCGGACTACGGCAACAACATGATCCGCAAGATCTCGCCCGCCGGCGAGGTCAGCACGTGGGCGGGCTCGACAAGCCCGGGCCTCGTCGATGGCATCGGTACCAATGCGCGTTTCAACCGACCTTGGAGCCTGGACATCGATGCCGGCGGGAACCTGTACGTACTCGATGGCGGCAACAACGTGATTCGCAAGATCACACCCGCCGGCATGGTCACCACCCTGGCGGGCTCTGGAACCCAAGGCTCGACCGACGGCCAAGGCACGGCCGCGTCGTTCGGGCCGCCAAGCAGCCTGAGAGTGGGCCCCGACGGCAATATCTATGTGGCGGATGGCAATCACTTGATCCGCAAAATCACACCCGATGGGATCGTCACCACCCTCGCCGGCTCAACCACACCTGGCTTTGTCGATGGGACTCTCGCCGCCGCCAGATTCAAGGAGCCGTGGGGGCTCGCAGTGGACACGAGTGGAAATGTCTACGTCGCGGATGCGGGCAACAACGCGATACGCAAGATCACGCCGGACGGTGTAGTCACGACGATCGCCGGCTCTTCGACACCCGGCTCGGCCGACGGCATCGGGGCTGCCGCGCAGTTCAGCGATCTTGTCGACGTGACGGCCGACCGCGACGGCGATCTCTATGTCGTTTCCTCGTATCTCGTGCGCAAGATCACGCCCGTGCGCTGAGGCCCAGGGCCTCGTCCAGCACTTCCACCCAATGCCGCACCGGTAGCGCACTGCCGCTTTGCAGGTGTGTGATGCAGCCGATGTTGGCCGAGATGATGGCCTTCGGCCTCATCGCATCCAGGTGGCCGAGCTTGCGGTCGCGCAGCGCAAAGGCCAGTTCGGGCTGCAGCACGGAATAGGTGCCGGCCGAGCCGCAGCACAGGTGCGATTCGTATTGCGCGACCTGGATGTCGAAGCCCAGCGCGCGCAGGCCCTCCTCGACGCCGCCGCGCAGCTTCTGGCCGTGCTGCAGCGTGCAGGGCGGGTGGTAGGCAACGACGCCCGGTGGCGCCTTCACCCGATCCTTCAGCAAGGGAACCAGGTCGGGCAGCAATTCGCTCAGATCGCGCGTGAGCGCGCTGATGCGCGCGGCCTTCTGCGCATAGGCGGGCTCGTCGCGCAGCAGATGGCCGTATTCGCGCACGGTCACGCCGCAGCCCGAAGCGTTCATGACGATCGCCTCCACCGCGCCGCTTTCCACCTGCGGCCACCAGGCATCGATGTTGGCGCGCATCTGCACCTTGCCGCCCTTCTGGTCGTTCAGGTGGAACTTCACCGCGCCACAGCAACCCGCAGCCGGCGCGACCACCGCCTCGATGCCCGCGGCATCGAGCACGCGTGCGGTCGCGCTGTTGATGTTGGGCGCCATCGAGGGCTGCACGCAGCCGGCCAGCATCAACATCTTGCGCGCGTGGCTGCGCGCGGGCCATTCGCCGGCAGGCTGCGGCGCAGGCACCTTGGCCTTGAGCTTCTTCGGCAGCAGGCCGCGCACCGACTGGCCCAGCTTCATCGCGGGGCCGAAGAGCGGTGAAGGCAGCGCCTCCTTCAGCGTCCAGCGCAGGGCACCTTCGAGCGCGGGGCGCGAGACCTTCTCGTCGACGATCTTCCGGCCGATGTCGACGAGGTGGCCGTACTGCACGCCGGAGGGACAGGTGCTCTCGCAGTTGCGGCAGGTAAGGCAGCGATCCAGGTGAAGCTGCGTGCTGCGCGTCGGCGCCTTGCCTTCGAGCACCTGCTTGATCAGGTAGATGCGCCCGCGCGGCCCGTCGAGTTCGTCGCCCAGCAGCTGGTAGGTGGGGCAGGTCGCGGTGCAAAAGCCGCAGTGCACGCACTTGCGCAGGATGGCCTCGGCCTCCTGGCCCTCGGGCGTGCCCTGAAATTCGGGAGCGAGTTCGGTTTGCATCTCAAGCAGGGGGGAGGAGCCGCGCGCGGTCGAACACGGCGTGGGGATCGAACTCCCGCATCAGTGCCTCGTGAATGCGCCGCAAGGGCGCGCTCAGAGCATCGAAGCGGGGCATCTCGGTGCTGGCGCGATACGCGGGCATGAACAGTGTGGCATGGCCCCCTGCAGCGCGCGCCGCCTCCCTGACTTGCTCGCCCTCGCCGGGTGCCGCGAGGTACCAGCGCTGCGCACCATGCCATTCGATCAGAGGCGGCTCTCTCAGCGTCAGCTCCAGCACCGGCGCAGTTTGCGGCACCGACAGGCGCCACAGTTCGCGTGCCTCCGGCGCATCGAACCAGGACAGGCGCAGGTTCCGCGTGGCCGTCCAGTCGGCGCGGGCGTCTTCGTTGGCCTGCCGTTCGCCCCCAAGGCGCTTGCAGGCGGCGGCCACTGCGGCGGCGGCACCGCGCAAGCGCAGCCAGAGACGGCCCTGGTCCCGATCGAGGGTCCAGCGGCTCGCGTTGAGCGGCAGCGGCTGGCCGCCCCAGCCGCTGAGCAGGCGCAGCGCGTCGGCCTGGTCGCAGTCGAAAACCAGCGTGGCCTCGGCCGGCGCGACGGGCAGCACCTTGAGGCTGACCTCGGTGATCACGCCCAGCGTGCCCAGCGAGCCGGCCAGTACGCGCGAGACGTCGTAGCCGGCGACGTTCTTCATGACCTGGCCGCCGAAGTTCAGCAGTTCGCCGCGGCCGTTGAGCATCTGTGCGCCGAGCACATAGTCGCGCACCGCACCCACACTGGCGCGCGCCGGGCCGCTCAGGCCGGCCGCCACCATGCCACCGACAGTGCCGCCGTCGCCGAAGCGCGGCGGCTCGAAGGGCAGGCACTGGCCCTTCTCGGCCAGCACGGCCTCGAGTTCCGCCAGCGGCGTGCCGGCGCGGACCGTCACGACGAGTTCGCTAGGTTCGTAGCTGGTGATCCCGGTGAGCGGCGTGGTGGCGAGCGCTTCACCCTGCGTCGGCTCGCCATAGAAGTACTTGCTGTCGGTGCCGCGGATGCAAAGCACGGTGCGGTCGGCGGCGGCGGCGCGGATGCGGTCGCTGATCTGGCGAATGGCTGGATCCATGTGCCCGATCGTAACGCCGTGTTGCAGGCCTATTCCCGGAAGAAGCGCACGGGCAGTCCTGACACTTCGGTCCGCATCGCGAGGACCTGTCCCGACGCTGGCAGGCGCGCGAGCTCGTCCGCGGGCCGCCCACGCCGCGCGCTGGTGACGAACAGAGTGCGCAGGTCCTCGCCGCCGAAGCAGGGCATGGTGGGACACTGCACCGGCACGGGCAGCGCCGCGACCTGTTCGCCCGCGGGCGACAGGCGGAGCAACTGGCCACCCTCGAACATCGCCGCCCAGTAGTGACCCTGCGCGTCCACGGTCGCCCCGTCGGGCCGGCCCTGATAAGGAGAGTTCGACTTCGGCTCGAACTGGCGGAACACGCGTTCATGCGAAAGCCGGTTGGCCTCGGCATCCCAGTCCCACGCACTCACGCGGTGGGCGGGCGTGTC
Organism: Variovorax defluvii; assembly: GCF_039541515.1. Taxonomy (NCBI): domain Bacteria; kingdom Pseudomonadati; phylum Pseudomonadota; class Betaproteobacteria; order Burkholderiales; family Comamonadaceae; genus Variovorax; species Variovorax defluvii. Next base: position 268,252 of record NZ_BAABGJ010000081.1, read on the forward strand.
GGCCCAGTAGAGCGTGCGGGCATCGGGCGCGAAAGCCAGGCCGTTGGCGGTGGTGACGCCCTGCGCCATGCGCTCGAGCCGCGGTGTGCCGCCGCGTGCATCGAGGCAGTAGAGCGCGGCGCTGGCCCGGTCCTTGGCTTCGTTGATCGTGCCGGCCCAGAAGCGGCCTTGCGGATCGCACTTGCCGTCGTTGAAGCGCATGGTGCGCACGTCATGGTCCACGCGGGCCAGCAGCGTGAGCGGGCCGCCCCAGGCCGGTGCGCGATAGATGCCATCGCGCAACGCGATCACCAGGCCCCCGCTCGCGGCAGGCGCCATGCAGCCGGGTTCGGTCGGCAATGGCCAGCGCTCCACCGTGGCATTGCCGATCTCTCCCCGCGTGCGCAACACGGTGCGGCCCGGGATGTCCAGCCAGTAGAGCGATCGCTCCTGCGGGTGCCAGAAAGGCGATTCGCCGAGCTCGCAGAGGCTGTCGTTCAAGGAGGTCCACATGCCCTTAGCTTAGGCGAAAAAAAAGCCCGCTCGCGCGATGCGCTTGCGGGCCGAACATCCAAAGGAGACTTGCCTTGATGAAACTGAAATCGGTTCGTTGATTCGTCGTGCCGTGCTTGATGCGGGCCGCGCTCGGCGGCCCGCGCCGTGCTCAGCGGTTGTAGGCGGTTTCGCCGTGGGCCGAGATGTCCAGGCCCTCGCGCTCTTCCTCTTCGCTGACCCGCAGGCCGATCGTGAGGTCCACGATCTTGTAGGCGATGAAGGAAACCACGCCGGACCAGACGATGGTCAGCAGCACGCCCTTGAGCTGGATCCACACCTGCGCGCCGATCCCGTTGGAGGTGACGCTGGCCGTGACCCAGTCACCCACCAGGCCGGGGCCGCCCAGCGCCTGCGTGTTGAACACGCCGGTGAGCAAGGCGCCGACGATGCCGCCCACGCCATGCACGCCGAACACGTCCAGCGAGTCGTCCGCGCCCAGCATCTTCTTGAGGCCGTTGACGCCCCACAGGCAGGCGAAGCCGGCGACGAAGCCGATCACGATCGCGCCCATCAGGCCCACGTTGCCGGCGGCCGGGGTGATCGCGACCAGGCCGGCAACCGCACCCGAGGCGGCACCCAGCATGGAGGCCTTGCCGCGCATCAGCGCTTCGCCGATGGACCAGGCCAGCACCGCCGCGGCCGTGGCCGAGAAGGTGTTCATGAAGGCCAGTACTGCGCTGGTGCCTGCTTCGAGCGCGGAGCCCGCGTTGAAGCCGAACCAGCCCACCCACAGCAGCGAGGCGCCGACCATCGTGAGCGTCAGCGAGTGCGGCGTGAAGGCTTCCTTGCCGTAGCCGATGCGCTTGCCGACCAGGAAGGCGCCGACCAGGCCCGCGACCGCGGCGTTGATGTGCACCACGGTGCCGCCGGCGAAGTCGAGCGCGCCCCATTGCCAGATCAGGCCGGCCTTGGCATTCATCGCATCGACCACGTCCTTGCTGGCGTAGGCGTCCGGGCCCATCCAGAACCAGACCATGTGGGCCAGCGGTGCGTAGCTGAAGGTGAACCAGATCACCATGAACAGCAGCACGGCCGAGAACTTGATGCGCTCGGCGAAGGCGCCCACGATCAGGCAGCAGGTGATGCCGGCGAAGGTGGCCTGGAAGGCGGCGAACAGCAGTTCGGGAATGTAGACGCCCTTGCTGAAGGTCGCGCCCGGCGCGAAGGTGCCGGTCGCCGGGTCGAAGATGCCCTTCATGAACAGGCGATCGAAGCCGCCGATGAAGGCGTTGCCTTCGGTGAAGGCCAGGCTGTAGCCGTAGACCAGCCACAGCACCACGATCATCGAGAAGGTGACCATGACCTGCATCAGCACCGACAGCATGTTCTTGCTGCGCACCAGGCCGCCGTAGAACAGGGCCAGGCCAGGGATCGTCATCATGATGACCAGCAGCGTCGACAGCAGCATCCAGCCGGTGTCGCCCTTGTTGAACGAGGGCGCGGGCGCCGCGGCGGCGGCAGCGGCCGTGGCGGGAGCGGGCGCCGCCGCCGCGTCGGCCGGCGCGGTGGGCGATGCCGCGGCAGGGGCGGTGGCCGCCGGTGCTTCGGCCGACGCGGGCGGAGTCTGGGCGAAGCCGGCCGTGCCGGCTGCCATCAGGCTCAGGCCGAGGGCCAGGGAGGCGAGGAATTTTTTCATTTGCGTGTTTTCTTTCGTACCTCGGATCAAAGCGCCTCGCGGCCCGTCTCGCCGGTGCGGATGCGCACGACCTGCTCCAGGTCGTAGACGAAGATCTTGCCGTCGCCGATCTTGCCGGTGCGCGCGGCGGCCTCGACCGCCTCGATCACGCGCTCGACCAGGTCGTCGGCCACGGCGGCCTCGATCTTGACCTTGGGCAGGAAGTCGACCACGTACTCCGCGCCGCGGTACAGCTCGGTGTGGCCCTTCTGGCGGCCGAAGCCCTTGACCTCGGTCACGGTGATGCCCTGCACGCCGATGGCGGACAGCGCCTCGCGCACCTCGTCGAGCTTGAAAGGTTTGATGATGGCTGTGACCAGCTTCATGATGGTTCCCCCGTCGATCTCATGTGTTGCTCCTCAGGATGGATGATGGACCGCGCGCTTCTTCAGAGCGTCTTGGTCAGCGTGACGATGAAGCGCGCCTTGTTGGGCGACCAGGTGCGCTGGCCGATCGGTCCGAAGCCCAGGTCGATGCCCGGGTCGGCCACCAGCAGGTACGAGCTCTTCTTGTTGGCGCCCTGCACCGAGCCGGCCAGCGACAGGCCGTTGCCGAAGTCGTAGGAGGCGCCCACGTTGTAGTCCACGTAGCTCCTGTAGCCCAGGCTGCGGATGTCGCTGCTCATGCGCGTGTAGCCCAGCGCCGCCTTCAGCGTCACCTTGGGCACGATCTCCTTGGTGTAGCTCAGGTTCAGGTAGCCGGTGTTCCGCCCTTTCAGGCCCGAGCCGTCCTTGTGGCCGGCGTAGTTGAAGTAGTCCTTGGAGACGGTGTGAGAGTACTTCAGGGTGAAGGCGCCCACCGCCTCGTCGGCCCAGGTGGCCGCGCCGTACAGCTCGGTGGTGTTGCCGCGGGAGTTGCCCGGGTAGATGTAGGTCAGGGCGCCCACGTCCATGTCGAAGGGGCCGGCCTTGAACTTGTAGCCGCCGTAGATGTCGCTTTCGATGGAGTTTCCATTGAGCCAGTTGACGCTGGAGTTCCAGTTGCCGATGTAGAAGCCCGTTTCTCCGAAGGCATAGTCGAAGCCGCCCTGGATGGCCGGCTTGAAGCTCTTGGTCTTGGCGAAGTCGTTGGAGCCGAGCACGTCCTGGTCCTGGCCGCGGAACTTGTAGTTGGAGGTCAGCGCCACGTTGCCCGTCAGTTGGGCGCTTGCCAGCATGGGCAGGGCGCCCAAGGCAGCAACGGCCAGGGCAGAGGCGATTCGGCGGTGCATCATCGAGAGACTCCTCGGTCGGTTTTGAAATGGTTGGATACCGTTGCAAAGCAGGGAGCGTGCCAAATGGTTAAATCCGCGGCAGCGGCGCCTGAGAAGGTGCATGACCGCGTCATGAACAAAGGATGGGCGCACCATCCTGGTGAAAGGGAGTGAAATGAGTCTGTCTTTGGTGCAAAGCCGCGCCTTGATCGGCCTGGAGGCCGCCAATGTCACGGTTGAGGTGCATCTGGCCAACGGTCTGCCCAGCTTCACGCTGGTCGGATTGGCGGATGTGGAGGTCAAGGAGGCACGGGAGCGGGTGCGTTCGGCCATCCAGAATGCCGGCCTGGAATTCCCCAGCAACAAGCGGATCACGGTCAACCTGGCCCCGGCCGACCTGCCCAAGGACTCGGGGCGCTTCGATCTGCCCATCGCGCTGGGCATCCTGGCGGCCAGCGGGCAGATCGAGGCGCCGCGGCTGGCGGGGCACGAGTTCGCCGGGGAACTCTCGCTTTCAGGGCATTTGCGGCCTGTGCGTGGTGCGCTGGCGATGGCGCTGGCCCTGCGCGGGAAGCCGTCCGCGGTCCGGCTGGTGCTTCCGGCCGAGAGCGCGCAGGAGGCGGCGCTGGTGCCGGACACGGAAATCTACGGTGCGCAGCACCTGCTCGATGTGGTGCGCCGCTTTCTCCCTTTGCCGGACGCGCCCGCGCCGGAGAACGACGGGTGGGCGCGCGTCCGCCCCGCGCCGGCGGCGCCGGCCCTGGCGCAGCCGGATCTGGCCGAGATCAAGGGCCACGCCGCCGCCAAGCGCGCCCTGGAGATCGCCGCGGCGGGCGGCCACAGTCTGCTCATAATATGAACCAAAGACCCATTGAGAAGGTGTTGTTTATTGCCAACGTCCGGCACTCATCGACAATTCAAGGCCATGAGTACCTTTCACGTCTATGCAGACGAGAGTTGCGCGAACGATCACCGATACATGGCCCTTGGCGGCGTCACGTTGAATAGCGCACTGGTGCCGGACGTGCTGCGACGAATCAAGGCGGTTAGGGACCGGCATCAGACCTTCGGGGAGGTCAAGTGGACGAAGGTGAGCAAGAGCAAGTTGGACTTCTACCGTGAATACGTAGACGTGTTCTTTGATGCGAGCGCAGCCGACGAGATGCACTTCTGCGCTCTATACGTGGACACGTTCACCTTCAACCATCACAAGTACAACGGTGGACAACGGGACCTCGGCTTCAACAAGCTCATCTATCAGTTGATGCTTCACAAATTCGGCCGCCGCTATGGTCGTAGTCACGACCTTCACGTGTACTTGGACGACAGGACCACGAAGCACAACCCCGAGCAAATGCGGCCCATGCTCAACAGTGACTTGGCGAAGTGGGGCATCAATGGGCAACCCTTCAAGCGGCTCCACTTTCGTGATTCAAAAGGATGCGACCTGATTCAACTGAACGATCTGTTGGTGGGCACAGTGGGGTTCAAACGGAACCTGCATGACAAGGTTCCGGGCTGCGCACCACATAAGATCGCCTTGGGGGAACACATTGTGAGGCGGGCACTTCAGAACGAAGCTCCGCACCGGCTGAACTCGGCGGCAGCACGGCGTTTTGCGGTTTGGCCGTTTCGCTTCGGAAAAGGGTGAGTTCTAGGGGCCTAGGCTCGCGCCACGACGCTTGTCGCGCCCTCAACCTTGGGTAGAGGTTTCGGCCACTAGAAGTCGAGGCGAGCTTAACATCTTGCAGCCTTACGGTTCGCTGGAAAACCCTGACGGGCTTGTTGCTCCTGGCCGACCGGGGCAAGGAGGCTACTCGGGCAACTGATCGAGTTCGTCAAGCGTCGCCCTCAGGTTTCCTAGCGCCGTCACTGCCGCTTTGAAGTCAGCCAGTGAGACGCCATGCTGCTCCGCGCAGTTCACCACGAACTCCTCAAAGGCGTCCCCGATGGGACCATCGAGGGAGTCATGTCCTTCAAGCGCCACGTTGCCCACGAGGAGCAATTCAGCAAGTGCCCGAGCGGGACGCGAGTGAGCTTTCTCGAAAGCGGCCGTAAGCGCTGCGAACTCGTGAGGCGTAGCGGGCATGGAGGGGCTCCTGAGGGCGGCCGGGAGGGGATCATAGGGGCTCGCGCAAGAGGGGGCCGGCGGCTGCGCGGTACTCGACAGATACTCTCACGGGCATCTCACAATGTGAAACGAATATGAGGCCGCCGCCACAGCGACCCCGCTCCAGTTAGCGCCCGATCTTCATTAGGATCGCCATCCCCGCATCAACGCCGTTCGACGTTGCCACCACAATCGCTTCGACAGAAAGGCCCATCTCCCGGGCGATCTTCTCAGCGGACAGGCGGGACAACTCCCGCTGCCGTGTGAAGGATCGGTAATGGTCGTGCTCGGTCTCCTTGTCGTGCCGCCGAATGGCTTCCCCAAGGAGGCCCCTTATGCCCTTGTAGAGGGCTTCCTGGGCGGCGGGGCTGAGCTTGTCGGCGCCTTGGATGTAGGCACCCTGCTTGCGGATGGTGGGTAGGACATCTCGCATGACCCACCGCTTGAAGGCCTTTGCCTCCGGCTTTTTGCTGCCGCTGATGAGCGAGTACAGGCCGGGTTCGCTGATGATGTTCACGGAGCCAAGACCACGTTGACCTAACGAAACGTTAGACCAATCCTCGGGCTCCACGTGGTCCGCCAGCGCCTTCGAGGCGTTGACGTACCCGAGCGCATCGCAAACGTCCTTGGCGATGAACCACGGCTCGCCGTCGCGCATGATCGACCGCAGCGAAATAATGATGGTATCGGTCACGGCGAACGTAAACGTGTCCATCGCGGGCGCAAGGCGGGGCAAGGCGATGCTCATGCTGCGCCCTCCTTGTTGTCGATGGTGTGCAGCGCAAGGGCACCCGAGGGCCTCGCCAGGGTCATCATCTCGTGGGCCGCTCGGCGATTAACGGCATAGACCAGATGCGCCCTCAAGATGCGATCCACGGCGGCTGCATTGGTGAGGCGCTGGCCCGTCGGGGTCGGTGGGATGTGTTCTTTCATTTGGAGTGAGAAGGTTGGACAAAAGAAAAGCCCCGCAGGACGCCATAGAGACGCCGAGCGGGGCTCGTGTGGGTTGCGATTGGTTGCGCCGAACCGGGGCGCCAGGAGGCCGCTAAGGGCTTCGCTGAGGCTGTCCGGGGCGAGCGTTGCGGTTAGGGTTGGTGATGCCGATCATGTCGATCTGTGGCAGGCGCTCAGACTTACGCGGCGTGAACATGTTGCTGATCGCATCGGCGCGGTCGGCGGCCATCTGCATGTCGCCCTTGCGCGTGGCGCGGCGGGCATCGTCGGCGGTCCTCTCTTTGGCAGCCACTGCGGGGGCGCTGCGGGTCGCTGCGGCCTCCATGATGTCGGCCTGTTCCTTCGCGGCGTACCACTTCTGGATGTTCTCCTTCGAGTAGACCGCGAGCGAGTTGTCAGCGTTCGTCATGGGCATGACGCCCACATATGCCTGATAGGCACGCGAGGCAGGGTTCCACTCAAGGCGCACCTCGTGGGGCTTCCCATAGAGTTCCTTGGCGCGGGCCTTGGGGACCTCGTTGATGAACCGCTCGAACCATTCATCCTGCGTCTTGGACGGGGGGCCATTGGGCATCTCCGTGCGGAGGTACACAGTGCCGTTGACCTTCGCGGTCACCTCTGGACGGGCCATGTACTTGAAGGCTGCCTCGATGGCGCTCGGCGCATCCGGGTACTGCCCGCTATGCACGAGGAGTTCGGAGTAGCGGCGGAGCGTGCCGGTCATCTGCGCGGTGTTGACCACCGTGTTGTCGCCCCACATGCGCTGCGCCCAGTCGAACTTGTAGAACGGGTCCGTCTGGAGCTTGCCGACTTGCGAGCGCACGCCCTTCACCAGCTTGTCCACGTCCGAGTTCTCCACGATGGGCATGTCCACGGCGGTGGCGACCCCTGCGGCATCATCCACGCTGCGGCCCATCTTCGTCAGGAACGCGATGTTGTCGAAGCGCTGATACTGCTTCTCGGGCATGAGGCTCTTGGCGTAGTCCCCGTAGAGGTTCAATTGCTTGAACAGTTCGAGGGCTTGCTTGCCGGACTCGTTCAGGGTCCCCCTCGGTTTCCCGTTGGAGTCCACCCCGATGGTGTTGAGGTTGTAGAAGCCGGCCTGGATCGTCGCTTCCCAATTCGGGTTCTTCAGCCCGTTCTGCGCGAAGAAGCCCACCTGTTGCTCGAATGGCATCCCTGCGGTGCGCCTCACGGCGATCTTCTCGGCCATCTCCTGCACGTCCTTGTCGGACAGGTCCTTGGGCTCGCCGTGCTTGTCGAGTACCTGCGGCTTGTTGGTGCCCATCACGGTGGGCAATTGCCCATTCATGAGGGCCGCCTCCACGCGCCTCTCAGCGTCCGCTTGGGACGCCGCGATGGTGCCCGCGATCTGCGACTTGAACAGTTCGTTCTGCTGCCGGGCGAGGGCCGCCATGTTGGCCCGCTCGATGGAGTGGATCGTGGCGGCGGAGATGTAGTCCTTGTTGCCCGGGGCGGAGTGCCACGCGGCGAACTTCTCGGCGTTCAGGGTGCCGTTGTCGGCGTCCCGGTAGAACGGCAGGACCTCATCATCCATGCGCTTGCGCTGATTCCCGTCGAACACCGTCTTCGCGTGGTTCGCGTAGGTCTGAGCCTTCGTCTCGCCGAGGAAGTTGCGGACCTTGCCGATGCCCTCCATGTCGGTTTCGAGGAAGGCGTCCAGGATGTCCTTGCGACCACTCGCGGCCATGCGAACGATCATGTCCCCCATGGCACCCTTCGCGGCGGCATCGGGCAGGGTCATCGTGTGGCGCATCAGTTGGTACTGCTGCATGAGGGCCGTGGCGGCTTCCTGCGGGGTCCCCTTGAAGGAGGGGTCAGCGACCGTGTTGAGGGTGTTCGCGAGGAAGTCCGTTGCTTGGCCCTTCGCGTTCTCCACCCACACGCCATCGTTGATCTTGGACACCTGATCCATCACGCGGTCGCGGGTCTGCGCATACGCCTTGTCGAAGCCTGCACGGGCGTAGGTGCTCTGCCCGGCGAGCGTGGAGTTGCGCCACTCCGTGAGGTACTGGTCAGCCTCCTCGGGGGAGTTGAACTTCAGTTCCCCCTTCGTGAGCTTCGTGGTGAGGTCCCGCATGCCGGCCTCATGGGAGTTGACCCCCCATATGTGCTGCACGGTGCCCACAAACACGGGGCTCTGAGAGGGCATCATCTTGCCCTCCTTGATGGCCTTGCCGAGTTCGCCTACGGTCATGGACTGCGCCCACTGCTTGGCGGCGGCTTTCTCGTCCACCTCGGCTTGCTCTCGGATCGTCTCAGCGAGGCCCGCGCCCTGCGCGAAGACATTGGCGAGGCCCTTCCATCGGGTCTCTTGCTCGGGCGCCGCAGCTTGCTCCGTCGCGGCCACCGGACGGGCGAACGTCTGGAGTTGCTGGCCCCCGAACTGGTCGCTAACCTGGACGCGGCTCATCGATGCACCTCATCGGCTTTGACTGCCTTGAGGTCGCCTTGGTAGAGCGCCACGGCAAAGTCAGCAGGTTGCATGCCGGACTGCCCCGCTGCGACGGAGAAGAGGAAGTGCTGATGCACGAGGTGCGCGAGGGCGCGGCTGTTGTCGATCCAATGTGGGTCGCCTTCACGTGCCGGCTTACCGGCTTCGATATCGGCGGCATGCCGGAGGCTGCGTTGAAGGGCCTTGAGGTGGTCGAACAGGGGGACAGGAAGGGAGTAGGCGCGGATTACACGCGGGGGATGTTGTGCCATGTACAAGCTCATGTGAAGTGGGGAAAAGAATGAGCCCCGACACCGGCAAAGGCATAGGGGCTCATGGGACAAGGACGCGAGGGCGACCTATCGGCAACAACTTGGAGTCACGGGGAGATGGCCGGAACGCGCATCAAGTTGCTCGCGATAGAACACCGGAGGGGCATCGGTGATTGGGTGAGACCATGGATGAAACCCATAGTTAGGGGCACCATGAAGGCGGCCTGTTGGAGACCCGTAGAGATGGGCCTCAAAGGGCATCAACAGAGACGTCTTCATGAGCATCTCTGAGGTGCATCAGGATGAGGATGATCTTCCTTGGTCTTCTCATGCCGAAGGCATCTCAGAGATGCAACCTGTGGAACCCTTTAGGGAGGCTGCGCCTCTGCACCCCCTTCCCCCTCAAAATTCCTTCCAAAGCCGCGAGGGGCTGAGGTCTTATCCCTCGGGGCGAACGCATGTCCGGGGAAGTTGGATGAGGTGCCCACGCAGCGGATGTGCGGGGCGGGTTAGGTGGTGGGTGGGGCCGGAAGCGCTGAAGTGCGGAACACATCGGCGGGCGGCTCCACTGGATTACCAAGTATGGGGGTTAAAGGGCGTCGGGCCACCTGAACGCCTTGGTGTCCGGCTTGCGGGACCTCAGAATCAAGGAAGCGCCCGCGCAATGTTGTCGCTCAGAGGCATCTCGTGGCGGTGCCATTCTTAACGGCCTCGTTAAGTGCGCGGTCGTATGCCTCATCGAAGCTCCATTCCGGGTCCCCGTCCGTGGCGAACCGAAGAGATGCGTAGGCGCCGAGCAACGCTTCGAGGGCTTGGCCGGTCGAGAGGTGAATGCCAAGGGCATCTTCGGTCTCGCATTGAAACTTCATGAGGAATTCGAAAGCGGGAGCGCCCAGTGTGCAGTCGAGAAGTACGGGGGGGCGGTCTGCATCGGGGGCGCCGATGGTGAAGGCGATGTGTTGGAGGGCGGCGGAAGTCTTGGGCTGCATGGTTCTCACTTTGGCTGAGGAGGTGGACATTTGGTGGCGCGGTAGGGTCACCAGATGTGGGGGTTAATTGACCTTGAGGCCCCTCGCACCTGGCGCCTTGCGGATCGCCGGCAGGACCACCGAGGTGACCCACTTCTTGAACGCCTTGGCCTCCGGCCTCTTGCTCCCCAGGATCAGCGAGTACAGCCCCGACTCGTTGACGCACGAGACGCGGGGGTTGCCGCGAATACCATCGCGTTTCACGCTGGAATTCAGGTTGATGGGTTGGCGGTCCTCATCGTCCACATGGCGGGCCAGCGCATCGGGATGGTTCACATACCCGAGGGGCACGCAAAGGTCCACCGCCAAGAACCACGGCTCGGCGCCGATCAGGATGGCTCGGAGGTTCATGCCGGGGGCGAAGGTGAAGGTGGTCAGTTGGCTTGACACAAAGCGGCTGGCCTCAGGGCCTCCTGCATGGTGCGCGGCAGGGCGAACGGGACGGGGGCCGCTGCGGCAGCTTCGAGTTCCTGCCAGCGGTCCACGAGGCGGGCCGTGAACTCCGGGGACAGTTGGGCCACGATCACGTAGGAGTCGCGCTGGTTGACGCGGAAGACTTGAGTGATGCGCTTGCGGCCCACCGCGTCCGTACTGGGTTCGTCCTCAATTTGAGGTTGGACGATCCCCTTTGCGATGAGGCTTTCGATGAGCCGCTTCACGTTGTCGTGACGCTTCTCGGTGAGGTCCGCGATTTCCCGCGAGGACATCGTGAGGGGCGTCGAGGTGGTGGTGGTGGTGGTCCATCCCCAATAAGCAATGCCCTTGCGGGGGCTTGTTCGGGTTGCCGTGCAGAGGCTCAGGCCGGCGCCTTCAGGTACTCGTAGACGGTGGCCCGCGAGATGCCAAGGTTCGCCGCGATATCGGTCTTCGGGATGCCTTGCGCGGCCATCTCCCGCAGCGCCTTAGCGGCCTCCGCATCGAGCACCGGCTTGCGCCCCTTGTAGACCCCCTCGGCCTTGGCGATGGCGATGCCTTCCCGCTGGCGCTCCTTGATGAGGGCACGCTCGAACTGACCCACGGCGCCGAGCAGTTGAAGCATCAGGGTCGCCATCGGGTCATCGTTCCCGGTGAAGGTCATCCCCTCCTTCACGAACGACACCGCCACGCCCTTGTCCGTGAGCGACTGCACCACGTCTTGCAAGTCCCTCAGGGAGCGCGAGAGGCGATCCATGCTGTGCACGTAGAGGTGGTCCCCTTCGCGGATGTATTCGAGCAACGCCTGAAGCTGTGGGCGGTGCGTGTCCTTACCGCTGGCCTTGTCCGTGAAAGTCTTGTCCAGGTCCACGCCGTCAAGCTGGCGGGCATCGTTCTGGTCCACGCTGGAAACCCGGACATAGCCGATGCGTTTACCGTGGGCGGTGCTGGTAGTCTTGCGCTGTGCGTTCATGCGGGACTTCTTCCGTATTGCCTGTGTATGGATGAAGTCTAAGAACAATTCTGGAATGTGTCAAGCAACTCAGAAATCGACCCTATCCAGACGCAAAGCGGCGCCCCCGCAGGTGTCCGCCAAGGGTGTACCTTAGATGGACAACTACGGATGGCACCCTACACTCCGTCCATGTCCACTCGCTTGCCCGAACGCTATTGCGGTTACTGCGCCGCAAGCCTCATCCCACTGGAAGTTCCGCACACCTCAGCGGACTGTGCGACATGTGGAAAGCGGAGGCACGAGGTCCGGCACGGCGAGGGCGGCAAAGGAATCAAGATCGAGGCGGGAGAGACCTTCACGATCCCTCAGGGATGGCCCACCATCTCCTTCGACCCAAAGAAGGCAAACGGCCAACTTTCCCGTTACGGGGTGCCGTTCCTGCTTCAGCAGTTCTTTCTCTCCTGGGCTCCTCCCAACAGTGAAGAACTGATTGCCAAAGTGGAGGCTGCTTTTGAGAACTGGCAGACTGAGCTTCAGGCAAGTGACAAGCTCGCGGGCATCGACCTCCAAGCTTCGGGTGGTGCGGAGCAAGCTTGGGAGCGGCTGAAGGATGATCGGGAGAGTTGGGAGTTCCACATGTTCAGCAAGTGCGTTAGTGCGGTACTCACCCAAGAAGCCGTTCGCACGAATGATGCGCAAGCTGCGGCACATGCTGCCCTGTTCATGGGACTTCAGCATGGTCTGTCGATAGTGGCTGAACCCTACTTGGAAGAGACCATCTGGCGTGGGTATCAAGCCGGCCTTGCGATCCATGAGAGCAGCGCTGCTGCGGATCATGTCCCCGGCGAGGTCGAGGCACTTGCGGAGTTGGACCCGCTGTTCAGGCAGGTTGGCGAGCCGACGCTACGTACCTGGTTGGACAGTGGCGCGACCCTCGGACCGCGCCTCGGTATCACCAAACTACCCGAGTCTCTGTTGGTGGCGCGGGCAAAGTGGCACGTGGAGGAGTTCAAGCGGGAACGAGAGGAAAGGGCCAAGTTCCCAGCGGAGCGGCGGGCATGGTGGGACTTGACGCTCAAATGGCTCACACTGGTAGGGGCGGTCCTCAGTAGCGCCGCCTTCGCAGCCGTATGGACATACCTGAACCGAGGATGATTGGTTTCGGACCAGACATTGCACCAATGTTCGCCCACGACTTCAACCCTGCCGCTCCCCTCAGTACCGTTACCTGCCCTCGCTGCGGCACCTTAGGGCTCACCGAGTCGGACCACTCAGCGCACCACGCTGCGCCAGAGCGAGACCGCCATGAGCCCCGCTTCATCATCAACCCCTCGGTGTACTGCCGGTGCCCTGCGTGTGGGCTGGAGGCGCAGTACCCGGCGTGCCTGGAAGGGTGACCGACGAGGTCTACGGGGCACCTGGGCGGGCCTCCGAAGGGGTACCCCCACGGGGGGAAACTCGCGGCCGAATTTGCTTGAAGGGGCTCTGACTTTTTTGCGGCATTTTTGCGATCAACGTCATCTGCCTTTGCCGCGGGGCCGCCACCAAGATGCGCAGGCGGCACAATACCTTTCGCTATGACCGCCTCACCCCTCTCCGCTCCTCTAATCGCGATCACATCAAATTTTGTGTCGTCGGTGGAGACGCATGCGAGCCTCGATAGCCTGTTTATGTATGCCGGTGCGCATGGGGACCCCCCGGAAGGCTCCAAGCATGTCAAAGCCCTCGAATGGCTTCGGGCGACGAACCGGCACGCTGCAGATCCTCTAAAGGTCCTAGGCAAAATCGTAGAGGGATACATGGACGATCCCCTGACGGACCCCAACTATGTTGACGAGCCCTGGAAGGCCGTATCTCCGAACTTGGAAGCAAAGCGCGAGTTCTGCCGTAAGTTCAAAGAGGTCCTTGCCAGAGATGGCTCTCTCTACGCCCGTGGTGGCGTCATTACCAAAGGGGGCGCGGCCCCGAGCAAGACTCTTGCACAACTTATCAAGGGCCGTGACTTTCCAGCGATCCACCGCGAGTTTGACCGCGCTGCGGAAACTGTTGACATAAGGCCAAGGGAGGCGGTTTCCGCCGCGTCCAACATCCTCGAATCCATTTTCAAGATTTACATTGAAGATAACGGCCTGCCCATGCCCGACAAGCAAGATTTGCAGCCGGTATTCAAGGTCGTGCGTTCGGACCTTGGTTTGGATCCCGGGAGCATCGAGGATGAGGACTTGAAGAGGATCATCAGCGGCCTCTTCTCGGTGGTTGATGGAATCGGGGCGCTTCGTACTCATGCTGGGAGCGCGCATAGCGAGGGGCGCAAGTCGTACAAGCTCGAACCGAGGCACGCGCGGCTTGCAGTGAATGCGGCGCACTCAGTCGCAAGCTTTGTTCTCGAAACTTGGGACAAGCGCATAGCCACGAAGCCTTAGAGCATAAATTCAGAGCAAACTGCACTACGGTACCGCCAACCATCGACCTCAAGCGCGTGCAGAAAGCCGAATGACTCCAGAGCTAGGTAGTACTTAGCCCTCCATGGAAACCGACTGCACAATGGTCTGGAATTGCTCCAGGACCTCCTCATGGTGCTTTTGCAAATAGCGCATCACCTGGGGGTTGTCGATCAGCTTGCCGATGTACCCACGAGCCACGACGAGATTGAGGATATCCTCCCCGTAGGTCTGCTCAGCCAGCTTGTACTGGTCCTGCAGGTTGGCCATTTCATGTTCCATGCGTTCCACCTGTTCTTGGCTGACGGCTTTGTCAACCGGGCGCCGCCGGCCAGCAGTGAGCATCTCTGAGGGCGTGGCCATCAGCAGCGCTCGCGCATAGGGTACCGTCAAGGTATTCGCGGCAATCATCAGTTCTACGCACTCGATCTGCCGGGTGGGTCTCATTTGGCGCAATGCGGTGGATACCTCGGGCGAGAACTGGCGATCCTTGAGCAGCTCCGCCGCCTCGGCACAGATGCCGTTGAGCAGGTTGGCCTTCCTCATGAGCTGCGCAGAGTCCACGCACAGGGCACTGGCGAGCCGCTCAGGCGGCACCCCACGCTCCAACGCGCGGCGAATCATGTAGTGTTCCTGGATCGTCGATAAGCGGTTGACACGGTTGTTGTAGGTGTAGCTCTCGTCGTCTGTGGCAACCAGGCAGGGAACTTCGATGCGTTGCAACTGCTTGAGAACCAGCAGTCTGAGGTGGCCGTCCAGAAGAAGATGGTGGCCGGTCTTTCTGTCCACAGGCCCCACAGACAGGGGCTCGATCAGGTCGACCTCCTGAATCGAGGCCAGGATCAACTTGAACTTCTTCGTTTCGAAGACGGCATCGGGCCAGATTTTTGAAGGAAGAATGCGATCGATTGGCAACATCAGCGGCTTGGCGACGAATGCGAGAGAGACGGCCACGGCGCTCACCCTCGAACCATGCGGTCTGCCAAGTACTTCGGAACAGTGTCCAGGCCCTCCGCCCGCAGAAGATTGCAGAAGTTTTCATCGGCCGCGAGCTTGCGCAGCGCTCCAATGACGAAGGCGAGGCGCTGCTGCGCCACTGCCGCCCTACGCACCAGGAACCGTTGACGCTGCACCTCCTTCTGATAAGCGCGAACCAGGCTCGACGAGGTGATAGCCGCGCTGGCCGATGAGGTAGCAGTCCTTCTCAAGCCTTTGCCGGCCGACTGGCGCCGCAGGACCAGGCGCCGCGCGTTCATCAGTTGATGTCCCCGCAACTGGCCGCTTTCGTAGGCGTCGTGCAACGCGGCCTGAATGCCCTTCATGTCGTCGCCCGCGCCCGCAATGGCGATAGCCGCCCTCATCGGAATGGCGCCGGAGCAGACGGCAGACAGCAAGCGCTCTTCGCCGCGATTCAAGAGCGTCAGCAAGTCCTCCACGTAGCTCAGTGCCAATCCCACCTTTTGGGCGATCTCCTTGGCCTTGTATCCCTTGTCGCGAAGCTGCGCGATGCCGGCGAGTAGTTCGACGGGCTTGTATCGCCGCCTGGCGATATTCTCTGCCAGGCTCATGAGGAAGGCATCATCGTCGCCGACGTTGACCACCAGTGCTGGAATACGTTCCTCGCCGAGTTCGCGGAAAGCTTTTACGCGGCCTTCGCCGCACACAAGAAGGTATTTTTCTGCGCCATCCTCCCCGACTCTCGGAGTTACCGTTATGGGCTTCTTCAGACCAATGTTCTGGATGTTTTCCACAATCTCACCAAAGACCTGCTGGTTGCGATCCCGGGGGTTCAGGACCTCAATGCGGGAGAGGGGGATCATCCGCAGTTCGGGTTGGCTGCTTGCTGTCATGCCGCTCTCCTGAGGCGGAGCCGCTCCGCCATCCCGTAGAAGTAGTCCAACGAATCGAAGCGAAAGCTCTCCAACTCTATGGCGTTCTGCTCCGATAGGCTGAGCGCACTGGAGGCAAACTGCAGGTGCGGCAGCAGGTAGTAGTCCTGGGCCGCCCTGTTCTCCGGTTGGAGCCTGATGACGATGGTGATGTCCGGCCGCAGGCTGGAGTCCAGGCGCACCTTCCAGTGCCGTCGTCCAAGCTCGTTCGAGCGGCACCTCGACAGGACGATGGATGCGCGGAACTCCTGGTTCACCTCCAGAAGATCGGTGGTGGGGTCCACAACGATCTGGCCTCCGAGCGCCGCGACTCGCCCCGTGGTTTCCGACACGATCTGCGGGTGAAGTTGTCTCAGGTACCGATTAATCTCCAGGTAACGATAGTCCCTGCCGGGGGTGAAGCCCACGAGCTTGTATGCGCGCAGGAGGCTGCCGAACCGTAGCGCGTATACCGAGGAAGAGGGCATATCGTCAGTCTCGTTGATGACAAAGCCGGAAAGAAACCCCCTGCGCTCGAATAGGCGACGCAGGCGCTCGATCAACTCTTCGTCACTGAAGCGCCTCGCGCGGGCCCGGATGATGCCCTGGACCGTAAAGAAGAGCTCGATTGGAACGATGCCTTCGAAGGCTCCGTCCTTTCTTATCCACATGTCGGGCGTGTTGAAGACATGCACCTTCTTGAGCTTGAAAGAGGTGCGGTTGTAGACGTTGTTCCCGATGTACTTCTCGTTGGTCAGGACCTCATGCACCCCAGCGCGGCTCCATTCGCGTCCGCTCGGTGTCCTAATCCCGGTCGTGTTGAGTTTGGCCGCGATTGTGGCTTCACTCATGTTGTTATCGACAAACCAGCGGTAGATCTGCAGCACCGTGTCCACCTCTGCCTGGGGCCCTGGCGTCAGGATCACACGATCGGTCTGTAGGCTTTTTTGCTCGCCACGCTCCAATTGAGCCTTGGGGGACCCGCTCTGATCGATCATTAGGCGCCGTAGACCGAAGCCGGCGACGCCACCCTGCCGGAATCCCAGTTCAACTTGTCGGCACTGTCCTGCGAAGACCTTGACGGACAGCTCCCGGCTGTACTCCCCTGCCATTGCCCGCTTGACACCCTTGACGATGGTGGAGACAGGGGAACCGTCGTTCTCGAATTGCTCGGCGCAGTAGGCGATCTGGATTCCCGCCCGCCGGCAGATGTACTCGTAATAGGCGCTTTCATCGGCGTCCTGGAAACGTCCCCATCGGCTCACGTCGTATACCAGCACGACATTGAAATCGGCCGTGCCGGACTGGACGTCCTGGATCAGCTTTTGCAGGCCCAGCCGCCCGTCGATGCGAAGGCCGCTTCTGCCTTCGTCGGCATAAGTTCTCACGATCACGAGGCCACGGCGCCGAGCGTACTCGCGGATCTTGTCGGACTGGTTGAGCGTCGAGTACTGCTGGTGCTCCGTGGACATTCGGACGTACTCGGCGGCCCGGCACGGCGCGATCTCGCCACTGCAGCGCTCGACGAATCCTTGATCTATCGACATGGCTGCGAAGTGATACGGAGGTGAACTGTGGTGTGCCGGAAAATATCAGCAAGTGGACGACAGTTCGAACAAGTCCTCTCTTTGCAATCACGGCGGTCACGGGCCGGAAGGCGACAACACCCGCAGGCTGACTACCCACACGTCCTTCTTTGCAAGTCTGCTATCGCCATCGAGGAGCCGCAGCTCGTAGATCCCGGCCGGGAGCGACTGCGGCGTCAACGAGTCCATCTTTGCAATCACACGCCTCTTGTTGCGGCCGCGCTGCTGCGCTCGGTTTTCACGGGCATAGTCTGGGTTAATTTCGCGATAGGCTTGCCAGTAGCCGGGATTGCGCTCGGACCAAGCCTTCTGGGCGCGAGCCTGGTTCGCCAGATAATCGGGGTCGCTGCGTCGTTTGGCGATCTGCCACAAGCGTCGTCGCTCCCGCTGGCAATCTGGCAGCGCACAATACATTTGGCGCGGCACCTGGGGGACCGGAACGAAAGCTCGCCCACATGACGAACACCAGCGAGTGGCCATGGGTTACCTCGGTGTAGCATTGGAGCTGCGCGTTGTACGACATCGCCACCACAGGCTGTTCCGGAATAGCCGCGCCGCGTCGTGCAGCCGGCGCCATCTCGCCTGCCATTGGCCGTCTAATTGACACGCACGATTCCGACGTGCTCGCGCTCTTGCACAAGGACAAGGTTTGGGGCGCAATCTCGGTAAGCGCTATGGCCACGGCAGAGACTGACGCGCCCGGCTGCCGGCACTCGGCCAGGATCCGCGCCTTGAACTCGGCACTGTGACTCGGCGACTGGAGGTATTGGGATGCATAGGCGTCCGCCAAAAAAAGGTGGACGCCATCCTCGGAAGCACGGCGCCGGACGCAAGGTGGGATCGCTGGACGCTCACCATAAGAATGCCCAATTTGACCCTGCTGCGTCGAATCGAGATGCTCAAGGACATGACAGAGCGAGGTTTGAATGCGACGGCTCCCGCTTACTTTCCCGCCCTCCTTGAGACGCCATTGAGCGTAGCCGGAATAAGTCTTCCGAGTGCCGCGAGGCGAACCACGCGGCGCCGGCCGCTCTCGGGGTCCCGGCGCTGGACGAGGAGTCCGGCCCGCACCAACTTGGCGATATGTCGAGATACGGCTTGTCTGGTGAAACCGGTGGCCTTGCTTATCTCAGTCTGCGAGCACTGGCCCTTGCGCACCACCGCAATAAACGTTTGTATTTGCTCGGCGGTGATGCCCGGTAGGGCCTTTCGCATTTCAGCGGTCACGCGCTCATAGCTCATTAACCCGATGTTGAGCGCGGGAGGACTGGTCGTTTCATCGGGCGCAGATAGATCGGCCATGCGCATGTCCCGCTCGCCTCAATCGCGCAGCGCCTCCCGCACGAGCAGTAGGAATGTCGCAGCCGTTTCGGGGTCGATGGGCTCCTCGTTGTTGGCGAGCGGCTCCACCTCGCGGAACACCTCCTCGCTCGGCATTACATCGTGGCTTTCCCACTCATCGATGCCCTCGGCAATGCAGGTGAAGGCACCGGTGAGGAGGGAGGCGCTGATGTGGTCAGCAGTGACAGTAGCGAAGTCTGGTGCAGCGTCCAGGGCGGTGTAGGTCTCAGGGTCGAATGCCATTGCTTTCCTTGGGTAGTTGGCGCTCTTAAGAAGGGAGCGATGGAGGGATGATCGATTCGATTCCCCTGCGTGACCATGCGTGGAACTACGCCTAGGAAGGAAGTGTGTTATCGTCGAATTTGATTGCGAGCAATCTAATCATCACGGAACCGCGAGCATCTCGATTCCACGACGTTCACAGGCCCTAAGTGGCCGGCATCGCATAGGTCAATCGGGTCTCACCACCCTGCTTCCACCCCATCACAAGATCGCCGTTCACGTAGTCCACCGTGACACGTTGCAGCACACGGCGCATCGCAGCATTCGCACGCGGAACATCGAGACTCGCAGGGTCACCTTGCAATGCGCCTTCAAGGTCCGCAAGCGCTTTGTCTACGAAGACGCTTGCAGTTGCTGCGATGCGCTCGGCGAGGGCATCAAGGGCCTCAGCGATGCGGTCGCGTTCCAGTTGCAGCGTGTCGAGCCGCTTCCGAATGGCCCGGGACTCGCCGCCCCTACTGAGTTCATCGACCAAGTGTTCCATGCCGGCGTCGATTGCGTCTCGACGACCCTGGAGCTTATGCCATTCGTCGTCTAGGTCGTCCTCGCCTGTTGGTGCGGTCCCGACAATGAACGAAGCGCCCGCGCAAAGCGCCTCATGAATGTTTGAAACGCGGACGGTCTTGTAGGTGCATTCACCCCCAGTCTTTGCTCGGGTACACACAAGGTAAGGCGGACCTGCTTTGGCCCCAGATCCCTTGCTTACTCGGGTCATGCTCGAATGGCACAGCGGGCACTGCGCGAGACCCGCGAGAAGGTGCCTTACGCCGCCGCTGCGAGGTCTTGCGGGCGATCCCTTGCCGGCCACGCCTTGCATCGCCTGCGCCGCCTGGAAAGTGTCCTGATCGATCACTGCGGGGAAGTAGTCGGGAACAGCTTCGCAAGGGGTGCGGATCGTGCGGCCATCCTTCTGCTCCTCCGTGTGGGGCACGAAGGTCCCTACCACTGCCGGGTTGACCAATATCTTGTGGATGTAGCTCTTGCGCCAGAACGCTGCACGGCCGAACGGTGGCTCGGCGGCCTTGTTGAGGCCGGCGGCGATGGCATCCTTCCCAACCCCCCGAAGGTAGTCCGCGAAGATGCCCCGAACGATTTCTGCCCGGTGCAGGATGATGTCGAATCCATCCTTAGCCGGACGGGGCTTTAGCCAAGCTGGCGCGATGCTGGTGAGATTGCGCGTGCCGAGTTGCGAGCGCTTGGACTTCCAGGCTTCCTTGAGACGTGCAGCCTTGGTGGCGCTTTCCGAGTGCGCCCGGATCATGTCAAGAATCGCGAAGATGAGGTCGGCGGGGTTCTCCTCCAAGGTCTTCCGAGAGTAGGCTCTCTCGGTGCCCTGAAGGGTCACCACCGTTACCCCTGCGGTGATGATGCTGGTGAGAAGGGTTTGCGCGTCAAGGATGTGATTGCGGCTAAGGCGGTCGAGCGATTCCACAAGAAGGTAGCTGCCCTTGGGTATGAGCCCGTCCTCAACGGCATTGCGGAAGCGCCGCAGTTCGCCCGTCTCCGCGTTGTCGCCTCGATACGCCGACACGCCCAAGTCCTGGAAGCTGGAGGTGTCCAGGTCAAGCCCGTTGCGGGCCGCGTACTGAGTCGCAAGGTCAGTCTGGCGCCGGTGGCTGTCTCCCTTCATCTGTTCAGGCGTGGAAAAGCGGAGGTAGCTATAGGCCCTGGGGCGTAGTGGCTCCTTTGTCATGGGTCTATGGTACACGGCATGCTGATGGTGGGTCCGCCCGGTTCGGGCAAGTCGATGCTGGCCCAGCGCTTTGCCGGCCTGCTGCCCGCCATGAGCGTGGAGGAGGCGCTGGAGAGCGCCGCGGTCGCCAGCCTGCAGGGCCGCTTCGCGACGGCGCAATGGATGCGGCGGCCCACCTGCAGCCCTCACCACACGGCGAGCGCGGTGGCCCTGGTCGGCGGCGGCTCGCCGCCGCGGCCCGGCGAGATCTCGCTGGCGCACCATGGCGTGCTCTTTCTCGACGAATTTCCCGAGTTCGCCCGCAGCGCGCTGGAGGCGCTTCGCGAGCCGCTGGAGACCGGCAGCATCACGATCGCGCGGGCCGCGCGCCGCGCCGAGTTCCCCGCGCGCTTCCAGTTGATCGCGGCCATGAACCCCTGCCCCTGCGGCTACCAGGGCTCCCCGCTCAAGGCCTGCCGCTGCACGCGGGACCAGGTGGCGCGCTACCAGGGCAAGCTCAGCGGCCCGCTGCTGGACCGCATCGACCTGCACATCGAGGTGCCCTCGGTCACCCCCGCCCAGCTGCTGGAGGCTCCGGCCGGGGAGGCCAGCGCCGACGTGCGCACCCGCGTGGCCCAGGCACGCGAGCGCGCGCTCGCGCGGCAGGGCAAGTCCAACCAGGCCCTGCAGGGCGGAGAGATCGACCGGCATGCGAGGCTCGACACGGCGGCGCTGCAGTTTCTGCACAAGGCAGCGGCGCGCCTGGGCTGGTCGGCCCGCAGCACGCATCGGGCGCTCAAGGTGGCGCGCACCATCGCCGACCTGGCGGGTGCCGAGGGGGTGGAGGCCGCCCATGTGGGCGAGGCGATGCAATACCGGAGAGCGTTGCACGAGACGGGTTGAGATGATGGGCTTCTGGCCGAGTCGCGCCGTGGCCGCCCGATGCGCCGGGCTGCCCGCCATGGCCGTTCGCAAGGCATGACTTCCGCAGCGCCGCATCCCTCCTGTTGAGGAGGCAAGGAAGACGGCTGCCCCCTACGATCGACGAGCTGTCCACGACAGGGAGGAACCCGGCCCGAGCCGGGCGCAGCCGTCAACGCTTGAAGCGCCCGCCGCTGATGATCGACAGGTCGACGTAGTCGATGCCCGTGTGGTCCTGCGGCGAGTAACTCACCTCCAGGCCGCCGCCGACGTCGTAGCGCAGGTCGTTGAGCACCGCCAGCAGCTTCGGGCGCGTGGGCTTGGGGCCGGCCCGGCGCAGGGCCTCCACCAGCACCTTGGTGGCGACGAAGCCTTCGAGCAGCGCCGGCGACAGCTCGATGTCGCCCCGGTTCCTGGCGAGGTCCGAGGCCTCCTTGATCAGCGGATGTGCCAACGCGCGCTCCGAAGGGAGCACCTGCGTGACGATCACGCCGCTGCTGGCGCTGCCCAGCTCCTTGATGAAACCCGAAGCCGCATTGTTCGACAGGGTGACGACCTGCGCGGCCGAGCCGGCCGCGCGCAGCGCCTTGATGCCCTCGCTGACCGCTGTGCCCGAGCCGATCCACAGCACCGCCTGCGCATTGGCGGCCGTGATCTTGGGCACGATGGTCGAGTAATCCGGCTTCTGACGATCGGCCAGGGCCACGAGGACCGGCTTCTGCCCGGCCTTGTCGAAGCCCTTCATCGCGCCTTCCATCACGTCCTTTCCGAAAGAGTCGTCCGCCTGAACCACGGCGATGCGCTGCATGCCCACGGTATAGAAATGCCGAACCGCCCGTTCGGCCTCGCGTTGGTAGGTGGAACGCACGTTGAACACGTGCTTCTGCAGCGGCTTGTGCAACGACATCGCGCCCGTGGAGGGGCCGATCAGCGGCGTCCCGCTCTTGTCCAGCACCGGAATCACCGCCAGCGCGTTCGGCGTGCCGCGGTTGAGCAGCAGCGCCAGCACCTTCTTCTCCTCGATCAGGATGCGCGAGTTCTCGGCGGAGCGCTTCGGGTCCAGGCCGTCGTCGAGCCGGATCACCTCGATCTTCTCGCCGTGGATGCCGCCCTGCGCGTTGACACTGTCGATGACCAGTTGCGAGCCGGCGATGGTTTCCTTCACGCTGGATGCCACCGGGCCAGACATGTCGGCCGACTGCCCGATCAGGATCTGGGCCGCCGCGTTCGCCGCGCCCAGGGCGAGCGCAGCAGCGAAACAAAGCATTCGCACGGACTCCATCGGGTTGCTCCTCCAGTGAAGGCCGGGCGAATGGGCACGGCGCCAATTGTGTTCAATTGTTACGAACTACCGCCGTCTTGCCGCCAGAGCAAACCCTTGAGGAAATCGTCTTAATTTCTTGCCCTGCATCAGGCCAACATGCGACTTATTGCGCAGTTGTGGGGCAGCAGGGCGGTGTCAGCCCGCGCCGGAATAGCAGACGCCGTTCGTGCCGAAGCGATCTTTCACCATCGATCGCCTTGCCGAGCATCCGCTCGGCGAGGCTGCAGACGCGATGTCAGAGCAGCCCGCGCCCGGCCAGGTTGCGCATCAGCGCGCCGATGCCGAAGGACCAGCGTGCCGCCTGGTCGGAATGAACGACGCGGTTCTCCAGCGCGCCCAGTTCGGGCGCCGAGATGGTGACGCGGTCGCCCACCACGTGGGTGAAGCCCTGGCCGGGACCGTGGCGGTCCTGCGTGGGTGCGAACATGGTGCCCAGGAAGAGCATCAGCCCGTCCGGATAGGCATGGTGCGGCCCGATGGCCTGGCCGACCAGGTCGAGCGGGTCGCGGCTGATCTTCGCCAGCGAACTCGATCCTTCGAGCACGAAGCCCTCGGGCCCGGTCACGCGCAGTGCCACCGCGATGCGGCGCACCTGCTCGATGCCGAAGTGCTCGTCGAACAGGCGTATGAAGGGCCCGATCGCGCAGGAGGCGTTGTTGTCCTTGGCCTTGCCCAGCAGGAGTGCGCTGCGCCCTTCGAAGTCGCGCAGGTTCACGTCGTTGCCCAGCGCCGCGCCGAGCGTGCGGCCACGGCTGTCGACCGCCAGCACCACTTCCGGCTCGGGGTTGTTCCACGCCGAGTTGGCATGGATGCCCACGTCGGCGCCGGTGCCCACGGCGGCCAGCACCGGGGCCTTGGTGAAGATCTCGGCATCGGGGCCGATGCCGACCTCCAGGTACTGCGACCAGGCGCCCTGCGCGAGCAGCACCTCCTTCACCTGCGCCGCCTGCGCCGAGCCGGGCACGATGCCCTTGAGGTTGTCGCCCAGCACGCTGCCCAGCGCCCGTCGGATGGCCTCGGCCTTGGAGGCATCGCCGCGTGCCTGCTCTTCGATCACGCGCTCCAGCAGGCTGTCGACGAAGGTCACCCCGCTGGCCTTGACCGCCTGCAGGTCGCAGGGCGCGAGCAGCCAGGGCCGCGATGGATCGCGCTGCGCCTCGTCGCTGTTGGCCAGCGCCACATCCAGCGCCGCGATGCGCGCGGCGTCGGTCCGCAGAGCGTGGCGCACGGCGCCGACGGGGTCGTCGAGTTCCAGCAACTGGCTGACCGTCGGGGCGATCCGCGAGAGATCGTGCAGGCCGCCGTCGTGCACCGCCACCGGCGTGGGGC
This sequence comes from Variovorax defluvii, assembly GCF_039541515.1. Taxonomy (NCBI): domain Bacteria; kingdom Pseudomonadati; phylum Pseudomonadota; class Betaproteobacteria; order Burkholderiales; family Comamonadaceae; genus Variovorax; species Variovorax defluvii. Next base: position 292,605 of record NZ_BAABGJ010000081.1, read on the forward strand.
CGAGATCGGGTTGCCAGAGGCGGCCGATCAGGGCGGCGCGCTCGGCATCGTGTGGCAGGCTGACGGACGGCAAGAGGGTGGCGGGCATTGGTGTCTCCTGTGGACGGAAGTGGCCCGATGCGTCGGCGCCGACTGCACATCGTAGCGGCCGTCACGTGCGCACGTCATAGCCGCTCCAACGACTGTCGCCCAAGGAATTCGCCCAGCCTCGCACAAGGCCGCGCAGGTTCCGGTGACTGGTGGCGATGCGCCGCCATCCAAACGACGAGACGGCGCCGCATCGTCCGCTTGAACAACGGCGGAAGCAACGCGATGACAAGCATGACCGGATAGGAAGCTGGCAGGCGCGGGCTCTCCGATCAATTCCACACGGGACATCTGATCGAGGTCACCCTGGAGGCAAGGCTCTTGCTCATGGCTGCTGGCAGCGATGTCGTGCAACGCGTCGAACCGGCTCTTGACGAAGGCCATCAATCCGGGCGCATGATGCCTGTATTCGTCCGCCGAGATCCGGTCCTCGAAGGCATCGTGGCTGTCGAACACAACGGTCATTTCGTACAGCCCGACGCGGTCAATTCGAGCCTGCGGACGACGCCAAGCGTGTTCGGGTGGCCTCTGGACGTGGTCGCACCGCGCGCATGGCAGCGCTTCGACACAGGATGGCGCCGACTCGAAGCCTTCCGATTCCGCATACCCGCAATGGGGACAGGTGATTTCCATTCTTCTTGCGGCGCCTGGTGAGAGACGCGCCTGCTCCCTTGATGTTTTTGATCCGACGCAGGCTCTCACCCGGATCGACCCGCTCCTTGCTTCGACGGCGACCGGTGGGTCGCTGCGCCGAAACGATAGGACGTCGCGCGCACATGGGCGTGTCAGATCCAGGGGTGCCATCTGACATGGCACCTGCTGCGCGCTCAGTCAGTGCGGCGCCGCACGGACCCGCGCCACCGCCTGCTGCAAGTCCTTCCACGCCGGCTCCTGCGGCGCAAAGCGCGCGCGCATGTAGCCCGCGAGCTCGGCAATCTGCGCATCGCTCAGCGCTTCGCGGAAGGCCGGCATGAAGCCGATCTCGCGCGTGGCGGGCTCGCGCACGCCGTCGAGGATGGTGCGCAGCAGGTTGTCGGGGCGGGCGCTGGTGAGGTTGCTGTTGAGCGCGAGCGGGACGTTGGCGCCCAGCAGCGTGGGGCCGTCGCCGTCGTGGTGGCAGGCGGCGCAGGCGCCGTCGAACATGCGCTGGGCGGGGCCGAGCAGTTGGGCCTTGGAGGCGGCCGCCTGGGCGACTGCACGTTGCGCCTGTGCGGCGGCTTCGGGCACGCTGGTCTGCACATTGAAGGAGGCCAGGTAGGTCGCCATGGCGCGGATGTCGGCATCGGGCACCGCCGCCAGTTCGCGTACGACTTCGGCCATCGGTCCGCCGGCGGTGCCGTGCTGTGGACTGTGTCCATGGCGCAGATAGCGATAGAGCGCATCGGCAGTCCAGGGCACGGCCGACTTCGACGCCAGGGCCGTGAGCGCCGGCGCCTCCCAGCCCTCGACCATCGCGCCCGACAGGAACGCGCTGCCGCCTTGCTCCGCGCCCAGCGCGTTGCGCGGCGTGTGGCAGGCGCCGCAGTGGCCCAGGCCGTTGACCAGGTAGGCGCCGCGGTTCCACTCGGCGCTCTGCTGCGCGACCGGCTGCATCGGCGCCGGGTCGTGGAAGAGCGCGTTCCATCCGGCCATCAGCGGGCGGATGCCGAAGGGGAACTTGAGCTCGGAGGGCGGCGTGGGCGCATGCACCGCGGGCAGCGACATGAAGTAGGCGTACAGCGCCTGCAGGTCGTCGTCGCTGGTCTTGGCGAAGGCGGTGTAGGGGAAGGCGGGGTAGAGGTGGTGGCCGTCACGCGAAATGCCCTCGCGCATGGCGCGCTGGAAGGCGCTGAAGGACCAGCGGCCCAGGCCGGTCTCGGCATCGGGCGTGAGGTTGGTCGTGTAGATGGTGCCGAAGGGCGTGTCCATCGCACGGCCGCCCGCGTTGGGCGCACCGTCCGGCGCCGTGTGGCAGACGGCACAGTCACCGATCGCGGCGAGCGTGCGGCCGCGGTCGATGGTGGCCTGGCTGTAGACGGGGGCGCTGAGGGTGACGGGCGCGATGGTCGAGCGCCAGCCCAGCAGGCCGGCCATGACGCCGAGGCCACCGATCACGAGCGCACTGGCCGTGGCCCACACGGTCCTGGTCCTTCCTCCTTGGGGGGACGGTGGGGATGGGGGCATGACGGCCTGTCCATCGACACGCCGCGCGCCCTCACCCGCTCCCTCTCTCAGAGGGAGAGGGAGCAAGTCAGACGGCTCGGCGCGAGGATTCAGGGCGGCACGGATCACCTCCGGCGTGAACGGCGGCTGCCGGAAGCGCACCCCCGTCGCATCGAAGATCGCGTTGGCGATCGCCGCCGTGCCCGGGACCGAGGACGACTCCCCCGCCCCCAGCGGCGGCTCGCCCGGCCGCTGCATGTGCACGATCTCGATCACCGGCACTTCGCGGAAGCTCAGGATCGGATAGCTGCCCCATTCGCGGCTCGCCACCACGCCGGCGGGCAGCACGCCCGGCAGCGCCTCGCCCGCGGCAGCCTCAGCCTTCGGCGCGAACTGCACCCGCTCCTTGAGCGCCCGGCTGGTGGTCTGCACCACGTTGCCGTGGATCTGGTGCTCGACCCCGGCCGGGTTCACCATCAGCCCCGCGTCGTGCCCGACCACCACGCGGCGCACGTGCACTTCGCCGGTGGTCTTGTGCACCTCGACATCGGCCACCCAGGCCGACCAGGCGGCGCCGAAGCCCGGCCACTTGCTGTGCACGTAGCGGGCATAGGCGAAGCCCTGGCCGAACAGCACGTCGCCGCCGGGTCCCAGGCCGCCGTCCGCGTTTTCCTGCGGACCGGTGCGCATGCGCCAGCCGGCCTTCTGCGCGGTCTCGCGCACCAGCTCCGCGGCACGCGGGTCTTGAAGATGACGCAGGCGGAAGGCGACCGGGTCGACGCCGGCGGCGGTGGCCAGCTCGTCCACGTAGGACTCGTGCGCGAAAGAACTGGGCAGGGCCGAGACGCCGCGCAGCCAGGAGGCCCGCACGATCGGCGCCATGTCGTTGACCTTGACCCGCAGGTTCTCGTAGGCGTAGGGCGGACGCGCGGTGCGGTCGCCCATCTCGAAGGCCTGCGCCAGCGGCTCGACGGTGCGTGTGAGCAGCAGGGCCAGCGTCGGCGCGCCGTTGGAGGGATAGGAGGTCTCGAAGTCGTAGGCGGCCACCCTGCCCTCGGCATCGAGGCCGCCGTTGACCTGCATCAGCTGCGCCGCGCCCTTGGGCTCCCACGCATGCTCCTGCTCGCGCGTGAGCTGCACGCGCACCGGCGCGCCGGCGGCGCGTGCCAGCAGGGCGGCGTCGGCGGCCACGTCGTCGGCGCCGTTGCGGCCGTAGCAGCCGGCCGCTTCCATGCGCACCACGTCGACGGCGACATCTTCCACGCCCATGAGCTTCGCGAGATCGGCGCGCAGCACGTGCGGGTTCTGCGAGCCGGCCCAGACGCGCAGCTGCACGGCCGGCGCATCGTCCGGCTGCCAATGCGCCAGCGCGCAGGAGGGCCCGATGGAGGCGTGCATCTGGTAGGGCCAGACATAGGTGCGCGGCATCGGTTGCGCGGCGCCGGCCAGCGCTTCGTCGACGCGGCCCTCGTCGACCAGCAAGCGCTGTGTCGACGGGTTGGCGCGCAGCGCGCCCTCCAGGTCGTCGAGCCCGGGCAGGCCGGGCCAGGATTTCCAGCGCACGCGCAGCGCGCGCAGCGCCTGCTCCGCGTGTTCCTCGCGCTCGGCCACGATGCCGACGAAGTCGCGGATCACCACCACCGCGCGGATGCCGGGGATGTGGGCGATGGAGGATTCGTCCACCGACTCCAGCGTGTTGCCGATGAAGTCGCCGTGGTCCGCGCCCGCATAGGGCGGGCGTACCACCCGTCCATGCAGCATGCCGGGCACGCGCATGTCGTGCACGAACACCCGCTCGCCCGCGAGCTTGGCCGGGATGTCCACGCGCGGCACGGCGGTGCCGACGATGCGGTAGTCCTTCGGGTCCTTCAGCCGTGCGTCGGCATCCAGCCCCAGCACCGTGCGCCCGCCGCTCACCAGTTCGCCGAAGGGCACGCTGAAGGCCGGGTCGTCTCCCGCGTGGATGCGGCCCTCGCGCACCTCGAGCAGCGCGGGCTGCACGCCGAAGCGCTCCGAGGCCTGCTCCAGCAGCCAGGCGCGTGCCTGCGCGGCGGCCAGCCGCAGCGGCGCCGCGTGGATCTGCAGCGAGGCGCTGGCGATGGTCGCGCCCTGGTTGGGGGCACGCGCGGTGTCGCCCAGCACCATGTGCACCTGCGCCAGCGGCAGGTCCAGCTCTTCGGCCACCACCTGGGCCAGCGCGGTCCGGATGCCGGTGCCCAGGTCCACATGGCCGTTGAGGGCGGTGACGCTGCCGTCGTCCCACAGCGCGAGCAGGATTTCCGGGCCTTCGGCCGGATTGCCGGGGATCGCGGCCGGCTGCCCCTTGGCGGGCGGCGGCGCAGGCGGCGTGTCGCGCACGATGACGAGCGCGCCCTGGGCTGTCAGGAAATCGCTTCGGCTGCGCGGCTGCTCGGCGCGCCGGCTCACGAGACGGCGCCCTCCGCCATCGCCGCGGCGGCGCGCCGCACCGCGTCGAGGATCTCCACGTGGGTGCCGCAACGGCACAGGTTGCCCGAGAGTTCGGCGCGGATGCGCGCCTCACCGGCGTGCGGGTCCCGCGCCAGCAGCGCCGCGGCCTGCATCACCATGCCGTTGAGGCAGTAGCCGCACTGCGCCGCCTGGGCCTGCTCGAAGGCCTGCTGCACCGGATGCCACTTGTCGCGCGTGCCCAGGCCCTCCAGCGTGGTGACGGCCCGTCCGGCCACGCCGTGCGCCGGGATCACGCAGGCCCGCGCGGCCACGCCATCGACCCACACCGTGCAGGCCCCGCACTGGCCCAGGCCGCAGCCGTACTTGGGTCCGTTGAGCCCCAGGTCGTTGCGCAGCACGTGCAGCAGCGAGGCGGCCTCGGGCACCGACAGCGCGACATCGCGTCCGTTGACCGTGAGGGCGAGATCGTGCATCGGGCGGGCGGCTCCCTCAGGCGCTGGTCACGATGTCGGCCGACTGGATGCGCTTGACGCCCTTGGCCTGCATCTGCTTCCAGGCCTTCGCCAGCGAGCCGTCGAGGTCGATGGCGCGGGTCGCGTCCTCGATCACGTAGGCCTCGAAGCCATGCTTGCGCGCATCCAGCGCCGTCCATGCCACGCAGAAGTCGGTGGCCAGGCCGGTGACGAACACCGTCTTGATCCCGCGCTGCTTGAGATAGCCGGCCAGGCCCGTGGGCGTCTTGCGGTCGGCCTCCTCGAAGGCCGAGTAGCTGTCCACGCCCTTGTGGTAGCCCTTGCGGATGATGAGCTGCGCGCTGGGCAGCTTCAAGTCCTTGTGCAGCCCCGCGTCCTCCGAGCCCTGCACGCAGTGGTCCGGCCACAGCACCTGGTTGCCGTAGGCGAGCTTGATGCTGCTGAAAGGCTTCTGCCCCGGATGCGCGCTGGCGAAGGAGGCATGACCTTGCGTGTGCCAATCCTGCGTGACCACGATGTTCTCGAAGGCGGTGGAGAGCTTGTTGATCACCGGCACCACCTCGGCCCCGCCCTTGACCGGCAGCGTGCCGCCGTCGACGAAGCAGTTCTGCACGTCGACCACGATCAGCGCCGACTTGTCGGTGGGCTTGATCTTCCCGGCCGCGAAGAGCGGCGCCGACAGGCCGGCCAGGCCGAGCGCGGCGGCGGATTGGAGAAAGACTCTGCGGTGCGTGTCATGCATGGTTTTTCGCTCCTCGCGTGGTGATGAACCTTAAACAGAAAGGTAGGCGCGCCGCACTTCCTCGTTGGTGGCCAGATCGGCCATCGAGGCGTGGTAGCGGATCTGTCCCTTTTCGAGCACGTAGGCGCGGTCGGAGACCAGCTCGGCGAAATGCATGTTCTGCTCCGACAGCAGGATGCTCACACCCTGGGCCTTGAGCTCGAGGATCATGTTGGCCATCTGCTCGACGATCACCGGCGCGACGCCTTCGGAGGGCTCGTCCAGCAGCACCAGGTAGGGGTTGCCCATCAGCGTGCGGGCCACCGTCAGCATCTGCTGCTCGCCGCCGCTCATGCGGCCGCCGGGGCGCTGCGGCATCTCGCCCAGGTTGGGGAAGAGCTTGAACAGGCGCTCGGGCGTCCACAGCGGCGCCTCGCTGCCGTCGCCCCAGCGGCGCGCGGCCTGGCGGCCGACCTCGAGGTTCTCCATGACGGTGAGGTCGGTGAAGACGCGCCGGTCCTCCGGCACGAAGCCCAGGCCCAGCTTGGCCGCGTGGTGCGGCTCGCACTTGGAGATGTCGTGGCCCAGGAAGCGCACCGCGCCACGGCGCTTGGACAGCATGCCGATCAGCGCCTTGAGCGTGGTGGACTTGCCGGCGCCATTGCGGCCCATCAGCGCCACCACCTCGCCGCGGCGGACCTCCAGGTCCACGTCGTAGAGGATCTGCGCAGCGCCATACCAGGCGCACAGGGACTTGGCTTCGAGCAACTGCTCGTGTGAACTCATGCTTCTGCTCCCACCGCGGCATTCACCGCCGCGGCCTTCTCTGCGATCTTCTCGAAGGTCTTGCCGCTGCCGAAGTAGACCTCCTGCACCTTGGGATGGTCGCGGATCTCCAGCGGCTTGCCCTGCGCGATCAGGCGGCCGCGCGCCAGCACGATCATGCGGTCGGCGTAGGCGAACACCACGTCCATGCTGTGCTCGGTGAAGAGCACGGCCATGCCGCGGTCGATCACGAGCTGCTTGGTCAGCGCCATCAGCGAGTTGCGTTCCTTGGGTGCCATGCCGGCGGTGGGCTCGTCCATCAGCAGCAGCTTGGGCGAGTTGGCCATGGCGATCGCGAGTTCGACACGCTTGACGTCGCCGTAGGCCAGCACGCTGCAGGGGCGGTCGGCCTGGGCCTTCATGCCGACCTGGTCGAGCAAGGCCAAGGCTTGCTCGCGCTTGTGATCGGCGGCGCGGCGCCAGGTGGCGAAGAGCTTGTGGTCGTGCGACAGCAGGGCCATCTGCACGTTTTCCACCACGGTGAGCGAGGCGAAGGTTTCGGCGATCTGGAAGGTGCGGCCTACGCCGAGCCGCCAGATCTCGCGCGGCTTGCGGCCCACGAGTTCCTGGCCGTCGAGCAGGATCGAACCGCGGTCGGCCTTGAGCTGGCCGTTGACCATGTTGAAGGTGGTGGACTTGCCGGCGCCATTGGGGCCGATGAGGGCCAGCAGTTCGCCGGGGGCGAGGTCGAAGCTGATGCCGTCGACGGCCTTGACGCCGCCGAAGGACTTGCCGAGTTCGGTGACTTTGAGGAGGCTCATGGTGATGGGCTGTCTTGCTCCCTCTCTTGCTGGGAGAGGGTGCGGATGAGGGCACTGGGCCTTTGCTTTTGCCTTGCTCGTTGTTTGGCGCGGGAGCTGTTGATTTGCCACCTGGGGCTTTGTTTTTGCCTTGCTGGTTGTGTGGCGCAGGAGCCGGGAATTCGCCCCGGCGGGCGAGTTACTTTCTTTGTCTCGCCAAAGAAAGTAACCAAAGAAAGGCGACCCCACTGCGCGTGTCCCTCCGCTTCGCTGCGGGCAACCTGCGGTGCTCGTGCATCCGGCCCCGCCGCAGAACTCGCTACGCGCCCTTCGGGCGCTGCGCTCAAACAGCTGCGGCGAGTCAGTTCACGAAGCACGCCTGTCCTTCGGCAGG